>JBKDYW010000169.1:0-30496 GCA_046308575.1 Verrucomicrobiota bacterium
GTTCACCGATCTGGCATTTTTCTCCAACTGGTTTCTTCGTCACGAGCTGTGTAGGCCGCGCGAATTTCGCGAGCATCTGCTGGAAAGCCTCCAGCACCGGCAGAGTTGAGTGGCTCCACTCAGTTTCCCCACAGGGTTAGACGTAATTGATATTCAGAGTATCCCGATTGCGAGCTTGCGCCGGATTCGGTGCGGTTCCGTCGTCGCAGACGGGATAGGTAAATCGGGCTCCGGGGTCCCAATCAAGGCCGGGCTCGTTTTTGACAGTGGGATGGGTCGTGACGGTGCGGCGGGTTTCGATCAGATGCTCTAGCAGTCGCCGGCGCAGGGAAGCGACAAGGCCTTGATGCTGCGGGTCGGAGTAGAGATTGCGTGACTCCCAGGGATCTTCCTCGAGGTTGTAGAGTTCGCCGAAATCGCCTTCCTCAAACATCCGGCTTGAGTAGTGAACGAAGCGCCAGTTTTTCCAACGGATGGATTTGCTCCAGACATTTTCGGTGAGGGCGATTTCGTGAACCGCGCGATCTTCGTTCTTGAGCAGTGGCGTGATGTCGAGTCCGTCGGCGGAATCGAAGTCCGGCAACCCGCACAACTTTGCGAGCGTGGGGGCCATGTCGATATTCTCCACGAGTTGCGAACACACACTTCCCTCCGGCGTGACTCCGGGCACCTTCCAGATCATGGGCACGCGGCAGACGGCGTCGGAGCAAATCCCGGGAGCTTTTTCCATCAAGCCGAAATGCCCGTGGTAGGCGCCATGATCGCTGCCGAGGATGACGATCGTGTTTTTATCCAGACCGCGCTCTTTGAGAAAACGAAGCAGCAGGCCGAAGACATGGTCGATCTGGCTGACGCAGGCCAGCGTGCCCCGCCAGGATCGGCGGAGGAAATCCTCGAAGCTCTCGCCGGGTTTGCCAAACTCCGGTTTCATGTTCCGGGCACCGGCCTTCATTTTTTGAAAGTGCGGTGGACGCTCACCAGCATTCGCATCCCAATGCGACGGCAAGGCCAGGTCTTCCGGGTAGAGATTCCAGAAACGCTCGTTGGGGAAGAGCGGATGGTGCGGCTTCTGGAAAGCGATTTGCATGCAGAACGGGCGCTCATCCGCCTGACTCATGAAAGCCATGGCCTTCTTGGCGCACCACATTTCCAGCGTCTCCTCAAACGGCAAGGCCGAGGGGCGGGCATCCATCGGGATAGTGTTGGGGCTGTAAAATCCGGTGGTGTTGTGCCAACTGTCCTCCTGCTCGCGAAGGCCCTTGGCATCGAGTCCGCTTAGAAATTCGGAGGTCGCGCAGGCGCCGTCGGCCGATTCGTAACAGTCGCCGAACTCATCCACATCGTCCGCGATCCAGTTCCTCGGGGATTCTGGGAGATGGAGTTTGCCGTAGGCTGCGGTGCGGTAACCGTGGCGGCGAAAGTGACGAAAGATATTGTCCAGACCAAGAGGTGCCGGGCCAGACAGACCGTAGTAGCCATGGTTCTGCGCGTATTGGCCGGACAGAATGCTCACCCGGCTCGGCGTGCAGATCGGGTTTTGGCAATAGGCTTTTTCAAACCGCATGCCGGATGCCGCAAACGCGTCGAATTCTGGGGTCAAGGCCTGCGGATGCCCGGCGCAGCCCATCCAACCCGCGTGGAGTTGGTCGGCGAGGATCATGATCACATTCGGTTTCATCAATGCGTTGAGCCTTGCGACTCGGATGGTGGATATCAATGACGATTTGCCGCGGATCTGATGAAGCTTCGGTCAAGGTTGATCACGCGACCGCAGGGTGGCAGTGCTTGCGTTTCTTTCCGCTGCCACAGGGACACGGCTCGTTGCGTCCGGCGGTGTTCCATTGATCCTTTTGTTCACTGCGAGCGAGGATACCCATGATTTGTGCCGGGGCGACTCGACGGCGCAGCAGTTCGCCCATGGTTTTCATGTAAGGATCGGCGTGATTGAAAAAGCGTTTGTAGGCCGCGCAAAGGTAGTTCAAGCCGGGCTCGCCGTCCGGAGTGCGGATGAAGCGGTGTTTCGGGCACTCGCCATGGCAAGCGAAGCGCACCTCGCACTCACGGCAATACTTGGGCAGTGTGGCCGACTTGTTATTTCCAAACTGAATCTGCTGCGGGGACTGAACCATCTCGCCGAGCGACTGATTCATGAGGTTCCCGAGGCGGTATTGCGGATACACATAATGATCGCAGGAGTAGAGGTCGCCGTTGTGCTCGATGGCCAGCGCCGAGCCGCATGTTTCGGAGAACACGCAGAGGCCAGATCCGGCACCGACCCAGTTGCCAAGGGCCACATCGAAAATCTGCACGAAATGGCGACCCACATCCTGCCGCACCCATTCGTCAAAAATGGCGCAGAGGAACTCGCCATACTGCGCGGACTGCACGCTCCACGGGGTCACTGGAGATTCCGAGAACTCGCCATCGGTCGGCGCGGCGAGATCAAGATTCTGCGCGTGAGCAGCGGCATCCGCCTTCCGCTCGACCAGCGGGATGAACTGGATGAAGCTGCTGCCGATTTCTTTAAGGAAGCGATAGACTTCCAGCGGATGCTTCGAGTTGCGGGCATTGACGACGGTGAGGGTATTGAACTCGGTGCCGTGTTTTTTCAGCAAATCCAGACCGCGCATCACGCGTTCGAAAGTGGGGCGTTGTTTTTTGTCGACGCGGTAGGCGTCGTGCAGGTGTGCCGGTCCATCAACGCTGATGCCGACAAGGAAGCCGTGCTGCGTGAGAAATGCGCACCATTCATCGTCGAGCAGCGTGCCGTTGGTCTGGATGCTGTTTGAGATTTTTTTGCCGCCCGCGTGTTTTTGCTGGAGCTCCACGACACGACGAAAATACGGAACGCCGAGCAATGTCGGCTCGCCCCCTTGCCAGGCGAAGGTGACCTCCGGCGTGGCCTGCGAAGCGATGTAGCGCTGGATGTAAGTTTCCAGCACATCGTCGCGCATTTTGAAGTTTTTGCTGCCTGGGTAGAGTTTTTCTTTTTCGAGGTAAAAGCAGTATTCGCAATCGAGATTACAGATCGGCCCTATGGGCTTGGTCATGAGGTGGAATGGCCGCTTCGAAGGCAGTTCCTCAGGTAGGCTTGTGATGGAGGGAATGGAATCGGAGCGGTTCATGATTTTTGATTTGCGGTGCTCATGTGAGCGCGACGAAACAGTCCCGTTTGAGATCCGCGATGATCCATGCAAGAGGAACTCTTTCCGCAACCGGCGATGCTAGCAAGCCGTGAATGCTGGATCCGGAATTTCGACTTAAGCAGTGCGCCAAGGCTGTCCCTCAAGTTCATCGATTGTCTGCGTGAAAGCCTGGCCGGGTTGGCGGCGGAAGCTGTGTCATGTCCGAATTTGACAAGTTTTTGCCCTGACTTGCAAAGTGGATTCCTTTGTCATCGCCGCGCATTCGGCAAAGCATGTGGTCGTATGAAAGATGCATCCCATGATACCGGAGCGAAACCCAGCGTGGCTCGGCCCTTGGAAGGTCAGTGTGCATTGGTGACTGGTGCCTCACGCGGGCTTGGTCTGGGGATTGCTTTGGAGTTGGCGCGGCAGGGTGCGCGTGTGGCGCTCAATTACCATCGCAGCAAGGAGGGTGCGGAAGCCGTCCTGCGCGAGGTGGAGGAACTCGCGCCGGGATCTTTTGCCGTGCAGGCCGATGTGTCGGACGAGACGAGCGTTCGCCAAATGTTTGGCGAGATTGAGTCACGCTTTGGTCGCCTGGATATTCTGGTGAACAACGCAGGGACTTCGGCCGCTCAGGATATTTTTGAAACCAGTTTGCAGGATTGGAATCACATCCTCGACACCAACCTCACCTCGATGTTTCTCTGCACCAAGGAGGCGATGCTCGTCATGCGCGATCAAGGTGGCGGGCGGATCGTGAATATCAGCTCGGTGGTCGGACATCAGGGCGCGCTCAAGGGTCACGCTCACTATGCGGCAAGCAAGGCCGGGATCATCGGATTTACAAAAACCGTGGCGCGCACCGGCGCTGCGCATGGCATCCTCGTCAACTGCGTGGCTCCCGGCATCATCGAGACCGACCTGCTGTTTGAGACCCACGGCCGCGAAGGTGTGGAGGCCTTGAGTCGCAATGTCCTTCTGGGGCTCGGCACCTGCGAGGATGTTGGCTTGTCTGTCGCATTTCTATGCGGACCTGGAGGACGCTACATCACGGGTGCGGTGCTCGATGTGAATGGCGGACTCTACATGCGCTGAAAAATTTTCGTCATGAAGCTCACTTGGCTCACCCAAAGCGGCTATCTCCTTGAGGAAGATGGCTTTCGCCTCGTCATCGATCCCTACCTGAGTGATGCCGCCGCGGCGAAAGGTGCGACTCGCATCGTGCCTGCGCCGATGAATGTGCAGCAGCTTGCTCCCGACGCCTTGCTTTGCACCCATTGCCATGTGGACCACTGGGATCCTATCGCGGCACCGGAGATCCTTCGTTTTCATTCGGCCGCATCCTTGATCGCGCCAAGCAGCGTTCGCCCGCTCGCTCTCGCCGAAGGGGTGGGGGAGGAGCGCGTGGTGCCGCTCGATGTGGGAATGGAAATTCAAGTAGGCCCATTCAAGATCACCGCCTTGCCGACGATTCACAGCGATCCTCATGGCATTGCGTGTCTCATCCGTTGCGGCGAAACAACGATCTATCACAGCGGCGACACCGAGTATTCCACCGCACTGGCAAAGGACCTTCGAAGCCAGATTGCTGCGCTGACACCGCAAGTGTCGGTGGCGCTTCTTTGCATCAACGGTCGCCTCGGCAACCAGACATGGCAGGAAGCGGCGCTCATCGCGGAGCTTTTGAATCCCTCGTTGGTGATTCCTCATCACTATGATCTTTTCCTGGAAAACCAACAGGATCCCGCGCCCTTTCTTGAGCGTTGCCGTCAACTGCATCTTTCGGCGCGAACGCTTGTTGCCGGAGTGACCGAAGAAATCTGACACGATATTTTTATGAAACATCCAATACCCGATTCGATATTGAAACATGGCCACGCGCTTGGTCTGCCTGCCCTTGAGTTGCGCGGCTTGAAATGCCACTTCCGCTCACCGGGAACACCTTCATCGCCCGCGAAGAAAGTCTGTGTGGCCGTCACGGAATTCACCGCTGCTGCCGACGGATTTCATGCTGAAGTGTCCTGCCCGGGCGGTGGTGTGGTCCGCTTGGAATTAAAAGAAACGCTTGAGGGCGACACGGTATCATGGACGATTCATGCGCGGCATCAAGGTGCGGAATGGACGCTGGAGGAAATCGAGGGGCCGGAACTTTATGTCGAAAAACGCGAAGGCATTTCGCTGCTCTTGCCCGATGGTCTTGGTACTCGCACGGAGAACCCGCATGCCATCAAGTCGGTGGATCTGAGCTATCCATCGGGCAGATGCACGATGGCGTGGTCGGCCATGGCCGGACCGAAGGGCGGTTGGTATCTCGGGCGTCATGATCGCTCCGTCTCCGCGCTGTGGTGGCGTGCGGAAGGGACTGGCGAGGGCACCCGTTGGTGGCTTTCGCAAAAGCCTTGGCTGCGTCCCGGTGCGGAGTGGACCTCGGCACCAATCGTCTTGAGGGCATACACGGGCGAGTGGCAGGAGGCCGCGCGTAGCTACCGCCGCTGGGCTGATGAATGGTTTTCACGAAGCTCAATACCCGCATGGCCGCAGGAGCAAACCGGCTGGTTTCTCGCGATCCTCAAGCAGCAGAACGGTGCGATCTATTGGAATTACCACGAGCTCCACAAGGTTTGGAAACTGGCCCTTGATCACGGCCTCAGCGCTGTGGGTCTCTTCGGTTGGGCACATGGCGGGCACGACCGCTACTATCCGGACTATCATCCCGATCCGGCGATGGGCGGTGAGGCGGTGTTGCGTGAAGCATTGGCCGAGGCACGCAAGCTTGGTCTGCGCACCGTGCTTTACGCCAACGGGCAACTCATCGACAACTCCACCGAGTTCTATCGCTGGCAGGGCAATGACGCGTGCGCCTGGCAGCCCAACCACGAGCCTAGCACCTCCTCGATCCGCAAATTCAACAGCAGCACCCCGGTTACTTTCTCGTGCGGCTGCTTTGGAGCGCCGATCTGGCAGGCCCAACTGCGCAAGCTCGCCGTCGCGGCAGAGCGCCTTGGGGCAGACGGCATTCTCTACGATCAGATCGGGGTGTCGGGTGGCTATCCCTGTCACAATCCGAGCCATCACCATCCCACGCCCGATGCCGCGCGCGCCGAGCAGCGCGTCGAATTCTATGCGCAGCTTTGCCAGGAAATGCGGTCGATCAACCCCGAGTTCACGATCATGACCGAAGGGATTTTCGACGCCCTCACACCGCATATGGGGTGGTTTCACGGTTGGGGCACCGGCTTTGCGCCCAAGCCGATTTATGAATTTGTCGGCGAAGGGAAAAACGACTTTCCCGGTCTCTTCCGCACAACCTTTCCCGAGGTGCCGCTCATCCAACGCTTCAGCACACCCGCACTCGATGCCGCGCAAGCGAACCATGCCTTGCTGCACGGGCTGGGACACGAGATCGAGGCCCGCTGGCCCGCTGATGTTCGCTATCTCGAGCATGGCGAAAAACCTGCGGATGATGCTTTTGCCGATTGCACTTATTACCCGCCCGATCTGAAGCTGATGCAACGGATCTCCACGGCGGAGAGCCGCGTTTACATCAAAGGTCTCTGTGAATTCGCCACGCGTCATGCCGACCTGTTGCGTCATGGCGCCTATCTCGGCGACGAGGGAATCGCGGGTCACGAGGGTGCGTCGGCCACCTCGCGTTTGAACGCGCAGAGTGCAGGTGTGATCGTCGTGAACTCCGGCGAGCATCCGGTCAAAGTGCAGCCGACCTTCCGCGGTCTAGCCGCAGTGAGCGCGCACGAACCCGGTTCCGAAAATGATGCCGTCGATCCCGCCTCTCCGCTCGCTCCGGAGGGCATCCGTCTTTACCGTTACCATCTAAGCGCATGAAAATCACCGCCCTCAAACCGATCATCTGTCACGCCTATCGAACCAACTGGGTCTTCGTCAAGGTCCTCACCGACGAAGGCCTCTACGGCATTGGCGAAGCCACGCTCGAGTACCGCGAAACCACCGTTGCCGAGGCGATCCGGGAGTTGGAGCGTCAATTTGTCGGCCGCGATCCGCACCGCATCGAGGAGCTTTGGCACGAGGCCTATCGCAGCACCTATTTCCGCGGTGGTCCGGTTTACATGAGCGCGCTATCCGCCGTCGAGATGGCGCTGTGGGACATCAAGGGCAAGGCACTCGGTGTGCCGGTCTATCAACTCCTTGGGGGCAAGGTGCGCGACTCGGTTCCCTGCTATGCCAATGGTTGGTTTGCTCCTGCCAAAACGCCCGATGAGTTTGCGGCCAAAGCCCGCGAGGCGGTCGAGGCCGGATTCGCCGGTCTCAAGTGGGACCCCTTCGGCTCGGCATACCTCGACATTTCAAAAGCCGACCTGCGGCTTGCCATCGAAAACATCACGGCAGTGAAAAATGCTGTCGGCGACCAAGTCGATTTGCTCATCGAAGGTCATGGCCGTTTCAACATCGCCACCGCCGTGCGCATCGCCCGCGCACTCGAGCCATTTGACATCCTCTGGTTCGAGGAACCCGTGCCACCGGACAACCTCGATGCCTTGCTCGAAGTGAAGCAGCGCAGCCGCGTGCCCATCGCCGCCGGCGAACGACTCTACAGCCGTTGGGAGGCATCGCGCTTCCTCGATATGGGATGTGCCGATTTCATCCAATGCGACATCTCCCATTGCGGCGGCATCGGCGAACTCAAGAAAATCGCCGCCATGGCCGAGGCGCGCCATGTCGCGCTTTGCCCGCACAACCCCAGCGGCCCTGTCGCCAACGCCGCCACCCTACAGGTCGCGGCATGCACGCCGAATTTTTTCATCCACGAAACCATGGCGGTCGATGTGCCATGGCGTTCCGAAATCTGCAACGAACAGGTCCGCTTCGAAAACGGACGCATGTTCATCCCGGACACACCCGGCCTCGGCATCGACCTCAACGAGGAAGCCATCGCCGCCCATCCGTATGAGGCACGCGACCTCCGCCATTACAACGGCACCCTCACCGCCATTCGTCCGCCGGATGCGAAGGGTTATTTCAAAAAGTGAAAACTTCGGCGCGGCCCGCATGAAATCCCCATCAAAGAAATGACCTCCAAGATCTTCTTCAACACCCAGCATTCACCCATCGGTGCATTCGCCAGTTTCACCCTCGGATCCAAGGGTGCCAAGGGCGGCCTGGGACTCGAACTTGGCAAGCCCGCCGACCAGAATGTCTTCATCGGCATTGCGGACGAGAACAGCATTTCCTGCCTGCCGTTCTTTCAGGAAACCGCGAACGACAGAGCCAACTTTGATGTCGAAGCTGTCGAAGTTCAAAAGCGCGTGGTTCCGCGCAGCTGGCCCGACAAGGACATCCGGCGCGACTTCACAGCAGGATGCGACACATGGACGGCAGGGGATCTGACCTTTTCCATTCATACTCCGGTGATGCCTGCGCCCGAACCGGGAAAGGCCTCTGATAAAGATCTTCGTCTGGCATATGTGCCCGCGTTGACTGTCGAGTTGACCGTGGACAACACGCGATCGAAGACCGACCGACGCGCGGTCTTTGGCTTTCAAGGCAACAATCCGGCGCGCGGGATGCGGCTTCTCGAAGGCATGGGAAAAATCTCCGGCATCGCTTGCCGTGAATCGGTGGCCATCGCCAGCGACTCGCCCGGTGTTCATGCCTCGTTGGGGCTCAGCGTCGAAGACATTCTTGAAGAGCAAGATCCCTTCAACCATTCCTTCGGCATCGGCAGCGTGGGCTTGCTGGTGTGCAAGGCCAAGGCGGGGAAGAAACAAACCTTTCGCTTTGCAGTTTGTTTTTTCCGCGAAGGTCGACCCACCACGGGCTTGCCCACCAGTTACCATTACTCACGCTATTTTTCTGACATCGAAGCGGTCGCCGGTTATGCGCTGAATAATTTCACTGCCCTGAAAAAACGCGGCGATGCGTTCGACAAAAAAATCGCCAAAGCCAAACTCAGCGAGGCCCGTTCCTTCATGCTCGCGCAAGCCGTGCACAGCTACTACGGCAGCACGCAGTTTCTGGAATGCGAAGGGAAACCGCTGTGGGTGGTGAACGAAGGGGAATACCGGATGCTGAATACGCTCGACCTCACGATCGACCAATTGTTCTTCGAGATGGAGTTGAATCCGTGGACCGTGCGCAACGAACTCGACTGGTTCCTCAAGCGTTACTCCTATACCGACACTGTGCGTTTTCCGGGCGATTCGACCGAGCATCCAGGCGGCATCACCTTCACGCACGACATGGGGATCACCAATCATTTCTCCCCGCCGCAGCGCTCGGTCTATGAGAAGAGCGGAATCCACGGCTGCTTCTCGCACATGTCGCATGAGGAGTTGGTGAACTGGCTCGTCTGCGCGCTCGTCTATGTGAAGCAATCCGGCGACACGGCTTGGCGCAAAAAGAACCTCCCCACATTCCAAAAAATCCTCACCAGCCTGCTCAACCGCGATCACCCCGATCCCGCACAACGCGACGGCGTGATGTCCCTCGATAGTTCGCGTTGCGCGGGAGGCAGCGAGATCACCACCTACGACAGCCTCGATGTCTCGCTCGGTCAGGCCCGCAACAACCTTTACCTCGCCGTGAAATGCTGGGGCAGCTATGTCGGCTTGGCCGATTTGTTCTCATCCGTTGGCGACAAGAAACGCGCGGCCATCGCCCATGATCAAGCCCACCGCGCAGCGAGCACCATCAGCGCCACCGCCGACAAAAACGGACTCCTTCCAGCGATCCTTCACGAGAATGTGGAGAGCCGCATCATTCCGGCGATCGAGGGGCTCGTGATTCCTCACGCCCTCGGTCTTAAAAATGCGCTCTCGCCCGATGGCGAATTCGGCACCTTCATCAATGCCATGCGCCGCCACTTGCGCGGCGTGCTCAAGAAGGGCATCTGTCTGTTTCCGGATGGAGGTTGGAAGATCAGCTCGACCAGCAACAACTCGTGGCTCAGCAAGGTTTACCTCTGCCAGTTCATCGCCTCCGAAATCCTCGGAGAGCGTGCGGGCAGGAACGGCGTTGTGGCCGATCAAGCACACGCTTCATGGCTCCTCGATGAGAAAAACAACTACTGGGCTTGGAGCGACCAGATCGTGAGCGGCGAGGCCAAGGGCAGCAAATACTACCCGCGCGGCGTCACCTCCATCCTCTGGCTTAAGCAAAGTGATCGTTCTTGACCCCGATCCTTTGCGTCCCATCCTCGGCAATCCTCATTCTAAACCAAACACAACACATCCGATCCTTATGAAAATAAGCCTTAAAAAAACCGCAATCGTATTCGCTGCGGTCAGTTTATCACTCGGCCATGCGATCACCCATGCCGCAAATGCCACTGCCGTAAACAAAGAGTCCAAACCCCACAAAGGTCAGGCGCAAATTGTTCCAGGATTTATCAAGCCCGCCCTTTATGATGAAGGTGGAGCAGGTGTGGCATATCATGACACCGAAGCCGATAACATGGCTGCCGACTCGTTCAGGGAAGGCGAAGGTGTGGATGTGGCTCGCGCTGATCAACCTGTCGGCTGGATTATGTCCGGCGAATGGATGAAATACACATTGGATGTCCGCAAGGCTGGCGACTACGACATCATCCTCCACTACGGCCGCGCGAACGATTATTCGGGTCCCGCAACACAAATTGATCTTTCGGTGAATGATGCAACCCTCGCAACCCTTAAACTTGACAGTAAAGAAACGGGAAATGACTGGTCTGCCACCGGACGCCAATTTGCTGAAATGCCAGTGCGGCTTGAAGCTGGCAAGCATGTGCTCCAGGTAAAGTTCAAGGGTGGCAGTGTGAACTTCGGCGGCCTTGATTTTCGCGAAGCATTTCCGGTCAAAGGCTCTTTGAAGCTGTCGACCGAATGTGTGGTTTTTGCGCCTTTTACGAAAGCGAGCGGAGTTCCGAGCGCCGATTTGCTGCGTCAGGTACCGAAGTCGTTGACACTGGATGGCGTTACTGCCGAGGCGAAAACCGCCTCATTTAATACCGCCAACCGCACGCTCGATCTGGCTTCGCACATCGGGGAAAAAGGTGAAAAGGCCATCGGCAAAACGGCATTTGTTTACATCCCATTCAGCGTCACCGAGGCCGGCCCGCTCACTTTTGGCTTCGGTGCCGATTGGTGGTATGAGGCCTATCTTGACGGGACCCTGATCAGCAGCACCATGGAATCTGGAAATGGAAAATTGCCGACCTCAATCTATGATCATTCTGTAACAGTCGACGCT
The DNA here is from genome assembly GCA_046308575.1 of Verrucomicrobiota bacterium. Taxonomy (GTDB): domain Bacteria; phylum Verrucomicrobiota; class Verrucomicrobiia; order Verrucomicrobiales; family Akkermansiaceae; genus Luteolibacter. The sequence goes on from JBKDYW010000169.1 coordinate 11,331, forward strand.
GCTGCGGGGAACCACCTGCTGGTGATTCGCTTTGCCAGCGGAAAGGCTTCCTCCTTGCTTTCTGTCGGGGGCCCGGGTGATTTGCGCAACCCATATCTCATCACTTCTACCACTGATGCCTCGGAAGCCAAAAAACCCATCCATGTTTCAGTGGCTGGAGCGCGTCCTGGGCCACCGTCTGACAGAAAATGGAAGATGGTCTGGAATGATGAATTTGATGGATCTCAGCTCAACGGGGAAAAGTGGGTCGTAGATAACCTCCAAGGCAAATTGAAATGGCCGGGGATCGAGACCCGATACGACACGACGATGTCGGGTCTGGACGGAGAGGGCAACTTTGTCATTTCGCTTAAAAAGGATAAGGACGGAGCAGTTTTGTATGGTCCGAGGATTTATTCGCGCATGACCAAAGCCTACGGCTATTACGAAGCCCGCGTGCAATTTTCGAAGCAGCCGGGCTGGTGGACGGCTTTCTGGCTCTCCGGCGTTCCCTACGGCGAAGGGTCCGACACATTCCGCTGCCCGCAGGAATTCGATATCTATGAGGACTTCTACAAGCCAAAGAAGACCAATGACATTCAGATGTCATACTGGGCCACTTCCGGCCTGGGGATAGGCACCGAAGATCAGAATCCCAATCCGAAAAAACCAACTCTCGAGGTAACGAAAATCAGTCGTTTGCTGGCTTGCCGGAAGGTGCTGCTTGAAGAGTATGGCGGTTGGCACACGGTGGCTCTGGAGTGGACTCCGCTGGAGCATATTTTTTATGTGGATGGGCAGGAAACGCAGCGCCAATCCTACAAGGATGTTCCCATTACCACGGTGCCGCTGCACATCATCGCCAGCTGGCAGTCTGGCACGCCAAAAACCAAAGATGCAAAACCGTTCTACGGCAGGCTGGAGGAGGCTCAACTTCCCGACCAGGTGAAATATGACTATGTCCGCGTCTATGATGAGGACCATGGAAATAAAACCGCCCCGGAGGTAACGGTTGAACAGGCTGACGCCGGAAAGGTCATGGCCGGTAGCCCGGTTCGGTTGAGGGTTCGCGCCAAAGACAATGACGGTTCGGTTAAGAAACTGATGCTGTTCTCAAAAGGCTATCTTCGTGCGGAACTTGAAGTGGACGGGAGTGATAGCGAGCAGGTCTTTACCGTCTCAAATCTCTTCACCGGCGATAACACCATCAAGGCCATGGCTCAGGACAGTGACGGACTTGTCGGCGTTTCCCCATCCTTGACGCTTACCGTCCTGACAGGCCGCGAATATACCGGCACCGCCTACAAGGGGAAACAGCAAAGCATTCCCGGCCGGATCATCGCCGGTCACTATGATGAGGGCGGCAATGGCGTTGCCTATGCGATGGGACGCACCACCAGCAAGGACAAGAGTACTGTGTGGCGGGCCGATGAAATTGGCTGGTCCACCGAATTCGCCATTCCTGCCGGAGGTGAATCATCCGAACCGGCATGGGTGACCTATCAGGTGAATGTCACCGAAGCCGGCGAGTATGATGTGGAACTGTTCATGAACCGTCCGCAAACGGCGGTCACACAATCTGCTCATAAACCGGCTGCGGATGACTTCATTCAACTCGATGTTGATGGCTCCAAAATGGCGGAATGGACGATGTCTTCCAAATGGAGCTCCGGCGAAAAATGGCGCGACCCTGTTTTGCCAATCGGCAAGCAGCGGATCAAGTTGAGTGCCGGAAAGCATCAGCTCATTCTCCGCTTCGACCGCTTGAGAACCTTCTACACCTTCTTCGGCGGACTCGAATTCACCAAAGCCAAATGACAAGCGGTCATACCTGGAAATTCAGCTGACCGCTGGAAAGAGATCCTTGTTGAAATCCTATCCTTCGCGGCCGGTATGAAACCAGCGTGTCCAAAACACATCACTTCGCTTCCCGGTCTTCTCAGCTTCTGGACCTTTCAGGAACCTGCCGGGGCTGATCGCGTGGCGATCGGCCCGCATCGCTATGCTTTGCGCGATGGCGGCGCACCGGTTGGTCGCGCGGACGAGGGAATCTTCGGTTCCCACGCGGCGGAGATAGGTCCTGGTCGCTGGCTCACATGCCCGCCCGAATCATGCCCGGCTCTCAACCTGCACGGACCGTCGGCACAAGTCAGCGTGGTCGCGTGGATCAAGCCCCGCCGACAGGATCCGCCTTGGTGTGAGTTCATCGCCGGACTCTGGGATGAACGGGCCATGCGCCGTCAGTATGGACTTTTCCTTGGCCTCGGCCTCACCGATGTGAAATCCAAGCGCCAAGTCTGCGGTCATGTTTCCGCGACCGGCGGTCATTCCGCAGGGCTCAACCACTGCGATGATGCCTCCTCCGGCGACACGCCTGTTCCAGACGATATCTGGTCGATGCTTGCCATGACTTATGATGGTGCCGCGATTCGTTCCTATCTCGATGGTCGTCTCGATTCTCATCCCACTCGCAACCCTTATCCTTACGCCGCAGGGATTCATCGGGGAGGGGAGTCAGGCGCAAGCGCCTTCACCGTCGGGGCGGTCTCACTTCCCGACATTCGTCTCGGTCATCCGCGCTTCGATCCGGCGACCACCATGGGCAATACCTTTGCCGGACTCATCGGCGGACTCGCGGTTTTTTCCCGCGCCCTGAGCGATGAGGAAATCGCCCGACTGCACGATGCGATTGCTCTAAACCCGTATTCGGAAGTTGAAATGCAAACAAAGAGAATTTGACCACAGATTACGCAGATTACACAGATTAAGAAAATCGCAAAAGATGTGCCTCTGCGCGAGCCATCTTCTCTTTCCTCTTCCGTTTAGAATTTAGGATTTAGAATTTAAGATTTAGAAAAACAGCGGTCGTTGAAGAAGCGATCGAATTACATGTGCCGGAGGAATCGACCGCGCAGCGGTGGCAAGTTCAGGTCGAACTCCAGGCGACCGGAGCCAGTGCGCGGTGTGATAGCGCGCCATGTTCCATCGTCCTCCAGCACCAACCATTGACCGGTGAAGGATTCCTCCGCGCTGTGGCGGATTTCCACTTGGTCCATGTGATCTTCGAGCGCGTTGAGGACAGAGAACAATGTGCCTTGCGAGGTCTGCGAGCGATAGCAGCGGGTGCCATCGGCGCTCATGGCCAAACGGGCGCTGCGCGGATCGGCAAGGAAGAGGTTTTGCAAAAACAGGCGGCGGAAGATGTTGAAGAACGCCATGAAAAACTGCGAGCCGCCATCCAGCGGATAAGCCAGCGTGACCACTCGGCCCGATTGCGCGTTGCGGAACTCAAGAGCCGCCGGCCAGAGTGCCTGATGTTCGGCGGTGAAAAAGGTGCTCAATGCCTTGGCATCGGCGTGGCCATCCATCGACCAGACCCGATCGGCGCAACGCAGGGCGCACATGCGGGGATGGGCTACTTCATAGATAGCGCGGTCTGCGGCATCGATTTGCTCATAGCTGTAGGCCGTGTCTTCCAGCGACTGCCAAGTTCCCGACCGGATGCCGAGCTGGTCGCCGAAGCCACGGCGCAGCAAGCCCTCCGCAGCCACCGCATCAAGGACGACGAAGCCGCCGAGCAGGTTGGAAATTTCCGAATCGGAAAACGCCTCGAGCGTTTGCCCGCTCACTAGGATTGGCCCTCGCTGCGGCTCGACGCGTGAGCTCAGACGGTGGGCAATTCCAAGAATGCCGCAGACCTCGCTCCAGATCATCGACGAATGAACCAGGGCCTGCATGCTGCCGCGGATTCCGCTGCCGGCACCGCCCCCCATTGCTTGCAGGCTGCGATTCAAGGCAAGGAAATCCTCCGCCGTGGCGACGGGTGCCTCGCCATCCGACAGGCGCATGGCTGCGGCGATCTTCGGCGAAAACAACACCTGCACACCATCCGCCTCGCGATCATCGAGACGCAGCGCCGCCAGTGCGTCGAGTTGCGGGCGCAAGGCAGCAAGGTGCGGAGCAAGGTGGCGATCCAATGCGATGCCGTTGCCCATGTTGTCGAAGTGATTGATGGTAATCCCATGGCTGCCCAGCACGGCGGCCTCGATCATTTGCCAGCCGGTTGCCGTGGCGCTCTTGGAATAAACTCCGCAACGAGGTGAGTTTTCCAATTCCGGATAAACTTCGATCTCTCCTTCCAAGCAGGCCAGCGTATGGCGGGTGGGCCATGGCGTGACGCGCAATGGCCGCTGTTGCGTGTAGGGCGGCATGTGAGGCCGGATCAAAAACGCCCCGGTCTCGCCGCTGGCCTCGCGCAAATTCGCCCAGTCACGACCCTCGACCGAATGCTGGTCGGGCATCGAGGTCATCCAGCCAACCCTAGTGGCCGGATGCGCCCGGCGGATGGCGTCGGTGATCGTCCGTGTCGGTTCCAGAATCGTCTCGCGGGAAAGGTCCAGCCACGCTTGCCGCCACGGATGCGGATCACCACCGTGAAGCACCGCCGCAAGCACCTGCTCGCGCGTCACCTTTTGACCGATCATTTCAGAAAAGCGCTGCAAGTGGGTCGGGCAAAAGCAACCGCCCCAGCCGGTCACCGCGCCGTGATTGTGCAGACGCCAGTCGTCTTCCATCCAGATCGCCAGCGGGCGCACTTCGCGGGCCAGTTCGGCAAAGCAATCTGCCAGCCATGTTTGCCATTTCGGACAAAGCGGACATGCCGCGAGCGGATGCTCCAAACCGGTCTCGCCAACCATGCGTTGGAAGTTCTGTCCGTCGCGTGGCTTGCGTCCGCGGGTCACGGCATAAGTCGTGCACCACGGGTTGATGCTGAGCCCGATGTTCTCCTGCGCCAGCCGATCGCGCATGCGGCGAGCCAGTGCGATTCCGTCCGCCCATTCCTGCTGGGTTGGATGCCCCGCGCTCAACTCCTCGGCCTGCAACAACAGCATCACCTCATCAATCCGTGCCTCGCGGCAAAATAGCACGAGCTCTTCCAAGCGCTCCTCGGTGTCCCGAAGGGGATCGATGAGAAAGCGCAAAATGTAACGATAGTTTCCAGCGGATTGATCAAGTTTTTGCGCCATGCGGATAAGCTACGCGGTAACGAATCAGAAAGCTCTTAACAAGCATTGCTTCTTAAAACCTTACATTTTGGGCGAGCTCATTTGGTGAAGGTTTCTCCATTCAAACCATGGCAAGCTTCATTTCGGGCGTTGCTTTTTTCGTGGGTTCTGAGCTGACTGAAAAAGTCCCCAGAGGGCTGGTTCCCAATCCTTTGGCATCTGCCCATTCAATGTCTTCATCACGCACCCTGAACTGGGGGATATTCTGATCGAAGAGCTTGGCCTGCCCGTAACGAATTTATAGGTTACAAGAATCGAGAAATGTTATTTGAAATGCAATCATCGAACACTCTGTGGTCTCTGTGCCTTCTGTGGTTAATTCTCCTGCATTCGATTCTTAGAGCATTTTGCTCAAATCTGTAGCCGGTGGTTGGGGTTAGGTGTCGTAAATTTGCGGCTTCGCCGAGTGTTCAAAATGAGCGGAATCTTTTGTCCATGGCTGCGTTGTCGCTCCGCCGTCGCTCTTCGAGCTATGGCGGACAAGTCAGTCGTGGATGTCTATCCACTCCTTCGCAACGCCTTGCCCTGGTCAAAATCTTCTCGCTCCACCGGCTACACCTTTTCGCAAACTGCTCTAACGAGTATCTGCGTGCCAACGGAGTTTTTACGCGCGGAATGGTTTTGTGAGGGGAGGGGATATTGCCATCCCCTGTGCGGTCGGCACGAGTTCCTACGCTTGATTACGCGGCAAATTCGGGTGGGGAATTATGGTAGGAAATGCGAGATGAAAAATTTGGCTGGGTGGCAACTATTTGAAGTATCCAGCTGAATATCTGTGCCAAAGCCCCCATAATTGGCTTAAGCCATTCATGTGGTCTGGAAAATTTTAAGATTTGCCCTCTCAGACCAGCTAAAGTTTCAACAAACCACTGGCTCCGTTTCGCGGGACCACTTCATTCACCAGTGGATGCACGATGAAGCAAACGCAATCACCCGAAAGCCCGCTTGAGAAAACGCCCCTTGACGCGGACTAGAGCGTTTGCACCCTACGGACTTGCACAATTGTCCTTCATGAAATCATCCAAATCCTCAGCAGCCGATAACGGCATGCCTCAAACATCCATGGTCCCCGACGCACTGAAGAAGGCGCGCTGGATCTGGCAGGGCCTTGCCAACACCGATCTGCACAACTGCTACACCCTTTTCCGCAAGAGCTTCACTCTTGATGCGATTCCAGGCAAGGCGCGCGTCTTCGTCACCGCCGACCAATCCTATCGACTCTACCTCAACGGCCGCTACGTCTGCGGTGGGCCTGCACGCGGTTTCCAATCGCACTGGCCTTTTGACGAGATCGATATCCGGCCTTGGCTCAAGAAAGGCAAAAACATCATCGCCGTGCGCGCGCATCATCCGGGGTGCGGCACCTTTTCCTACATCAGCGAAGACACGGCCGGTCTCCTGCTCGCCCTGCAGGCTGGCAAAACCCTCGTGGTCACCGACGAGACTTGGAAAGCACGCCGCCAAACCGAGGTTCGCAAGGATGTGGTCCCGCTGGCCACGCAGATGTCCTATCAGGAACAGATTGATTTGCGTGAAGAACCCGTTGGATGGATCGGGGCCAGCTACGACGACTCGGCATGGAAACATCCCAAAGACCAGCCACGGGTCTGGAACGCCATGCCGTGGTATTCTCTGGAGACCCGCGGAATCCCGTTGCTCCGCGAAGACGAAAGTTTCAAAGGCCGCCTCGTCGGCATCGCTGCCGGTCGCTCCGTAAAGGGTGCTGCAAGCACTCGCGATGTCTATCTGAAGCGCCATGAGGAAGGATTCGCCCACAAAACGACCGGCCCCGCGCGTTGGCCGCTGACGATCGAAGCATCGGCCAAGGGTCGGTGGAGAAGTTACCTCGTCGACTTTTCGAGAACCGTGGTCGGATGCCCCATCCTCACGGTGAAGGGCGCCAGCGGCGGGGAGATCGTCGATCTGACTTTCCATGAAGTCGTCGATCCCGAAAATCTCGCGCCGTATGTGGCTGCCAACTCATGGTCCGAGGTCGCCATGGGCAACCGGGCCATCTTGCGAGAGGGAAACAATGAGCACAGCTTCTTCCATCCGTTGGGCTTCCGCTACGCGGTGATCACGGTGCGCGATGCCGCCAAGCCGCTGAAGCTGGATTTCTCGATCCGCCGCATGGCCTACCCGTTCACACGCGAGGGATCCTTCCAATCCTCGGATCAAACGCTCAACGCGATCTGGGAGGCCTGCGCCTGGACCCAGGAATGCTGTAGCCTCGACGGCTATGTGGACACCCCATGGCGCGAACAGGCGCAGTGGTGGGGCGATGCGCGCGTGCAGGCTTGGAACACCTTCCACTTCTGCAATGACGCGCGCCTCCTGCGCCGCGGCATCCACTGCATCGCCTCGCAGACCGTTCCCAACGGCCTCACCTACGCCCACGCCCCGACCAAGGCCCATTCCTGCATCCTGCCGGATTTCTGCCTCACTTGGGTTCTGACGCTCTGGGACCACTACTGGCAGACCGGATCGACCGAGGCCTTCGAAACCCATGAAGCGACGGCCCTTGGCATCCTCGACTACTTCCGTGACATGACCGATGCCAAGACCGGCCTTGCGCGTTTCGATAATCGTTATTGGCTCTTCCTCGACTGGACCACCCTGCACCGCGAAGGCTGCCCATCGGTGCTGAATCTCTGGCTGCTCGAAGCCCTCGACAAATTGGCCCTGCTTTATGCCGCGGCAGGTCGCAAGGCCGAAGCCAAACCGTTCGAGGCATGGAGCAAACGGCTGCGCGCCTCGCTGCAAAAATTGATCAGCAAGGAGGGCCTGCTCTCCGACGGCTATGACGAGAAAGGCAAGGTCGTCGCCAAATACTCCATCCATTCACAGACCCTCGCCCTAATCACAGGCCTCTCTCCCAAGCACGAGAAAGTCATGCTCGAAAAGCGCTTGCTCCCCTATCTCCGCGGCGAAGAGGCCTTCGAAGCCATGCCCAGTTCCTACTGGGCGACTTATGTGCTCTCCGAGTTGGCAAAACGCGGCCACGGAGCAGAAGTCGCCGCCTTCATCAAAAAACACTGGGCCAAGATGGCCGAGCACGGCACCACCTGGGAGACCTTCGAACCGGCTCTTGGCAACGAGAGCTTCTCGCACGCTTGGTCGGCCCATCCACTCTTCCACCTCATGCAAATCCTCAGCGGCATCCGCCAGACCGCTCCCGGTTGGAAGCGCGTCACGCACGATCCATGCTTCATCGGAGACTCGCTCGAGTGCACGGTGCCGACGCCGCTCGGCCCGATCCGTTCCTCATGGAAACGCGCGGGGAATGAATACGAAGTCCATCTCAAGCTTCCCAAAGGCATCACCGCAGCGCCTGTCCGCTAGAGGGCGCAGTGGTCGGACTTGATGATGACGCCAGCGGCCTGATCGGTGGCGGTTGACATCGGCGACCACCCTAAATCAAAACGAGTGACTGCTGGATCAAGACCCCGCGTACGCGTCCGCGCACGACGATCTCAACCAACTGGCTCAAAACTCCGGGGGCGCTCCAGAGGCGCAAGGGTTGAGGAAATCCACTCGTTGTTATCGGGGCAGGTGCCGGCCTGTAGGCCGCCGATCAGGTTCCGAATGCCTCGTGACGCAAGGTAGGCGGAATCACTTGCGCGGCTTTCGAGAACGATGGCTGGACGAAAGCCCTCTTCAAGGCATTGCATGTAGCGCCGTGCAAACTGCCAGCCACGAGGCCCCGCTTGGGGTTCTGCCAGAAGTCCGTCCGGCAAAATCAGGGCGTCCGGGCGATCGATCGCCGTCGGCAACGAAGTCCGGAACTCCCGGATGAGCTGCTTGACGCGGGCCCCGGCCGGCTTCACCTCGTTGGCCGTCGTCAGCAGTCCCAAATCGTATTCCATGGGATCGAAGTCTGAAAAATGCGATGGGATGTCGTGCGAACACCACCAGGTAAAGCCCCAGACATTCCGGCACGTCGCGGCATTGCGGATCGTCTTCTCAGCAAACTCCGGGATTTCCTCATGAGACATCCAGAGGGAAGAGGCGCCGAATTCCTGGATCCAGACCGGACGCGTGGGATCATCTGCATAGGCGTTTGCGAGTTCGACGCAGTATTCGGCTAGGTGGACGCTGCCGGTTCCGAGCGGGCCATAAAGATCGAGTGCCTTTGTGAATTTTGTCCAAGTATGCAGCGAGCTCGCTGCACCCGTATTGGCCAGCCCGCGTCGGGAAAACGCCGTATCCCAGAACCAAGGGCAGTGGTCCACGCCATTGACGTGGAATTTGCCAGGCGCGAGATCCTCGCAAAAGCTCAGCATATCGGAGGCCCACCGGTCGCCCTCAGACAATGCGCAGGCCTCACCCATCTCCACCAGCACGCTCAGTTCATTTCCAAGGTCAAACCCGAGAAAGCCCGGATGGCTTCCCACCCGATCCGCAATCCCCTTGAACAGGGCTTTCTCGGCGGCGATCATGTCAGGATGCGTGAACATGTTCCTCCCGTCTTTCCATTCCGGAAAAAACGTAAACCCGCTCAGCCATCCGTCGAGGACGGCGATTTGAACGGAGAGCCCGCGCTCGTACGCCATATCCACCAAACTCGAAAGCCGGTCGAGCGCGCTGTTGTTCAGGAAATGACGGTTCGGTTGGAATACGGGCCAGAGGCACTGAATGCGGATGTGGTCTAACTCCAGGCCGGCAATCGCAGCCAGATCGTCCGACACGGATCCCTCATCCCAATCCTGCCAGGAATACCACCAATTTTTGGACGGAATGTAATTCACTCCGAATCGCAGAGGATTCTGACGGCTCATGTTTCTTGATGTCATTTTGGGATGTCAGTTAAATCTGGGGTTGCAACTGTGAGTAGGGGGCGCGCCCCGGCGCCGAGAAAAAACGCGCTTCTGAGCTGTCTGTGTTGCAGTAATGGGATAATCTTGCCATTTCGGAAAAGGGACGGCATCCGTACTGAGTGCGATATTAGTTCTTATTAAAATATAAAGGTTTTCGTGAATATTCTGCCGACGCTTCGACATGGCCGTCGAGAAAGAGAAAATTGGCCCTGCCTCCATGCCGCAGATCAACCGTTTTGTTAAAGGGGCCGCCATCTTCAAAGATCGCCGATCCGGCACTATGCCACGCGGGGTTAATGACTGCATCGGCCAATAGAATTACCCGGCTCTTTTGATCAATAGACAGGGTTCGCCAATCCTGGTTTTTACCAAGATAGTAATTCATTCCATATGCAGTCGCCCAATCGCCGGGTATAAACGTTTTGGCGGAAGGACATGTTAAGATTTTGATTCGCTCCTGCTGGGCAATATAGCGATCAAGTCGGCGGAACCAGTGAGCCGACGACGGGGAATCCGGGTCTGCATTAACGTCCGGAGAGGGAAGCATTTGATTGTTTTCAGCCGCGTAGAACATGAGAACCCCGTAAAGCTGCCGGAGGTTTGACATGCACTTCGCTTGGTTTCCCTGCTCGATCATCCTACGGCCGACAGGCCACAAAATCGCAGCAAGAATGGCAATGATTGCGATCACGATCAAAAGTTCCGTAAGGGTGAAAGCAGCCTGCCTCGCCCGCTGCGCTGATTTCAGAACGGCTCCGGTGGTGCGGGCCTTTCCGCCCTCAGTAAAATGCGCAATTATCTTGGGCTCCATGGTTATCACTATTCTTTGATTCGCAAGAGCGCCGCCTGGCCGGGCGCCAACCAGATATCCTCTCCCGAAAACGGCACCCACAAGGCATCCTCCCTCAAGAGCTCAATGTTAGACGGCTTTTTGCTCCAGACAGGATACAGCCCGGCCGATTGGGAGAGGTTTTTGTTGAGGATGATCAGGTAGGTGCCGCCATCTTCATGCTCGAACTCCCCGACAACAAGCTCCGTGGAATCCGGATTCGCAAGGATCAGATTCGATGGTTTTCCAGATGGCGGTTCAGTTTTATCAAGATGGTAGGCTCCCTTTAGGCGGAGTTGGAGAAGGGTTGGGCCCCACGCATTCAGAACGCGATTCACTCGCTTGACCTTGTACCACGTTTCCGTTTTGGTCCCGTCGATATCAATCGGCCCAAGCCTGTAGTTTCCTATTGTGGGCGTCTGGTACAAATAATAGCCAATGCCTTTGGCCCCATAGACAATGGCTGAAAAGACCTGAAAGCGGATATCTGCGTCACTCAACTCACGGAAGTTGAAATGAGGACAGGAAAGAACCGTGGTCCAAAAGGGGATTCCCGCCTTGGCGCTTACGAACTGAACATCATTCAGGTTGTTCCAATAGCCGTCCCTGAGTTTTCCTCCCTCCATGGTCCCATAAAAGTTATAGGACAGAACCGCAGGTGAGACGGTCTCAACATATTGCGTGAGAAACTCGCGGTAGGAGATGTCCAGCTTGGCATAGTTGGGCAGCATGCAGACAAATTCTGTCAACCGGGGCGCGGACTCTCTGAGTCGCGAGACCGCCAATGACAATCCTTTGAACTGGGACGCTTTTGGTTCATCCCACAGGTAGAAGCCCAAAGTCGCATTGTCGCTGCCGAAAGTCGCAACAGCTTGATCTATGGCAGCTTGAATCTTTGCAGGGTCCGCTTGTTCCCATGGTTGGAGGGCGAGGTTGGCGTCGACGACAAACGCCTTCAAACCTGCCGCCTTGGCTCGGTTGAGCTGAGCGACGTTGTCACAGAATCCCACTACCGTAAACCCGCAGTCTGCGATTCCCTGATACCAATCCTGCGTCTTTTTTGAATCATCAAGATGTTGGCTATACGTCATGATCGGAAAGCGATCCGGGCGATAGGGAGCGGGCCTTGATACATGTCTCCTGGATTCCTCAACCACCTTAGCGGTTTTCTCGGCAGCTTCTTTCACCGCAGAGACCGCGGCTTCTTTGGCTGCCACCGCTTCTTCGGCAACACTTGATGCAGCTTCTTTCACGCCCTCGGCAACCTGCTCGGCACCAGAGTTGATTTTCTCACTCGCGCTTTGCTTGATCTTGTCGCAGGAAGCAGACGCACCTAACAGCGCGATCATGGGGACCCAGTATTTCATTTTTATTAATTTCGTGTGTATGGATATGGTTTCTGGGTTCTGAAACGACATTTTGCTGCAAGAATCATTTCAAGGCATCTTGCTCCAAGCTAAAATCATCAAACACGGACTGTGTGTCGCCCGCAGTCCTGTGCTATGACTTTTATGGGACCACGTCAGGATTCAACTCGAGCGCCTGCTTTTCATTGATGTAGGCGTAGCCGGAATCGCCGGGACCCGAGTTCTTGATATTGGAACCGTAGGCAACCGGAACAAGCTGACCAGTCTGGCGAGCCAGCGAATCGTTCACTTCATCCTTCAGCCCTGAGGGAAGAGAGAACGCGTCCTCAAGCAGAGCCGTTTCAGCTTTCAGCTCAGCAGAGGACAGAATAGCCAACGCCAATAGGCATGGATTTATCAATGCGATCCGTTTCAGCAACGATTGAATGAATCTCCAGCGCAATGGCGTCGGCATTATGTGTCTTATCATAATTAAGGATATAAGCGTTAGCTATCAAGCGACTATCGGCGGCGACGGGCGGCCAGGGCGAGTCCTCCAAGGCCCAAGAGAGCGAGACTGCTAGGTTCCGGCACGACCGTTACACTGAGGTTGTCAAAGACCGATTGAGTGGCGCCTTCATTTCTGTAGGCCTGGAAGCCGATATAGTTATTCGAGGTAAAACCGGCGGCGCGTGTGTAGTCTTCCAGCACGGCGGTATCATCGAGGTAGAAGCTCATGGATTGTGAACCTGAAGCAAAGGCGGAGGTAACGATCTTCAGGTTTTTAAATCCGTTATTCGTGAAAGCCCCGCTCCCCCAGTAAATGTATTCGCCATCAGCTCCGTCGAATAACGACTGATCCCTAATCGTGAGGGTTCCGGTACCATAGAGGGTGACCGTGATGGCGTTTGCCGCACCACCAGCCCATATCACCCCGTCATTCGCCTGCGTGTTGGCAAGCCCGCCACCAACAAGTAAGGAGGCAGACCCCGATCCACTGCTCTGCGTGACCGTGGGCCAGAGATCCACGGAAATGGTCGTCTGCGCAGATGTGGAGAAGCCCGTTGTCGTCCAAACCTTTGCGAAGGTGCCAACATCCGAGAGAATTTCCAGATTGGAACCTTCGTTGAGATAGGCGAAGCCGGAAGTTCCATTCCCACCCGTGTTAAGCGTGCTCGAACTATATCCCACCGTGGCAAGCGAGCCGGTCTGCCGGTTTGCCAAATTGTCATTCATCTCTGCCCCTGAAGCAGGCGCATTGGGGCTGAGGAACGAATCCGTGAGCAAGGTTGTGGCATGACTTGGCGTTAAACTGCACAGGGCAGTCGCCACCGACGAGATGATGCCGAATCGGAGGGACGCGGCAAAACTGCCTGACATGATTTTTGTTAACGAGGGCGCGTATGAGGTTTTCATAGTAGTTTGCTTTTCTTAGGTTGGGTTCAGCGAAATTTTTTCTTCGCTCACAACCAACATTTCACACCCAGCCGCCGCCAATCAACCAGTTCATTACTGGACAGTTTAGTTGGATTTTTTACGCGCACTTTTTGCACTTTTTTTAGCGAGGGGTTTTGTCGTCCCTCCCTCCACCCATACTCCAGGCACAAGCAGGTGCTGCGGCAGTTCGACCGTGTCGACCCGGTGCATCTCAATGCTCCGCGCCAATTCATCCATGGCGCATCGTCCGATCGTGTCCCACTGCTCGTCGATCCCGGACAGATTCCGCGACCGATCCACGCTGTATTGGCCTGGATAGGTTGCGATACGAACATTTCGGGAATGTTTTCCCCGGGCGGAGGCCAGGAACCTAGGGTCGCAGTTTGGGCCGGTCAGAATGCCATCGCAGGCATTTTTCTCGATGTAATCTGCAATCACGCTCATGGAGTCCATTTCCGTAATCAATGGGGGAATGTGGGCCAAGCCGGCCTGATAAATCGTCGCAAAGAATGCGCCTTCAAACGCCGAGAACACATGTCGCAAAATATGAGTCCCGCCGACCAGTCCAATTCGTTTGCACCCGCGCGCGATCAGCGTGCGGCAGGCCTTCTGCACGTTTCCATAATGATCCGCCCGAACGGACCTGAACCGGACTCCCTCGGGTGCGACACCCATGAGGATGGCAGGCAGCGTCAGCAATTTGAAGTCGGGCACGAAATCTAGATCCATCGGCGGGAGGAACAACACCCCGTCCGTATTCAGACTTCGCAGCCTTTTCTCCAGCTTGACGATGTCGTGGGAGGAGTCGTGGGTGACATATTCTTCCCAGCGATATCCGAGTTTATTGGCATGTTCAGTCGCGCCCTGGAACATTTTATAGATCGGCTCTTCTCGCCCGGTGGGTTTCGGGCGGCGAATGCTGTGCAGAATTGCAATCGTGAGCACCGAGCGGTTCTTTGGCGAACGCCGGATCTCGGACATCAGCTTCCTCATCGCCGGGGATGGCTCATAACCAAGCCGCTCCGCGATCTTGAGGATTTTCTGCCGCGTGACGGGAGGAATCTGAGGGTCGCCTTTGAAGGCCAGGGATACCGTGGATTTTGAAAAACCACTCTCCAAAGCAATCTTCCGGAAGTTCATGGGAGCGGAGGCTTGCGGCAACGACATGGTGCCTCTATATAACTCTTTAGCTCAACTGTCCAGTCAGGATGATTTCGCCTGATCCTGTGAATGCCTATTTAACTTCGCGGCACTCGTTTTTTTTGATGAAAGCACTCTCCGTTGCCACCATTGGGTTTCCTTGCGAGGGCGAATCCTTTAGCCCAAGTGGAAACCCTGCGGCTTTACGGGAGGGTTTTGACTTAAGCGCAGCTACTCTATATCGATGATTCCAATAAAATTCCATTCACCCTTCATCTGGCGATCAGGCAAAAGTGCGCTGACTCCGAATACGTGGACGTATTTCAAAAAGACGTTCCTCTGGGATGCCAGTCAGCCGACCAAAATACTTTTCTCTGCGGATCCGACGGCACGACTTTGGGTCAACGGACATGTGGTGCTCACGCGTGTGATGAGGTTCGTTTCGCCGCAGATCACGATGGAGGAAATTGATCTTGCCGAGCATCTGCAAGAGGGAAGAAATTCCATCGTGGTGCTGCACCATTGGTGGGGTGTGCCGACATTCCAACGTTCGCCCGGAGGAGCACCTGGAATCGCGATCCATGGCGATTTTCTCAAGACCGATTCCACGTGGCTGTGGCGGAATGCGGATGAGTTTCTGAATCATTCCCATCAAACCATCGGGGGTAACGCACAGCGTATCCGGTTCCCGGTGATCATGGATGCGCGGCTGATGGATCCCGATCGGGCCAAATGGGCAAAGGCCGTCGCTGTGCGGACCGAGGCGTGGTCGCGTCCTGCCATGAAGGAAACTCCACCCCTTACTCGGACGGAAGAATTTCCCGTGCGGGTGGTGGCAGTTGGAACAGCGACGCCTCCTCCATTGGCTGAAGCCCCGCATCCTGCCGCACCCGTCAGTTGGTTGGCCAAGCACTCGCACTATAAAAAAGATTTCGCACGAGCGAAAGAAGAAGGCGACTCCCTGACCCGCTTGCAACCCGGCAAGGATGGCTACGCCACTCTGGATTTCGGCAAACCGCTGCATGGTTATCTGCGCTTGGAAATTCTGGATGCGCCCGCCGGTGCCGTTCTCGATTTCACTTACGGTGAAATCCACTATGACCTCCATGCCGAGAAGCCGGTCCTGCTCGACGATGGATCTTTTGATCCGGAGCTGACGGTTGGCACGCCGTTCGGCGACAGGATTACCCTTCGTGAAGGTCCTCAAACCCTGGAGATCCCGGAAGAGAGAACCTGGCGTTGGTTGATGATCACCTGGCGGAACGCGACCGCTCCGATTGAAATCGGCTCCATCTCCATCATGACCAGCCAGCATCCGGCTCCGGAGCTGGGATCCTTTTTCGCCACGGGACAAAGGGACATTCCCAAGCTCGTCGAACTTTGCCTCGACCATGCCAAAGTGACGATGTCCGATACCTACGTGGACACTCCCGGGCGCGAGGATGCCCAGTGGCTGGAGGACATCCAACACCGCGCGCAATTGGCCGCGCAGTGGTTTGGCGATACCGCTCTGCGTCAGGTCACCCTGCGTCACACCATCGAACAACAGACCGCAAGTGGCCGCTTTCGGGTATTCCCGCCGGAGGATTATGAGGAGCAGGGATTGCAGACTTTGGATTGGGGCATTGTCTGGATTGGGATGCTTTACGATGACTGGATGTGGACCGGAGAAACGACGCGCCTCCGCAAGTATTTTCCCAATCTGGTGCGCTTCCTCGATTTGGCGCATTCGCAAACAAATTCCGACGGCCTGCTCGTGGATCGGACATGCATGACGGATCTTCGCTGTGCGCTTCGCGCGAACCTGAATAACGGCGAAATTGAGAGCATCCCGAATGCCTGGTATTATGGATTTCTCAAGAACGCCATTGAGCTTGCTCGCGCGATCGGAAAACAGAATCAAGCCAATGCGTGGCTCCAGCGGGCAGAGCGCGTCCGCAAGGAGTTCCCGCGATTTATCAACCAAGCGGGCCCGACAAAGGGTCTGGTCTCGGAAGTCTGGTCGCCAGTTGCAGAACCAAGAGGATTCGGACAAGCAGCGAGTGTCTCCGCGGTCTTCCATGGACTCCTCACACCCGGTGCATCCATCAAGGTTCTCGAAGCCGCTTTCGCTGCGAAGGACGGTTCGCCACCACGCGGCGTTCACCGCTGGAACAATCCGACCTATGCCTATCGCGCTCTGCGCTGCCTCAGCGATCACGGGCTTGGGAAAAAGGCAGCCGCCCACTTTCTGGAGCGATATCGCCCCTATTTGCCCGACGGTCCCTTACCAGAGTATTTTATACCTGGTGAAGGACAGCCTGACGACCCGACAGGTTCCCACGGCTGGGCGGCCGTCCCGCTGGTCTGGCTGCACGACACGGTGCTCGGCGTACGGATCGCGAGTCCGGGTGGTGCCAAACTCACGTGGAACCCGGTGGATGTCGGATGGCAAGAGGTTCATGGAAAAACCGTGACTCCGCGAGGTCTGTGCACGGTGAAGGCGGATTGGAAACGCCAACGCTTTTCATTGGAGCTTCCGCCCGGGTGTAGCGCGGATATCACTCTGCCCGCGAACAATCGATCTGGAGCCAAGACTTGGAGAGATGTCAGGGGAAAGTTTGAGACCTGATGCTCTTGACCTGTTGCGTCAGGACTTTCGTGCCGCCGTGCGCATCGCATAAGATTTACCCCCTACGACCGAATATCTTTACCTTGCTCGCTCGAATGATTCCCTAATCGTTTCGGCCTCTCGACAGCTACCCAACCAATTATCGACAGCCTCCCTTGGGAGTAAATTTCATTATGAACCCAAAACAATACCACCCCTTACGAATTGGACTCTTTGGAATCGGCCTGGAGGCCTACTGGGCGCAGTTTGAGGGACTGCAGGAGCGGCTTGAAGGCTACGTTCGGATGGTTGCTGGGCGGCTGGAACGTCCTGGCGTAGAGGTGGTGAATCTCGGTCTCATTGATTCACCGGAACGGGCGATGGAGGCCGGGCATGCTTTCCGGCGTGAGGATGTGGATATCATCTTTCTGTATGTGACAACCTACGCGCTGAGCTCGACCGTCCTTCCCGTGGTTCAGCGAGCGAAGGTGCCGGTCATCATTCTCAATCTTCAGCCCGCCGCGGCGATTGATTACGCAGCGTTCAATGCCATGGATGACCGCACAAAGATGACCGGGGATTGGTTAGCGTATTGCTCGGCGTGCCCTGTGCCAGAGATCGCCAACGTACTTCGTCGCTCCGGGATCACTTTTCATCAGGTAACCGGGATGCTCGAGGACGATCCTGTTTGCTGGAACGAGATCCGAGGCTGGATAGACGCTGCAAGAGTCGCGAGCGTTATGTCTCACAACCGGCTTGGGTTGATGGGGCATTACTACAACGGAATGCTCGACATCGCCACGGATATCACCCGGCAAGTTGCGACGTTTGGCGGACACATGGAAATCGTTGAGGTGGAGGAATTGGCGGTGCTGCGACGTGAAGTTTCGTCGGCGCAGGCGGAAACCCGTGTGGACGAATTCCGGAAAACCTTTGATGTTCAGCCCGACTGCTCGGAACACGAACTGATCCGTGCGGCGAAAACATCGCTGGCCCTTGATCAATTGGTAGCCGACAAGAATCTCGGTTCGCTCGCCTACTATCACATGGGCAGCGGGTGCCCGGAGCTGGAAGATGTCATTAGCTCAGTGATCCTTGGGAATTCCCTTCTGACGGCCCGTGGAATCCCCGTCGCGGGAGAATATGAAGTGAAAAATGTTCAGGCGATGAAGATACTTGATAGCTTCGGCGTCGGAGGCTCTTTCACCGAATACTACGCGATGGATTTTGCGGATGATGTCGTTCTGATGGGACATGATGGACCTGGTCACATCACCATCGCAAGCGGCCGGACAAAGGTGCGGCCCCTAGGGGTTTACCATGGCAAGGTGGGAAGCGGGCTTTCTGTGGAAATGAGCGTGCAACACGGACCGGTGACGCTGCTCTCTGTCGTCGAGGACCGGGATGGCTCAATCTTCTTCCTGGCGGCAGAAGGGCAGTCGGTTCCCGGCCCGATCCTCGAAATCGGAAACACGAACAGCCGGTATCGGTTTCCGATTGGGGCTAGGGGATTTGTCAATGATTGGAACTCCCATGGACCCGCGCACCACTGCGCCGTCGGGGTCGGCCATGTCATCGACAGGATTGAAAAACTTGGAAAGCTATTAAACGTCCAAACGGTGCGCGTCTGCTAAAGGTTCTTTGAGTAGATCCCGTTTCCAATCCATTCGAATCGCCTCCCTTCGCAGGATTCATTTGCTTGCTCACTCATCCATGAAATTCCTCGCTCCATCGATCTCAGAAACTCGTTCGAAATCCATTCTGTTTCCCGTTCCGCCCGACACGGGTGCCGACGTCACACCGGCCCTGCGGGAGGTGCTCACCGAACTTGCGAAACAAGGGGGCGGGCGCATCGAGTTTTCACCGGGCCGATACGATTTCCGCCTGGATCGGGCGATTGAGAAGTATCTTTTCGTGAGCAATAACGACGAGGGCCTCAAGCGCATTGCGTTTCATCTCGAG
>JBKDYW010000170.1:0-26066 GCA_046308575.1 Verrucomicrobiota bacterium
CCATCAAGCTGGGGCAAAGGCGTGCAACTCGAGTCCGCCCACCGCTACTTCATCCCGCGCGTCTGCAATGTCTGGACCGCCCAAGCGCTCGAAAACCTCGGCTGCGAACTCAACCCGATGCTCGGCCTCACCGCCAACAGCCTAATCCGCCAAGCGGAAAACCCACCCAACAACCTCGAGCTGATCTGGCCAGGCAAACGCTGAGGGCTCAAGCCAAGTCGTCGCGCGGAAATCACGCCTTTTCACCGTTGCTGGATCATCCTGATCCAGGCCGTCCTTGGAGCGTCCCGCTCCAAGTTCTGAAGCGCCAAAGAATCCGCCACTTCTTCCCGCTCTTTTTTCACTTGAAACTGAATACTTGAAACTTGAAACACCTCCCCCCTTCAGTTGACTCCACCGCCCACCTCGACTAATCATGGCGGAGACATGGTTGATCAGATCCCGAAAATTATCGCCGCCATCACGCTTCTCTGCATCGGCCACGCCGAGGCGCAGCTCGCGGCATCACTGAAGATCACCAAAAAACAATACCTCGCCGGCGAACAGGTCATCGCCGTGGTCACCGTCACCAACCACGCCGGACGCGAGCTGGTCTTCCAAAGCGATGGACGCTTCCAGTGGCTCGACTTCTCGATCAAAAACAGCAACGGCACCACCGTGAACCCAAGAGGTCGCAAAATTTTTGGCCCGATGAAAATTGGCGCCGGCCAAACGCTCGCCCGCGAGGTCGACCTCACCCAACATTTTCAACTCACTGAACCAGGAAATTTCTCCGCCGTCGCCGTGATCCACCCGCCCGGCAGCACCACCGAAGGCACTTCGACCAACCGCGTATTCTTCAGCCAATCGCCAGGGCGCCCTTACTGGACGCAAAAAGTCGGCATCCCCGGAAGAGCCGGCCAAACCCGCGAGTTTCGCATCCTCAACTTCAGCGGCGATACCAAGTCCCAACTCTACGCCCAAGTGCGCGACGGCCGCACCGGCGAATCGGTCCGCACCTTCTTACTCGGCGACACACTCATGCTGCGCAAACCCAGCGCCACCATCGACCGCAACCAGCGCCTGCATGTGATGTTTCTCACCACCCCCACGATGTGGGCGCACTACGAAATCGACACCGACGGTCGCGTCGCAAGCCGCCAAATCCACCAACGCGGCGCGGTCGGCGACCCGCAACTCATCACCATGGGCGATGGCAGCGTACGCGTCGGCAACTCGATCCCCTACGACCTCAAAGCCGCCGCCGAGGCCCGCAAAAAAACCCGCAAAGCCTCGGATCGACCGGCCGGAACCTATTAAACTCGGCATAAATTTGCCGAAATCCCCCAAAATAACTGGCATTTTGGCCATTCCGGGGCACTATGGACTTTACAAGCAAGCGATTTTGTTAATTTTTCTTAATTATCAAATCCCCATAGCATTCTCATGAAGACTTTGCAGCGCCTCATCTTTCTCGCCTTGCTGGCTTGCGGCATCAGCGGGCTCAACGCCGCCGATTTCCGCACGGTCGTCATCGATGCCGGTCACGGCGGGCATGATGTCGGTGGTCAATGGGGCCGCGTTTACGAAAAGCATCTGGCACTCGACACGGCCGTTCGCCTCGAAAAACACCTCAAGCGCATGGGCTACCGCACGGTCATGACCCGCCGCGGAGATTATTTCCTCACCCTGCCCCAGCGCTGCCAAATCGCCAACCGCTATCGCAACGCGATCTTTGTAAGCGTGCACTTCAACTACACTTGGAAACAAGATGTCAGCGGCCTCGAGACCTTCTATTTCAACAGCGAAGGACAAAAGATCGCCAATCATGTGCAAAACCGAATGATCCGCTACACGCGGTCTGTCGATCGCAACGAAAAATTCGCGCGCTTCTATGTGATCCGCAACACGAACATGCCATCGATCCTCGTCGAGGGCGGCTTCGTCAGCAACGAGGCGGAACGCAAGCGCATGAAGTCGGGTCGTTTCCGCGAGGCACTCGCCCGCGCGATCGCCGATGGCATCCAGCGCTACGATCGCGAGAGCTGATCGCCCTACCCCACCTACGGGGTTTTCACGCTTTTGAAACTGCAAGCCCGTAGGGCATGCGGTAGCATCATTCTCATGGCGGCAGTCACCGTACAGGAAATGCGCGATGCCGAAACCCGCGCGATGGCATCAGGTTTGACCGAAGAGGAAATTCTCAATCACGCCGGCGAACAACTCGGCCATGCCCTGGCGAAATTTTTCCCCATGCCCGGCAGCGCCATCGCCTACCTCGGCAAAGGCCACAACGCAGGCGATGCCCTGGTCGCACTCAGGATTCTCCGCGACACATACGGATGGAAAATCTCAACCCGCGCGGCCTATCCAATCGATGCCTGCGCTCCGCTCACGCAGAAAAAATGGAAAGAACTCGGCAACGCCGAAAATTTATCCGCCAGACCTGATTGGCAAAATTGCCACCGACCCTTGATTCTGTTAGACGGCCTGCTCGGCATCGGCGCCCAAGGCCCGATGCGCGAACCGCTGCTCGCCATGGCGCACGAAATGCGTTGGCTGCGCGACAACGCCTGTGCCCGCATCGCCGCTGTCGACATCCCCTCGGGCATCGATGCCGATAGCGGCACTGCCACACCCGGCACCGTCACCGCCGACCTCACGCTGATGATCGGACTCGCGAAACGCGGCCTGCTGATGTCTCACGCAGCGACTCACACCGGCGCCCTGTCGCTGGTTCCTGTCGATTGCCTCAAGCACCCTCACGCGACCGATATCGAACTCATTTGCCCGCAGACTCTACACTTCGGGAAATCACCCCGACCCTTCGATTTTCACAAAGGCATGGCCGGCAGAGTCGCAATCCTAGCCGGCTCGACGAACTACCCAGGTGCCGCCGTTCTCGCTGCCATCGGCGCACTGCGTGGTGGCGCGGGACTCATCACGCTTCACACACCCAAAGATGCCGCACCGCTCATCGCCCCACGCTGCCCGCCGGAAATCATCATTCGCCCCTACTCGTCACCACTCGAGCTGCTCAATACCCGCTTCGACTCGCTCGTGATCGGTTGCGGCATCGGCCAGCCGGATCAACACACCGAGGCTGAAATCATCCGCCTCATCGCCGATACCCGCGTGCCCACCGTCGTCGATGCCGACGCGCTCAACCTCATCGCCGCCAACTCACAAACCCACATCCTCGACGAGCGCCACTTGCTCACACCCCACCCGGGAGAATTTGCCCGACTCTTCCCCGAGCTCGCAAAAATTTCCCGCGAAGCGGCGGTCTCAAGCTTCATCGAAAACTCCAAAGCCACGCTGCTTCTCAAAGGCTCACGCAGCCTCATCGCCCAACGCGGCAACCCAATCCTTGCCAACTCCACCGGCACCCCCGGCATGGCGACCGGTGGTCAAGGCGATCTGCTCTCCGGCATCATCGGCGCCCAACTCGCCGCCGGACTCACATCCATCGAATCCGCCGCCCTCGGTGCATGGCTCTGCGGCCGAGCCGCCGAAATTGCCATCCACTCGCTCTCACAATCCGAGCAATCCCTCAGCCCCAGCGACACGGCAAACCATATCTGCCACGCCTTCATCGACTGGCAGGGCTCGCAGCGTTGATCTGCTCTCTCCCAAAGAAAAAACCAGTGACCCGTTGCCGGGCCACTGGTCCACAAAACACAATGAATAACCAGTAAATCAGTTGACCGCTACCGCTGAGGATCCGGTCTCACCGGTGCGGATGCGGATGGCTTGCTCAACAGCTGAAACAAAAACTTTGCCGTCGCCGATCTTGCCGGTGTTCGCGCTTTTGACGATCACCGAGGCAACATTTTCTGCCAGCGAGTCGTCGACCACGATTTCGATTTTCACCTTCGGCAAGAAGTCGACGGTGTACTCGGATCCGCGGTAAATTTCCGTGTGGCCTTTCTGGCGACCGAAGCCCTTGACTTCGGTCACGGTCATGCCTTGCACACCCACCTCAGCGAGTGCTTCCTTAACTTCTTCGAGCTTGAACGGTTTGATGATCGCTTCGATTTTTTTCATAATTGGGTGGATTGGTGAATGTGAATAAGCACGGAGCGTGCCAACTTTTTCCAGAATGGAATTTTTTTATCCGCGCAGAGAGACTAGCTTCGAGGCCGGTAAATGACGAGTGGAAAAACCCGTAATCCGCGGAAAACCCCGTAAAATGGCGATTTCCGCGGCCAGCCCCCTCGGCTCACTGCCGCTGCTTGAGCAAATCGCGAATCTCGGTAAGCAGCTTTTCCTCAGCACTAACCTCGACCGGAGCCGCCTCAGCCGCCGCTTCCGCCTGCTTCTCGGTCAAGGCCTTGGCCTTGTTGATGGCCTTGACGACCAAAAACATGACGAAGGCGACGATCACGAAGTTGATGGAAATGGTGACAAAATTTCCGTAGGCGAGCACCGCCGCCTGTTTCTTGGCCTCGGCGAGGCTCGTCGCGGTGACGCCGGTAGAGAGAGCGACAAACTTGTTGCTGAAGTCGACCCCACCCGAGATCCGCCCAACCAAGGGCATGATTAGATCCTCGATGAACGAGGTGGACAGCTTGGTGAATGCCGCGCCCATGACAAAGGCCACGGCCATGTCGATGAGGTTGCCCTTGAGTGCAAATTCCCTGAATTCCTTGAACATGATGTGATGGTGTTGGTGTGAAACAAACTCAAGCCAAGACCATCCACCCGGCCAAGCCTTTTCTAAACCTGCCTCTTGCCTCTTGAATCGCGAATCTGTTTCATGGAAGCCACAAAGCGCTTCAATGGCTCGCAAATCTCCAGCCCGCCCCAGCTCCGCCCGCGAACTCCTCTTCGGCGACCTCTGGGAATTCGACCCCGCTCCCGAATCCGCGCCCGCGCACATCGAGCCGCACTACGGGCTGTTCATCAACGGACGCTTCGTCGCCGCGAAGTCGCGCCGACGCTTTGATTCAATCTCACCCCGCGATGGGGCAAAGCTCGCCGAAATTTCCGAAGCCAAGGCCGCCGATGTCGATGCGGCTTATCAAGCTGCTGCCAAAGCCTTCAAGTCGTGGAGCAAAATCCCCGGCCGCGACCGCTCGAAATTTCTCTTTCACATCGCCCGACTCCTCCAAGACCGAGCCCGCGAATTCGCCGTCGCCGAAACCCTCGACGGGGGCAAACCGATCCGCGAGTCACGCGATTTCGACCTGCCGATGGCGGCCGCGCACTTTTTCTATCACGCCGGCTGGGCCGACAAACTCGATCATGTCGCCCCCGGTCGCAGGCTCGCGCCACTCGGCGTCATCGGCCAAGTGATCCCATGGAATTTTCCGCTTCTCATGCTGGCATGGAAAATCGCGCCAGCCCTCGCCACCGGCAACACAGTTGTGATCAAACCAGCCGAAACGACATCGATCACCGCGCTGAAGTTTGCATCGATCCTGCAAGATGCCGGACTCCCCCCCGGTGTGGTCAACATCGTCACCGGCGGAGCCGAAACTGGCGCGCTGGTGGTCAATCATCCGCTCGCCGCAAAGATCGCCTTCACTGGATCGACCGATGTGGGAAAAATGATCCAACACTCGCTCGCCGGCACTGGCAAAAAACTCTCGCTCGAACTCGGTGGCAAGGCCGCCAACATCGTCTTCGAAGACGCACCGCTCGATCAAGCGGTCGAAGGAGTGATTAATGGCATCTTTTTCAATCAAGGCCATGTCTGCTGCGCCGGATCCCGCCTGCTCGTGCAGGAAGGCGTCGCCACGGAATTCAACGCACGATTGAAACGCCGCATGGCAAGCCTCCGCGTTGGTGATCCGCTCGACAAAAACACCGATGTCGGTGCCATCAATTCACTCGCTCAATTGAAAAAAATCCAAGAGCTCGTGCAGTCGGGCATCGATGATGGAACGGAGATGCACCAACACGCCTGCCAACTTCCGAAAAAAGGTTTCTATTTTCCACCCACGCTCTTCTCGGGTGTCACGATGAGCCAACGCATCGCAAGCGAGGAAATTTTCGGACCCGTCCTTTCGATCCTCACCTTTCGCACACCGGAGGAAGCGATCGAAAAAGCCAACAACACCCGCTTCGGACTCTCGGCCGGTGTTTGGACCGACAAGGGTTCGCGCATTCTGATGATGGCCTCACGCCTCAAGGCCGGCGTGGTGTGGGCCAACACCTATCACAAGTTTGATCCCGCAAGCCCCTTCGGCGGATACAAGGAATCCGGCTACGGCCGCGAAGGCGGCAAACACGGCCTACTCGAATATTCGCATCTCGTCTGAACCACCAGACTCGGCATGAGCACCACACCCCACACCATCCCATGCGGCGCGATCATCGTCGCCGCCGGAAACAGCCGCCGACTCGGCCATGACAAACTCACATGGACACTCGATGGCGTCACTGTCCTTCGTCGCAGCATTAATGCGTTTCTCGATGCCAAAAACATCCACTCGATCGTGGTGGTCTGCCCGCTCGACCGTTGGAACCAAATCGACCATGAAAATTTCTCCAAGCCGGTGACCCGCGTCGATGGCGGCAAGGAACGCCAGGATTCGGTCGCCGCCGGACTCGCGGCTTTGTCCGCCGACACGCAACTGGTCGCTGTCCACGATGGCGCGCGACCGCTTGCTACTCCTCACGACATCGACCGCTGCGTTGAAGCAGCCCATGCATTCGGTGCCGCCGCGCTCGCACGCCGCGCGACGGAAACGATGAAACGCTCGGACGACAATGACTTCAACACCGAGCCAGTCGACCGCCACAACCTCTGGTGCATGGAAACCCCGCAGGTTTTCCGAACCGATCTCCTGCGCGACGCCAGCAACGCAATCGCACGCGATGGCATCACCGCCACCGATGAAGTCAGCGCCGTCGAACAACTCGGTACCAAAGTGAAGTTTGTGGAGCCCCAAAACCCGAATCTCAAAATCACCACACCCGCCGACCTCGCCCTCGCCGAAGCTCTGGTAAAAATCCAAACGACCTCATGAACAAGGCAAGCTACGACTGGTGCCAAATCGAAAACGGCCCACGCCTCGCCGTCGCCACTATGCCCCACGCAGAGTGCGCCTCGTTTGCCATCCATGTGCCCGCTGGCAGCCGCGATGAATCCGACCAGCCCGCAGGCCTCGCGCACTTCGTCGAACACATGGTCTTCAAGGGCACACACAGCCGCAGCGCTCGCGACCTGACTTTCGAAATCGAAAATGTCGGTGGCCAAATCAACGCCTGCACCAGCGAGGATCAAACGACCTACGAGGGCCGCGCCGATGCCGACCAACTCGCGACACTCGCCGGCGTGATCAGCGACATGGTCTGGAACCCAAACTTCCCCGATGCGGAAATCGAACTCGAACGCGAAGTGATCCATGAGGAAATCACCCTCTACCGGGAATCACCCTCCGATCACATCGGCGACCTGATTTCCAAAGCACTCTGGGGCGACCACCCGCTCGGCAACCCGATTTCCGGAAGCGCCAAAAGCATCTCACGCATCACACGCCAACACCTGCTCGATTTCACCGCACGCCACCACTTTCGCAATGACATGGTGATCGCCACCGCCGGACCTTTCAGCCTCGACGAGGTCCACGCCCTCATCCGCCCGCTGCTGCCAAAAAATTTCCACGATGGCAGCCGTCCAACGCCGTTCGAGCGGCGCCAAACTACGATGAACATCGTAGATGAATCCCGCGATACCGACCAACTCCAACTCGCTCTCGCATGGCACACCCCCGGCCGCCATTCCCCGCATCGCCACGCGCTGCGCTTGCTCAGCCTCATGCTGGGCGAATCCGCGAGCTCGCGACTCTTTCTCGAACTCCGCGAAAAACGCGGACTCTGCTACCAGATCACCAGCGATGTGACCTTTCTCCACGAGACCGGCGCCTTCGAAATCCATGCCGGACTCGCCCCCGAAGGCCGCAACGCGGCACTCGAATGCATCCACGCAGAAATCAACGACCTCGCCACCCGCGGCCCCGCCGATGGTGAATTGGAACGCGCCAAACGCCTCGCCATCTCGCAAAACAAGCAGGCCCTCGAATCGACCGCCTCCCACGCGACATGGGCCGGCGAATGCCTGCTTGAGTTCGGCCGCATCCCCCACCCGCTCGAATGGCGCGACCAAGTCCTCGCCGTCACGCGCGAAGAAATCCAATCGATCGCCTCACAAATTTTCTCCGGCCAAACACCCGCGATGGCGGAAATCAAACCCGACGCGACCTGAGCCACCGCCCCACACGCCATGCCCTTCCACCCCTTCAGCCGCGAACACCTCGCCGCCGTCACGCTGGGCACCTGCATTACCGCGGCACTGCTCATCGCCGCGAAGTCAAATGCCCGCAGGCAACAAATCGTTACCCGCCTGCTCGCCTTCACCAACCTCGCCGCCTACCCGCTCAACCTCATCGCATGGAAAACCCACGACCAAGCGATTAGCCTCGAAAACCTCCTGCCACTCCACCTCTGCGACATCGCCGCCTTCATCGCCGGATTCGCCCTGCTCACAGGAAATCCGCTGCTGCGCACACTCACCTACTTCTGGGGTCTCGCCGCCACGCTCCAAGCCCTGATCACCCCCGCGATCTCGGCCGATTTCCTCACGCCCCCATTCATCACCTTTTTCATCCAACACTTCGCGATCGTCGCCGCCGCGATCCACATCCCACTCGTCGAAGGTTGGCGCCCGAAATCCCCGCTCTGGAAATCCCCCTTCGACGCCTACCTCGGCGCCCTCGCCTACATGCTTTTCTCGATCGCCATCAACCAATGGCTCGGCACCAATTTCGGCTTCACCTCACGCCCGCCCGACAAGGCCAGCATGATCGACCACCTCGGCCCATGGCCATGGTACCTCGCGTCCTTCCAACCCCTCGCCTTCTCGCTCTTTTTCATCCTCGCCATCCCGCTGCACCGCCTACGCCCAGCCCGACCCGACGCCCCTTGAACCCGCTCCGACCCGATGCCCATCGGGATTTTGCGAATGGAAAAAACAAATCTGGCCGCAAGCCTCGCTGTCATCCTGCAAGAGCCCATGACCACACTCAGCCTCATGCCCGATAACAAACCCGCGCCCACCGAATGGCGCGACTGGTTGGCACTGCACGCTCCCAAGCTCCTGCTTTTCGCCCGCCAACAAACCCGCTCCCGGGAGGACGCAGAGGATGTCCTACAGGATGCGCTGGTGAAGCTCGTGGACAAACTTCGCAACGATCAGTTCATCGGTGGATCCGATGCATGGCAGTCCTACCTCTACGCGACCATCCGCCGCCTCGCCATCGATCTCGGCCGCCGCGATGACCGCAGAAAACGCCGCGAAGACACAGTCGCCAGCGACCGCCCGGAATTCGACGCCAACGGCTCACACCCGTGGTTCGAATCCGAATCCTCGGACGATGAAACCCGCAATCAACTCGAATCCAAACTCAAGGAACTCCCGCAAAAATTCGCCGAAGTGATCGTGATGAAAATTTGGGGCGAACGCACCTTCGCCGAAATCGCCGAAATCCTAGACATCTCACAAAACACCGCCGCTTCACGCTACCGCTACGGACTAGAGGCTTTGAAAAAATCACTCGGCAGCGCCCGCCGCCGCGGAGACTTCTCAATCTGAACCATTACTGCACGCACACGCCATGCATGACGACACATCACACCTCGAAGCCGAACTCCTCAAGCTCCGCCCCGCAGGTTCGCATGATCAACTCATCGACCGGCTCGAAGCCTGCGCACTCGGCGATTGGTCGGAACCACTCGAAGACGAACTCGAACTCGAGGAAAAACTCCGCGCCAACGCACCCGCCCGCCTCGACCCCGCGCTGATGGCTTCGCTCGAAGCGATCTGCACCGCGATCCCATTTCCAAAAGAGAAAAACATCGTCGGTTTCCCAAAATCAAAATCCCGTCCACCCACATCCAAACGCGGGCAATTCGCCGCTGCCGCAGCCATTGCGCTGCTGGGCGCCGCCACTGCCTTGCTCATCCCCATGAAGGGCAACAGCCCCTCCACCACCGCAAGCAGCTCGCCCTCGAGCCAATCCATCCAACCCAGCAACGCCATCCTTACCCCCGCCTCATTCAAACGCGGCCTCACCGCCGCCAGCGACGAAGGCGTGGTCTGGCAATCCAACCAACGCCCCCACCGTGTGCTGAAATTCACCTACCAGGACTGCGCCACCCTCCGCGACGACAAAGGCCGCACCTATCAGGTCGAACAGCCACGCGTGGAATATGTGCTCGTCCCCGCCAAAACGGACTGATCACACAATTTGAACAAATCCGACGAACTACTACGCTCATCGTACTAAAGTCACCGATATGAAATACGGCCGAATCCTCACTGCAGTCACCGTAAGCCTCATGGCCACCCGCGCAGCGGCCGTCGAGGCCCCGGCCGATGACGCACCGCCGCCCGCACGCAGCCTCGCCCGCGAAAACGAGTCGGCCATGCCACCCGCACGCCAAGAGGACACCACAGCTCCTCGCGTGGCACAACCAACCCCAAACGCGAATGCTCAAAACATTCAGAGCACCAAAGCCGGCAGCGCGTTTCTCGGCGTCGTTTCCGAAAAATTGCCTGATTTCGTCGCCCCCCACCTCGGCATCGAAAAAGCTATCGTCGTGAAAGGCCTCATGCCCGATGGCCCCGCCGCCCAAGCCGGCATCGCTGCCAACGACATCATCACCCGTATCGGCGACCAAGCAATCCAGTCACCCGACGAACTCACACGCAAGGTGGCCTCGCACCAACCCGGCGAGAAAATCCGCATTGCCATCATCCGCAATGGAAAGTCCCAAGATCTCGATGTGACACTCGGTCAACGGCCGAACAATTTTGCCGAGGCCGCACCCGAACCGCGCGAGGCCAAACCCGACCTCAATGCGATCCCCAATGAACTCCGCGAGCGCGCCCGCCAAATGCTCGGCGAAAACTTCGGTGAGCGCGAAATGAACTTCGAGCAACAACTTCAAGGCATGTTCCCAGAAATGAACGATGCCATGAAGCAAATGCGCCAGCACATCGAAAATGCCATGCGCAACCTCGAGCAGCATAAGATCACCCGCGAACGCGGCATCCAACTCCAACAAGGCACAACCTTCCGCCTCAGCGATGAAAAAGGCTGCGTCGAAATCCAGACCAACAATGGCAGCAAGGAAGTCACCGTCCGTGATGCCGACCAAAAAATCGCATGGAGCGGCCCTTGGGACACCGCACAGGACAAGGCCGCCGCACCCGAAGAGGTACGCCAACGCATCGAGGCCCTAAACATCGACTCATGCTTCCGCAGCGACGGCTTTATGTTCCGCTTCGGTGGCGATCCCGAAAAAAAATGAGCCGCATGCCACTCCAACCGTTTTTTCATGGGTAAACAACGCGACGGGTTTTCGCGTTGATGGTGTAACCCGCGTCGGATGCGTCCGGCGCGGGTTTTTCATGTCGACGAGGCCTAAAACCTTCTCACCACGGTATCCACGCGCTGACGCTCCTCCGTCTCGGGATAATCAAGCGTGTAGTGAAGCCCGCGCGACTCCTTGCGGCGCAGCGCACATTCAACGATCAGACCCGCAACCGCGACCAAATTTCGCAGTTCGAGAATGTCAGAATTCACTCGGTGACCCCAATAAAACTCGCGCACCTCGCGCTTGAGATTTCGCAAACGCGCCGCCGCTCGCCGCAGACGGTTGTCGGTGCGCACGATGGAAACATAGTCCCACATCAAAAGGCGGATTTCATCCCAGTTGTGATAAATGACCACCAACTCGTCAGGCTCGGCCGTATCGCCATGCTCCCACTCAGGAATCGGTGGCGGATTCGGCGCCTCTTTCCCCGGCGGGTAAAGTCGCATCATTTCATCCAAGGCCCGGCGTGCCATGACATTGCCCTCAAGCAATGAATTCGATGCCAAGCGATTCGCTCCGTGCAAGCCGTTGCAAGCCACCTCGCCGATCGCAAATAATCCGCGAATCGCAGTCTTGCCCTCGTTGTCGGTCAGCACGCCGCCACATTGATAATGCGCCGCCGGCACAACTGGAATCGGCTGCGTCTCACAGTCCAAACCAAACTTCATCAGCGTTTCATATATGTACGGAAAACGCTCCTTCATGAATCCCTTCGGCTTGTGCGTCACATCAAGATACACACACGCCTCGCCAGTGCGCTTGAGCTCTCGGTCGATCGCACGCGCCACAATGTCACGCGGCGCCAAGGAACCTCGCGGATCAACCTTTTTAGTGAAATCCTCACCCTTGGCATTGATCAATATCCCACCCTCACCGCGCACTGCCTCACTCACCAAAAACGATCGTGCCTCGGGACCCCGCGCACCAGGATTGTAAAAACAAGTCGGATGAAACTGGATGAACTCCATGTTCGCAATCGATGCCCCCGCGCGCCAACCAAGCGCCACTCCATCACCAGTCGCGGAATCGGGATTGGTAGTGTAAAGGTAAACCTTGCCGCAGCCACCCGCCGCCAAGACGACTCGATCGGAGCGCATGACCTTTACCTCACCGGTCTTGCGCTCAAGCACATAAGCACCGAGCACACGATCCTCTGCCACCGCACCAAGCTTCGATGTGGTGATGAGGTCGATGACAAAATGGTTTTCCAAAATCGTCAGGTTCGGCGTCTTGCGCGCGGCCTCAATCAAGGCCCGCGCGATTTCACGACCGGTCGTATCCTTGGCATGCAAAATCCGCCGATGCGAGTGACCACCCTCGCGACCCAGAAGGTAATGGTGATCCTCACGATCAAAGGACACCCCGTAATTCACCAAATCCCTGATCGCCTCCTCACCCTCGCCAACAATCGTACGCACCATGCTCTCACGGCACAGACCCGCACCGGCCTCCAGGGTGTCGGCCACATGCATTTCCACCGAATCCCCCGCATCCCGCTCTTGCTCGGACAAAACCGAGGCAATTCCACCCTGCGCCCACGCTGTGTTGGATTCGAAAACATCGCCCTTCGCCAAGACCACCACCGACCCGTGACGCGCCGCTCTCAACGCAAAAGAAAGGCCGGCAATCCCCGCGCCGATGACCATGAAATCCGCATTCATCGCCGCCACCATGAACCCGACCGGCCAAGCAACCAAACAAAATTCGACACTCACGCGACTTGACCCGCGAGCCTCCGCCCCTCACCTCTCGGTCATGAACTACTTCATCACGGGTACCGACACCAACACAGGCAAAACTTACGCGACCTGCCTGATGCTCGAAGAACTGCGCCGCCAAGGCATCGATGCGGTCGGCTACAAGCCCATCAGCTGCGGCGATCGTGACGATGCCACACGCCTAGCCGCTGCCTCGGGCGGACTCCCCATCGATGAAATCAACCCCCTCCACCTCAACACACCCGTCGCACCGCTTGTCGCCGGCATGCTCGAAAACCACACGGTCGACCCACAGATCCTGATCGACGGCTACCATCAACTCGCCGCCAAACACACGCAGGTCCTCATCGAAGGCGCAGGCGGCTGGGAGGTCCCCATCGCCCCCAACTTCCGCGTTTCCGATCTCGCAAAAGCCCTCAATCTTCCGGTCATCCTCGTCGTCGCAAACCGCCTCGGCGCCCTCAACCACACCCTCCTCAGCGTCGATGCCATCCGCGCCAAAGGCCTGAAATGCGCCGGCATCATCCTCAATCAACTCGATGACGAACTCGACACCGCCATGATCACCAACAAAGGCCTCATCGAAGAACTCACCGGCCTCCCACTCATCGACCACCTCATCCACCAACAAAATTTCATCAATCTTGAGGCACTGGAAAATGCCGGATCCGGAAATTCGTGACGGACAAAAACACCGTCCTAATCTCACTAAAAACTGAACACTTGAACCTTGAAACTTCTCACTTCCCCAAGTGATCAAGCTCGGGAAAATCCGCAATCCTCTCCAACTTCACACCATATAATTTCGCGATCTCCGGCGCGTCGGACGCGTGATAAACATCGCGATAATAAATCTCGCGAATCCCATACGCGCAGAGCGTTTGCATGCACGCGGTGCATGGCATGGTAGTGGTCGCAACGAGCTTTGCCTCGCCACGACGAAACAGGCTGCAGAGGTTCACTTCGGCATGAAGCATGAATTTCTGACGCGCCTCGCGGTCATCCCAAAATCCACCCGGCGGATTGAACCCGGGCGCGAGTCCGTTGTACGCGGTGCCGATCACGCGATTGTCGTGATCAAGCGCCGCAGCACCGACCTTGCGATACGGATCCTCCGAACGCAGGCTAGCCACATGAGCCAAGGCCATGGCATAGCGGGGAATGGACAAACGCTCGGCGGACATGCGCCGATGATGTTCAAATTTCCGCGGATTCAAAATCCAAAATTCCAACGCCGCACTTTCGCCTTCATCCGCCGGCAAATCCGCCCATGCTCCCCAACATGAGCCAGCCGCAAAAAGGAATCGCCGCCGCGCTCGCAGCCTTTTCCATGTGGGGCATCCTCCCTGTTTTTTGGAAATCGCTGTCCTTTCTCAACCCCGCCTCGATCGTCGCCCATCGCACATTTTGGTCATTCATCCTGCTGTTGGTCATCGCGCTCATCGCGAAAAACGCGACCTCGCTCAAGACCCTGTTCCGCTCGCGGACCACACTCGCATGGAGCGCCCTCTCCGGCGCTTTGCTTGCATCAAACTGGCTACTCTATGTCTGGGCAGTCCTCAACCACCGCATCCTCGAAGCTGCACTCGGCTACTACCTCAACCCCTTTTTCAACATGCTCTTCGGCACGCTTTGGTTTGCCGAAAAACACAACACGCGCCAGCTCATCGCCATCGCGCTAGCCTTCGCCGGCGTGCTGATCCAGATCCCCACCAGCGGACACTTTCCCTGGATCCCGATCGCCCTCGCCGCAACCCTCTCCCTCTACGCGGTGGTCAGGAAAAAATCATCCCTCGACGCGCGCGATGGGCTCACGCTCGAAGCCTCACTCCTCGCCCCATTCGCACTCACATGGATCGCCACCCACCCGGCCGATTCAGGCATTTATCCGCTTCCCACATGGCCGCAAGCCACCCTCATCATCGCCAGCGGCATTGCCACCACCCTTCCCATGCTTTGCTTCACCTACGCCGCACGCAACATCCGCCTCACCACTCTCGGCATGATCCAATTTCTCGGACCCACCCTGCAATGGATCATCGGTTGGCGATGGTACGGGGAAACCATGGACCCACAGCGCATGCTTTCCTTCGGCCTGATCTGGCTGGCGGTGGCGCTGTACTTGTCGGGCGGAAAATTCACTTTGCAAAAGCGTACGGAATAATGTACGTGAAAGACATGAAGAGCATCACCGCAACTTTTGCCCGCTCCGATCTTTATCGGGTCATCGATTCTGCCGTTAACAATCACGAACCGATCCACATTTCCGGCAAGCGGGGCAATGCGGTTCTGCTCGGCGAGGCCGACTGGAGAGCAATTCAAGAAACACTCCACTTGGTCAGCATTCCCGGAATGAGGGATTCAATCCTGCAAGGGATGAAAGAACCGATCGCAAAATGCAGCCGAAAAATTGATTTGTGAGCTACGAACTGGTCTACACAACCCAGGCAAGGAAGGACGCGAAAAAACTCAAAGGCAGCCCCTTGGCATTAAAGGCCAGGTATCTGCTGGATCTGATCCGTGAGAATCCATTCTCGGACCCGCCACCTTTCGAGGCACTTGTTGGAGATCTCAAGGGAGCCTATTCACGGCGCATCAACCTTCAGCATCGATTGGTTTACCAAGTTTACGAAGACCAAAAGGTTGTGAAGGTCATCAGGCTCTGGACTCACTACGAATGATCAACAGCCGCGCAAAAAATCCATCACACGGCTGACCCACCCAGCGCGCAAAGAACTTGTCCAAGTCATGTCTGCCGACTAAGCCTTTTCCATGCTCGAAGATGTCCGTGCCTTGTTGGTCCTCCAGGACCGTGACCGCCGCCTGCTTTCCCTCGCCAAGGATCTGGAAAAACTGCCGCAGGACGAGGCCCGTGCACAGGGCAAACTCTCAGCCGACAACAAAGCGGTGCAAGCGGCCCATGACGCGCTCGTCG
Organism: Verrucomicrobiota bacterium; assembly: GCA_046308575.1. Lineage (GTDB taxonomy): Bacteria > Verrucomicrobiota > Verrucomicrobiia > Verrucomicrobiales > Akkermansiaceae > Luteolibacter. The sequence goes on from JBKDYW010000170.1 coordinate 16,021, forward strand.
AATGCGAACTCCAACTCAAGCGCATCGAGCTCGATGTCGGCGCCCGCAAAACAACCATCCAACGCCTCAAGGTCCAGCAGTTCGAAACCCGCAAAAACGACGAGTACCAAGCCCTCGGCAACGAGGTGATCCGCTACGAAAAGGAAGTCGACGCGCTCGAAACAAAAGAACTCGAGCTGATGGAGCAAATCGACCAGTTGCGCGCCGCTCACAAAGAGGCCGAAGCAAAACGTGCAAAAACCCAAGTGCTGGTCGACGAAGACCTCGCATCCATCCGCCAACGCGCCGAACGCATCAAGCAAGATCAGGCCGAGCTCACCGCCGAACGCGACCAACTCGCCGCCGCCATTACCGATTCAATCCTCCCGCTTTACCAGCGCCTCATGAAAACCAAAGCCGGCCTCGCCATCGCACCAATGCAGGATGGCAAATGCGGCGGCTGCCACATGAAGCTCATCGCCTCTATCGTCGTCGCCGTGCAAACCGGCAAGGAACTCGCCCGCTGCGAAGACTGCGGCCGCATCCTTTACGCGGATTGATTTTGAGGCTGAGCGCTGCCGGCCTAGAGCACGTAGAGGCATCTAGCGCAGACCGCCAAGAACCTCTTCACCTTAGCTGGATCATTGTGATCCAAAGCATTTTTACTCATTCTTCTCTGATTCCTTTAAAGCTTTTTCGACGGCCTGCTGTACCCGAGCCATCATCGGCCCCATTCGCTGTTGCATGGCAACCATGGTTTCTTGCATCACCACAGGCATCTTTTTAACCAAGGCAACGCCTGCTGGGCTTTTGTAAAATGCCAAAAGGCCATCAACTTCTTCTTGGGTGAATGACCTCTGATATATCTCCAAATACATCGGTTCCATCTGTTCCCAACTCAACTCTTCCCTCATCACCCGAACACATTCCTCTGTGATTTTGGGAAATGTTTTTTCCAGTTCGAGCTGTTGTTCCTCCGTAAGATTTTTACCTGCCGTAGCTTGAGAAATGCTCGCCTTAATCAAGGGATCGATTTGCGCAAAGACTCCATCAAGCAACTTCTTGGCTTCGGTAACGGCAAGCAGTTCCCTGATAGAATCCACAGAGGCTGTTTGCGCCATCGCAGATGATACCAAGCAAAAAAAGACGAATGATTTAATCACGATTTTTTTCATGTATGTGGCATGTGGCATAGAGATTTAAAATGGCGCGTAATGCCGACAAGTCGACTAGATAATCCATGAAATAAGAAATCCCCTCACCGCCCTCCACCGAAGCGCCGCTCCAGCTCGCGCATGCCGAATTCGATCATGGTGGGTCGACCATCGGCAGCGCAGTAGGGAAGTTCGCAGCGGAAAAGTTCATCGAGCAAACTCTTTGCCTCGTCGAGCGAGGGCGAGACCAAGAGCGAGGCTCTTCGCGCGAGCAACTTTGCCAGCCGTTCGAACGCGAATTTTCCGCCCTGCACCGGACCGTGCAGCAGCTCATCGAGCAACTCGCGGACGAAGTCCAAGGAGTCTCCCACGCCGAGACCTTCGGGCAAGGATCTGACCTGCACGGTATTGCCGCCAAACTCTTCGATCTCGATGCCGGCCGATGCAAGACTGCTCCGCTCGCGCAGGATCAGATCCATGTCGCGTGGATCCAGATCCAACAAGGCCGGCACCAACAAATGCTGCACCGGCACACCCGACTCGCGATGCTGAAGCATGCCTTCGTAAATGATCCGTTCGCGCGCCGCCTTGGGGTCGAACAAGACCAAGCCATCATCGCTTTCCATCAGCACAAAACGCCGCTGCAAGAGTCCAAGCAAACGAAATCTTTCCGTCGCATGACCAGCTGCAGGCGCCGCGGGCTCTTCCGTAGCAAGGCTCGCCTCCTCCGTTTGCGCCGATGCGAGCAAATCATCGATCATCGTTTGCTCTTCACGCGTAAGCACATTCAAAGGAGCGGGTGCAGTGAAAGGGACTTCACGCGTCACGGCGGCCGACGCTTGAAAAACCGGCGGCGAAAATTTTGGTGCGCTTGCAATGGGCGCGGTCGCCGCTTGCGATTCGCGCAGCCCTTCGCGCACGCTTTCGGCAATCACCTCGCGCACCTCGACCGGACGATGAAAGCGTACCTCGCGCTTGGCCGGATGCACATTCACATCGACCATCGACGGCTCGAGTTCGATCCACAACCACGCCGCCGGATGCAAGCCCTCGGCGACCGCGCCACGAAATCCTTCGGTAAGTCCACGCGAAATCACCACATCCTCCACCGGCCTGCCGTTGAGAAACACGCACTGATGTCGACGCCCCTTTCGCGCGTGCGCCGATGGCAGCACAAAACCCTCGACCGACACTCCGTTGCCCAAGACGCGCGGCAGCGGGATCAACTCCTGCGCCAACTGCGTACCCACCAACTGCCGCACCCGCTCGACCGCCCGCGCTGCCGGTGGCAAATCAAAGACTTCACGATCGTCGCGCCGCAAACGAAAGCGCACACCCGGTGCCGCCAAGGCATGCAAGCGCAACTGATGCTCGATGTGCGCCGACTCGGTGCTCTCGGCCCGCAAAAATTTTCGCCGCGCGGGCATGTTAAAAAACAGCGAACGAGCTTCGATCACCGTGCCCGGCGCACAACCCGCCTCCCTCACATCGCGCAACTTGCCGCCTTCGACGACAAGCTCCGTGCCCGCCACCGCATCCCTCTCGCGCGTGACCATCCGAAAGCGCGACACACTCGCAATGCTAGGCACCGCCTCACCGCGAAATCCCAAGGTGCGAATCTCCGCCAAATCCCCCACCGTCCGCAGCTTGCTTGTCGCATGACGCTCGAGCGAAAGCATCGCATCCTCGCGCGACATGCCACAGCCGTCATCGGTCACGCGGATCAATGCCACCCCGCCCTGATCGATATCCACCCGAATCTCCCCCGCCCCGGCATCGATGCTGTTTTCGACAAGCTCCTTCACCACCGAAGCCGGACGCTCAACGACCTCGCCCGCCGCGACCTGGCTGGCCAGAATGTCGGAAAGCACGCGGATCTTCTGCACCCGCCAAGAGTAGAAATTGAAAGCCCGGCGCAAAGATCAAATCCGCGATCGCGCCGATTTCCCGCACATTTTGTGCTCCCCGCATCGCGCGATTTGCCCTTAGCTCCCCGCCAGCAAGCACATGGCAGGTTTTTTCAAATCCCTCTTCAACAAGATCGCCAACCGCGCGGAAATCGATTGGGACGAACTCGAGGCCGACCTGATCAGCGCCGACCTCGGCATCCACACGAGCAAGAAAATCATTGACGAACTCCGCGAACTCGGCCGCGAAATTTCCGCCGACGATGTCGTCGAAACCACCCGCAAGCACCTCGCTCAGATGCTGCCCGAGGATTTTCCTGCGCCCACACCGAGGCCCGATGGCAAACCTTTCGTGATCCTCGTCGTCGGCGTGAACGGCACCGGCAAAACAACTTCGTCGGCAAAGCTCGCACGCTGGCTGCAATCGCGCGGACACTCGGTACTGCTCGCCGCTGCCGATACCTTCCGCGCCGCCGCCGTCGAGCAACTCCAACGCTGGGGCGATCGACTCGGCATCCCCGTGGTCGCCGGCAACCCGAATGCCGATCCACCGTCGGTATGCTTTAACGCGCATCAAAAGGCGATCGCCAACGGCACCCAATTTCTCATCTGCGACACCGCTGGCCGCATTCACACACGCCACAACCTGATGGAAGAACTGGGAAAAATCCGCCGCACCATCGCCAAGCAAGACGACAGCGCCCCGCACCTCACCCTGCTTGTCGTCGATGCCACCACTGGCAGCAACGCGCTCCAACAAGCGAAAGAATTTCACAAAGCCTGCCCACTCGACGGACTCATCGTCACCAAACTCGACGGCTCGGGCAAAGGCGGAATCGCGGTGACCATCCAGAGCCAGCTCGGCATCCCACCAAGATTCATCGGCACCGGCGAGGAACCCGAGACCTTCGCGATCTTCGAAAAAGCCTCGTTCGTCCGCGAGGTGCTCTGAGCACGCCGATATTCTGTTAGGGACCAATCCAATCCCCTTCCAACTTCGTGAATTTCCTGAATTTCGTGGTTTCTTCAGCAATTTCGCCGATTTCAAGCCCCCAAATTCCGTGCTTGCCAGATAGTTAAGTTCTGTTAGTGTTCGCAACATCAACCGGGGATTCCTGGTTGCCAAACAACAACCGAACAACCAAATATGAAAATCGTTAAAATCGCTATCGTTGCCGCTGTCGCATCGCTGTTTGCCGCTTCCTGCTGCCCAAGCGCAGCTCCGGCTCCTGCTCCCGCACCGGCTTCCTCGAAGTAATTCGAACCCCTTGAAAAAACCCGGTCGCTCCTGCGAGCGACCGGGCTTTTTTGTGCCCAAATAGGATCATCAGGTCTTCGCGAAGACGATCGATCCGTGATCGACCTCCGCGCGGATGACATCGCCATCGGAAAATTTTCCGTCGAGCACATCAAGGCTCAGCGGGTCGAGCAGCAGATGCTGGATCGCCCGCTTGAGGGGTCGGGCCCCATAGACCGGATCGTAGCCCTGATTTCCGATGAATTCCTTTGCGTCCTCGCTGAGCGCCAGTGCCAATCCCTGCTTAGCCAAACGCTTGCGCACGCGGTCGAGTTGCAGATCCACAATGGTCGCGATCTCCTCACGAACGAGCCGATCAAAGATGATGATCTCATCGATGCGATTGAGAAACTCCGGCCGAAAGTGCCCGCGCAGCGCTTCATTGACCTTTGCCTCGCGCTGCTCGGCATTGTCTTCGTGGAGGATGTACTGCGAACCGATGTTGGAGGTGAGAATAATCACCGTGTTGCGAAAATCGACCGTGCGACCTTGGCCATCGGTGATGCGGCCATCATCGAGCACTTGCAGCAATACATTGAACACATCGTGATGCGCCTTTTCCACTTCATCGAAAAGCACGACCGAGTAAGGCTTGCGCCGCACATGCTCGGAAAGTTGCCCGCCCTCCTCATAGCCGACATAACCCGGAGGAGCGCCGATCAATCGCGCAACGCTGTGCTTCTCCATGTACTCCGACATGTCGATGCGCACCATCGCTCCTTCGTCGTCGAATAGAAATTCCGCCAAGGCCTTCGACAGCTCGGTCTTGCCGACACCGGTCGGACCGAGAAACAAAAACGAGCCGATCGGACGGTTCTCGTCCTGCAGTCCGGCACGCGCGCGTCGCACAGCATTCGAAACCGCCTTGATCGCACGCTTTTGTCCCACCACCCGTGCACCAAGGCGTTCTTCCATCTGCACGAGCTTTTGCTTTTCACCTTCCTGCAGGCGGTTCACCGGAATTCCGGTCCACGACGACACCACCCGCGCGATGTCCTCTTCGGTAACCTCTTCCTTGAGCATCGCGCCATTTTTCTGCAGCACGGCGAGCTGATCCTTGGCGACCTCGAGCGACTTCATCGCATCGGGCAAATCGCCGTAAGTGATCTGCGACGCACGGGTCAAATCGCCGATGCGCTGCGCGCGCTCGGCATCGCCCTTGAGAGCTTCGATTTTTCCCTGAGCACTGCGAACCTCGTCGATCACCGCCTTCTCATTGCGCCACTGCGCCATCAGGCCCGACGACTGCTCGCGCAGGTTCGATTGCTCCTCGACCACCTTACCCAACCTCGCGGCCGAGGCCTTGTCGGTTTCCTTTTCGAGGGCTTTTTTTTCCATCTCGAGCTGCATGATCTGACGCTCAAGCGCGTCGATTTCTGTCGGCATCGAGTCGAGCTCGATCTTGAGCCGCGATGCAGCCTCATCAATCAAGTCAACCGCCTTGTCGGGTAGGAAACGGTCGGAAATGTAGCGGTCGGACAAAGCCGCCGCAGCAACCAAAGCGCCATCCTGAATCCGCACGCCGTGATGGACTTCGTAGCGCTCCTTGAGCCCGCGCAAGATCGCCACCGTGTCCTCGACCGACGGCTCACCAACCATCACCGGTTGGAATCGTCGCTCAAGCGCGGCATCCTTTTCGATGTGCTTGCGGTATTCATCAAGCGTGGTCGCGCCGATGGTATGCAGCTCGCCGCGCGCGAGTTGCGGCTTGAGCAAATTTGACGCGTCGACCGCGCCCTCGCTCGCACCTGCACCAACAATCGTGTGCAACTCGTCGATGAACAAAATGATCCTCCCCTCGGCCTCAGTCACTTCCTTAAGAAAGGCCTTCAAGCGATCCTCAAATTCACCGCGGTACTTCGCCCCCGCAAGCATGCCGCCAAGGTCCATCACGATGACGCGCTTGTTCTTCATCGAATCCGGCACATCGCCTGAAACAATCCGCCGCGCGAGACCTTCGACAATCGCCGTCTTGCCCACGCCCGGTTCACCAATCAGCACCGGATTGTTCTTCGTTCTGCGCGAAAGCACCTGCAGCACGCGCCGTATTTCATGGTCGCGCCCGATCACCGGATCAATCTTGCCCGCCCGCGCGCGAGCGGTGAGGTCGGTGCCGTATTTTTCCAGCGTCTGGTATTTGCCCTCGGGATTTTCATCGGTCACTTTTTGCGACCCGCGAACATCCTTCACCGCATCACGCGCCTTCTTTTCATCGAGTCCGGCTTCCTTGAGCAATTTGCCTGCAGGCGAATCACCCTTCAACGATCCGAGCAAGAAATGCTCGACGCTCAAAAACTCATCGCCGAGCGACTCGCGCACCTCATCGGCCGCATCGAGCGTCGCACGAAGCCCAACGCTGATCTGTGGCTGCGTCGATGCCCCTTGCACGCTCGGCTCGCGGCCCAACGCGTTGGCAACCGCCGCCTTGAGCGTCGTGATGTCGACTCCGGCCTTCTGCAGGATCGGCACCGCGATGCCGCCCTCCTGCTGCAACAAAGCCAACAGCACATGCGCGCTTTTGAGTTCCGGATGGGCCGATTTCGAAGCGATCCCCTGCGCGGCCTGCAGGGCTTCCTGGAGTTTGCGGGTGATTTTCTCAAGTCCCATGGTTGTATCCTTTGATTCAACCTAAAACAGCAGTCCCCGCCGCGCAACGGGTCAAACGCGGATTTTTTTCAAATCTGTTAGATAAAACAGAGCCGCGAAAAATTAGACGATTTTCAAACGCGCCAAATCCTGCGTGTCGATCAAACCGACGGGTTTTCCAGCCTCATTAAGCACCACGATGTCATCGATGCGGTTCTCGCCCAGCGTCCGCAGGACCTCGACGGCAAGGGCATCGGCGTTCACAGTGACAGGGCTTTTGGTCATGAGCCCGGCCACTAACTTATCGCCAAGCAGCGGATCCGCGCGGAAGCAGCGCGCAAAATCACCATGAGTGAAAATCCCTGCCAAACAGCCTCGCGAATCAAGGATCAAACATGCGCCGGCCCGCGCATTCTTCATCGCGTCAAGCGCGGCAAAGACATCCGCATTTTCACTAACGACCGGCAGCTGGGCATCGCAACGCATGATGTCGGAAACTCGCGTCAACAAAGCCCGGCCCAAAGAGCCGCCGGGATGAAATCGTGCGAAGTCATCCTCACTGAAGCCGCGGGCCTCGAGCAGCACCATCGCCAAGGCATCGCCCATCACCAGCATCGCGGTCGATGAGGAAGTCGGCGCAAGATTCAAAGGGCAGGCCTCGCGTTCAACCGAGGTGTCCAAGGCGAGATCTGCCAGCTGCGCGAGTGTCGAGTCTGGCTTGCCGGTGAGCGCGACAATACCGACATCGAAGCGCCGGATGAACGGCATGAGATCGAGCAGTTCGCGGGTTTCGCCAGAGTAGGAAAGTGCCAGCACCGCATCGCCGTCGTTGAGCAAACCGAGATCTCCATGCAGCGCGTTTTGCGAATCGAGCACCACCGCGGTGGCACCGGTCGAGTTGAAGGTCGCGGCAATTTTCTGACCAATGTTGCCGGATTTGCCGACGCCGACCACGACGATCTTGCCACGGCGACCGAGGGTTTCGCGCAGCATCTCGACCGCTTGCGGGAAGGCACCATCGAGACGATCCGCCATGCGCCGCAATCCATCGACTTCGATGTCGATCACGCATCTTGCCCTCGCCAGTTGGTCCATGCCTCATCACAAACCACACGCATCCCGCTTGGCAAGCGCGGAGCTCCGCCTTTCCCCTCGCCATGATCGCACGATGGGTGCATGGTGATGTCATGAAACCGCCATTTTTCCTGCTGATTGCGGCCCTTCTCTGCATCAAGGCTCCGGCCAGCACGATCTCCGTGGTGCCGATCTTCGAACCGCTCAGCCTTCAGGGCACCGATGTGGATGAGGCAGTTTCGGATAGCGGCGAATCCCTGCAAGCCTGCATCGCTTCGCGGCCGATGGCGATGAGCGGCGATTTTCCCGAGGCCCTCGTCGAAGCGATCCGCAGCCCGCATCTGCTGCCCAGCAACAATCCGAATTACAAAGTCCAGGAAGCCAACCTGCTGGTGCTATGCAACATCACCATCGATGCGGAAATGACACGCGATGGCCTCGATGCCCGCATCGATGTCTCGCAGCTCGCGATCCCACCGGAGGTCGACCTCACCGCGCGCCAAATCCTCAAGCTCGCGATCGGCGCCTTGCGCAAAACCCTCGAGGCCTACCAGTTGCCGCTCAAAAAACCGCTCAATGTGTACCTCGCGATCGTGGGTGCCGACGACGCAAAATCCCACCTGCGCGATCTCGCCTCACGCTTCACCCTCGCCCCCGGACCCGCCGCGCAATGATCCCGCGGTTTTGCCTTTGCAAGCGACCGCATCATCGCCTTTGATCGCCCAGCCACGCCACGCATGAAATCAAGCACCAAAGACCCCCGCCCCTTCAAACGCGCCATTCTCAAACTCAGCGGCGAAGCACTCCGCGAAAAAGGATCGCAGGACAACATCTCGCCGGAAATCGTCGATCGCATCGCACGCGAGATCAAGGAAGCGGTGAGCCTCGGCCTGCAACTCGGCATCGTCGTGGGCGGCGGAAATTTCTGGCGCGGTGCAAGCGCTTCGGCACGCGGCATGGATCGCGCCACCGCCGATTATGTCGGCATGCTCGCCACGGTGATGAACGCACTCGCAATCGAAGGCGCGCTCAGCCACCACGGCGTCGAGTGCGTCGTGCAATCGGCCATCGAAATGAAAAATGTCGCCGAGCCATTCATCCGCCGTCGCGCCGAACGCCAACTCGCCGATGGGAAAGTCGTGATCTTCGGCGCCGGCACCGGCAACCCCTTCTTTTCGACCGACACGACCGCCGCCCTTCGCGCCAGCGAAATGGGCGCCGATGTGATCCTCAAGGCAACCCAAGTCGACGGTGTTTACGATTGCGATCCGCACAAGAACCCGGCCGCCAACCGCTTCGAGTCAGTCACCTTCCACCAGTGCATTTCACAACGCCTCAATGTGATGGACACCACTGCGTTCAGCCTTTGCATGGACAACCACATCCCGATCATCGTCTTCGACCTCGGCCCGCACGGCAACCTCTCCCACGCGCTGCGCGGTCAACCGATCGGCACACTCGTTCACGGCGAATAAAATTTTCTCCCAAGCAAATTTCTCACTCAACATCCAACCTTCAAATCATCATGGACCCGGATACCGCCATTCTCGAAGTCGAAGAAGCCATGCAAAAATGTGTGGATTACCTCACCCATGAATTCGCCGGCGTGCGCACCGGCAAGGCCAGCCCCGCGCTGATCGAAAACCTCGATGTCCATGTCCAAGCCTACGGCGCGGTGAGCAAACTCAAGAGCCTCGCCGTCATCAGCACACCCGAGCCGCGCATGCTCATGGTCCAACCTTTCGACCCCTCAACCACCCGCGACATCGAACGCGCGATCCGCGAATGCAAACTCGGCCTCAACCCCGCCGCCGCCGACCGCTCACTGCGCGTCCCGATCCCCGAACTCTCCGAGGAACGCCGACGCGACATGGTCAAGCTCATCAAGCAACTCGCCGAGGAAGCCAAAGTCCGCCTCCGCGCTGCCCGCAAGGACGGCATGGACGCCGCCAAGAAAATGAAGGCCAACAACCTCATCACCGAGGACGGACAAAAGGACTTCGAGGAAGAAGTCCAGACCCTCACCAACAAGTACACCAAAAGGGTCGA
>JBKDYW010000171.1:0-3059 GCA_046308575.1 Verrucomicrobiota bacterium
TTCACGAGAGCGGGCGACTTCGACTTTTCGGCCGGAGTGATTCGTCCCTTGCGAACGAGCTGGTTGATGGTCGGCATGATTTCCTGCGTGGTTCTGGTTGTGCTTGGGACAAACCGGAGCAACGACGAGGAAACCTCGTTGTAGCTTTTCTCCGGAGCTGACCCGATAAATTTTCCCTGTTTCGGGAGCTGCCTGTTTCGAAGAGGCAGGTCGCAATGCGGGGCGGCGAAAATAGGGTTCGAACCCGACCTGACAAGCCCTAATTTGCTATTTCTTGGAAATTTTTCCAAAAGCTCTCAAAAAATAGGGCGAATTTCCAAAATCGGGACCTAGAAGTCCGCTTTCATTGAAGCCCGCAAGCGGTCGTGGGAATGCCGAAGCCTTGGTTGGCATTGTAATACAAAATATCACGCGCCGCTGCCGATTTGCGAAAAAGCCTTCAAATTAAGGTATTTTTGCATCATGGCAAAATTTCATCACGCTTTTGTAAACGTTTGTAATCCGCCATTTGCCTTTGCGGCAGTGGACAAATCCCCTGTCACCGGAGTTGACGCGGGGCCGTTCACGGCTACAGCTATCCGCCATGCAAGCCGACAACCAAACCGCTCCCGATGCCGAGGCCCCGGTCGAAAACCCCGAGATCGCCAAGGAAAATGCCACACCGGAAGCTGCGGCGGAGCTTGATCCATGGGAGCAGCTCGAGGCCGAGGCCGCCAAATGGAAGGACCTTTCCCTACGCACCGCTGCCGAAATGGACAACCTGCGCAAACGCACCGCCCGCGAACGCGAGGAAGCGGTGCGGTATTCGAATCAACGCCTGCTCGAAGAGCTTTTGCCGGTGATCGACAACTTCGAAATGGGCATGCAAGCCGCGGCACAGGACACCTCGTCGATGATCTATATCGGCATGGACATGGTCCGCCGCCAGCTCAACGAGTTTCTATCCTCCCAAGGCGTCGAAGAGCTCGTGGCCAGTGGAGCCTTTGATCCCAACCTTCACGACGCGGTGGCGCAGGAGGAATCGGCCGACATCAAGGAAGGCGACATCATCCGGGTGACACGCCGCGGATTCAAACTTCGCGATCGCCTGCTTCGCCCGGCAAGCGTGGTGGTTTCCAAAGCACCGGCCGCTGCGGAAGGAGGCGCTGACTGATCCCCATGGCTGACAAACGCGATTACTACGAAATTCTGGGAGTTTCCCGCGACGCGAGTGCCGACGAAATCAAAAAGGCCTACCGCAAACTCGCGGTGAAGTTTCACCCGGACAAGAACCCCGGCGATCATACGGCCGAAGAAAAATTCAAGGAACTCGGCGAGGCCTATGAAGCATTGAGCGATGCCGACAAACGCGCGGCCTACGATCGCTATGGACATGCGGCATTCTCCAATGGTGGCGGTCGTCCCGGCGGTGGCTTCCACGACCCGATGGACATGTTCTCGCAGGTCTTCGGTGGCGCCTTCAGTGGTGGCTTCGAGGAATTTTTTGGCGGCGGTGGCGCAAGGCGCAAAAGCTCCGGCAAGCAACGCGGCAGCGACCTGCGCTATGATTTGGAAATCTCGCTCGAGGAAGCTGCGCGCGGCGTCGAGAAGGAACTCGAGATCGAACGCTACATGCCCTGTGAAACCTGCGACAGCAAGGGCACCAAAGGTTCGGGCGGCGTGAAAACCTGCCAAACATGCGGTGGCCGCGGAGTCGTTTCTCGTCAATCGGGCATCTTCATCCAACAAACCACCTGCCCAGAATGCCGTGGCGCAGGTGAAACGATCAGCGATCCTTGCAAGGCCTGCAAAGGCGAAGGCCGCGTGCAAAAGGAAAGCCGCATCAAGCTGCGCATCCCGGCCGGCGTAGATACCGGCACGCGCCTGCGCTCGACCGGCAATGGCGACGCTGGCGTACGCGGTGGCCCGGCAGGCGACCTTTATGTGTTCCTGCATGTCCGCGATCACGACATCTTCGAACGCGATGACTCGGATCTCTTTTGCGAAGTCCCCCTCCCCTTCTCGACCGCCGCACTCGGTGGCGAATTGAAGGTGCCAACACTTGATGGTCAGTCATCGATCAAGATCCCCGCCGGCACTCAAGGCGGCACGGTTTTCCGCCTGCGCGAAAAAGGCATGCCATCACTTTCAGGCGGACGCCGTGGCGATCTGAATGTTCGCGTGCAAGTCGAGGTCCCCACCAAACTCAACAGCGATCAACAGGAAAAACTGCGCGCGTTTTCCGAATCGATCGGCGTGCACAACTCGCCGATGCAAGAAGGGTTTTTCGAAAAGGCGAAACGCTTTTTTGATCTCTGACGCGCCATGGCCCGCTTTCATCTGCCGTCAGAAAACTGGCAAGCTGCTGCGCTCACTGGCGACGAGGCGCGGCATCTCTCGCAGGTGCTGCGTGGCAAGGCGGGCGATGTGATCACGGTCTTCGATGGTCATGGCCGGCGTGCTTCGGCGAAGGTGCTGCAAGTTTCGCGCGACCGCGTTTCGCTGGAAATTTCCGAGGTCGTTTCCCCTGCTCCGCCGCAGCCGCGCATCACACTCGCGCAGGCGATTCCGAAGGGCAAGACGATGGACCTAATCGTCCAAAAGGCGGTCGAACTCGGCGTGGCTGGCATCGAACCACTCGTCACCCGCCACACGATCGTGCAACCAGGCGAGGGTAAGTCGGAGAAGTGGACACGCGTCGCGCTCGAGGCATGCAAGCAATGCGGCCAGGACATGCTGCCAGAAATTTCTCCGGCCCACGCATTCGACACATGGATCGCGGGCGCGGCAAAAATTTCCGGGCTCAAGCTCATCGCCTCGCTCGCGCCTGGTGCGCAGGCCATGCGCGAAGTGCTCAGAGCGCACCCCACCACCACCGAGGCCACAATCCTCGTCGGCCCGGAGGGTGATTTCTCACCACAAGAAACCACCGCCGCGCTAGCTGCCGGATTCATCCCCGTGTCGCTCGGCAACATCGTTTTGCGCGTCGAGACCGCATCGTTGTTTTGCATTTCCGCGCTGCGCTACGAGTTCGCGTAGGTTGGCGCTTTGTTAGCAATTCGGCCAAGGCCGCCTTGCGC
>JBKDYW010000172.1:0-9770 GCA_046308575.1 Verrucomicrobiota bacterium
TCGTCACTCGCATGATCGCGTAGGTGAAACTTCGCGGGTTTGGGCGAATCATTGGGCGCAAATGATTTCATATCTTCCGAATGGCGCGGGATGGATGGTGACGATGCTGGGCCTTGGTGGCATCCTCGGCATCTTAGTGCATAAGCATCAGCCCTCAGGATACCGCACCTTGCGGAGCATGCTTCGCAGAAAAAAGGTAGAGCCAACCGAAGAGGTGAAGAGAGAGTGGACGATCGGGATTTATGAAGGGTCGAGTCCGTGGAGTTTGGTCGAGAGCAAGCGGGTGGAAAATCCGGTGCTGACGCGTGACGATGTGACCGATGTGAACGCCGAATTGCTGGCGGATCCATTCATGATTGTGAGAGAAGGTGTGTATTACCTGTTTTTTGAAGTTCTCTTGCAGGGCGAAGACAAAGGCGTGATCGGGCATGCGGTGAGTGCTGATGGCTTTGAGTGGCAGTATCGCGGGGTGGTTTTGGAAGAGGACTTCCATCTCGCTTACCCGCATGTGTTTGAGTGGAACGGGCAAGTTTACATGGTGCCCGAGTCGAACCGCGATTTTTCCGTGAGGTTGTATCGCGCGGTAGAATTTCCGAAGCGCTGGGAATTCGTCAACAAGCTGCTGACCGGTCATGATTATGTCGATGCGACGCTGTTTCGCCATGGGGATATGTGGTGGATGTTTGCGAGTGCCACGCGCAACGATGTGTTGAATTTGTACTACTCGCAGAACCTCAAGGATGGTTGGTCGGCGCATCCTATGAACCCGGTGGTGAAGCTCGACAAGCACATCGCAAGACCAGGCGGCAGGGTGATTGAGCATGATGGTAAGCTGTACCGATTCGCCCAGGACGATGATCCGGATTATGGCATTCAGGTGTTTGCCTTTGAGATCGTCGAGCTCGACATCAATGTCTATCGCGAGCGGATGATGCTCGAAAAACCGGTTGTCACCGCGAGTGGATATGGTTGGAATGCGGCAGGCATGCACCATGTTGATTTGCACCTGCGGGATGGCGGGTGGATGGCGGTGGTGGATGGTCATTCCGAGTGAACGGTGTGCCGCATCAGTGCTTTGCCGCGTCCCGATGTTCGGCGATGAGCCGGTGGTAGAGGTCGATCGTGCGGCTAGTCTGGAGTTCGATTGGATATTCCTTGAGGACGATGCTGCGGCAATTTTGCGCCATCGTGTTGAGGGCATCCGGGTTGGAAATCATTTCTTCGATCACGCGGGTGAGATCGCTGGCGTGTTCGGGTTTGGCGAGCTGGCCGGTGATGCCATCTCGCACCAACTCCGGCACACCACCAACTGCGAATGATGAGACCGGTGTGCCGCAGGCCATGCTTTCGAGGATGACCAGCGGTGAGTTTTCCGCGCGACTTGGATGGATGAAAAGATCGGCAGCGGAAAAGGCGAGGACCTTCATGCGGTCATTGCGAAGGTAGCCGAGTTGAATCGATGGAATGCCGGTTTCATTGACGATGCCATCGGTCGCATTGCCGAAGACGAGAAGGACGAGTTCCTGTTTGAGGGGATCGGGCAATCTTTGCAGCGCCATGACCAAGAGGTCAGCGCCTTTGAGCGGGCGCTTCATGGTCTCGGCGCCGAAGATCAGGATTTTTTTGTCCCGTGGTATTCCAAGGATGCTGCGAGCGAGGTCTTTATCGATCGGTTGATAAACTTCCGTGTCGATGCCGTGTGGGATGTGGCGGACATCGAAAGTGGCAAGCATGCTTTGTCGTACGAGATTGCGCAGCCATTTGCTGGGGGTGACGATCGTGAACTTCGAGCGCTGGTAGGCATGATTTTTAAGTCGCCATTCGATGGCTGTCGCGTCGCGGCGGATCGCGGGTTCGGTGAGCGGGTAGGGGCACATGCCGCAGCCAGTTTTCCATCGTTCGCAGTCGAGGCTCGCATGGCAGTGGCCGGTGATCGGCCACATGTCGTGGAAGGTAAAGACGGCGGGTTTGTTGGCGGTGATTCGCGGCAGGGCGAGGTAGCTCAGTGTGGCGCAGTGGGTGCAGTGAATGTCGATGAGATCGGCGGCGGTGAACTCCGGCATGCTCGGGACATCGAAGGAGCTGAGAAGGTGGATGTCGTGAAGCCCAATCGGCCTTGTGATGCGGCGCAGAAATTTTTCGACATGCGGTCGGCTTGGCATGAGCACCGAATCTTTTTGCGAAGCATCCCTGCAGAGAATGCGGGCTTCAACGCCGCGAGATTGGAGTCCATCGCGTAGGCGGTTCATCTGGATTTGACCGCCACCGGCATGGCCATCGCCATGATGCATGAGCAGGACTTTCATGGTGCGATTGCATGTGGATCAAATGTCCGCATGCGGCGACATGGTACTCGGTGTGGTCATCGGCCCCCATGACGCAATGGCGTGTCGCGGGGTGCGGGTGGATCATTGCTGATCGTTGCCGAGCATGCTCTTCAGGTTGCTGAAGAAATTGCTCAGCTCCTCGCTATCCGGCTCGTAGGCGAGTACTTCCTCGTAGCTTGTATGCTCGAGGTGAGCGTCGTCGAGTTCGCCGATGAACGAGCTGGCTTGGCAGGCGGTTTCCTGTCCCCATTTCACGCGTTTCGAGCAATAAGTCATCGTGAGTTGGTCCTGCGCGCGAGTGATGCCGACATAGAGCAGGCGGCGCTCCTCGTCTTTGGTGCCTTCGGTAATGCTGCGTGAGTGAGGGAGGAATCCTTCTTCGAGGCCAACGAGAAACACGACAGGAAACTCGAGGCCTTTCGAGGCATGGAGCGTGATGAGTGTGGCGCCTTGTTTTTTCTCGATGTCGTCATCTTCGCGATCCGACGCGAGTGCGCTGTCGTCGAGAAATGCTTGGAGCTTTTTGCCCTTCATCGCGTGATCACGGAGGCTATCGAGAATGCTTTGCACGCCTTCGTTGCGTTGCTGGCGTTCTTGGTCTGTTTTGCAGCCGCGTCCGATCCATGGAAGGTAATCAATCTCCTTGAGCAGGTCGCTTAACACATCGGCCGGGTTATCATTTTTCAAATCGATGCGGTTTTTTGCGCCGGAGATCAGCGCGACGAAATCCTCGATCGCACTGCGTGTTTTGGCGCCGAGCGATTGGGTGAATTCCGGATCGCAGAGGGCTTCCCACACCGACTGGTTGTGCTCGCGGCTCCAGTCGGTAGCGAGCACGGCGGTGGATTGTCCGATCCCGCGATTGGGTGCGTTGAGAATGCGGAGCAGAGGCACATCCGCTTCGGGTGAGACCATCAACTGGGTGTAGGCCAGCACATCGCGAACTTCGCGGCGGTCGTAGAAACTCTGCGCGCCAATCATGCGATACGGGATCTTGCGTTCGCGCAGTGCGAGCTCGAGTTTGCGACTCTGGCCGTTGGTGCGGAAGAGCACGGCGAAGTCCTCCCATTTGCGTGAACTGCCTTTTCCGGCGAGGATTTCTTCCGCGACAAACTCCGCCTCCTCATCATCGCCCGGCATGGCGACGATGCGTACCGGTTCGCCGGGCGGTCGGGTGGTGCGCAGGGATTTTTCGCGACGACCGCGATTGTGGCGGATCAGACTGTTGGCGGTGTGCAGGACCGCATGGGTCGAGCGGTAATTGTCCTCGAGGCGAATGATTTTCGGGTTGGGAAAGAAACGCTCGAACTCAAGGATGTTGGCTGTTTCCGCCCCGCGCCAGCCATAGATCGATTGGTCGTCATCGCCGACCACGCAGACATGAAAAGGCGCGCCCACGAGTTGCTGTAGCAGGCGCATTTGGAGCGAGTTGGTGTCTTGGAACTCATCGACCGTCACGCGTGTAAAGCGTTGGCGGAACTGCTCGCGTACATCATCGTGTTCGCGCAGGACTTTCTCGGCGAGCAGGAGCAGATCGTCGAAATCGACCGCATTCTGCGCGCGGAGTTCGTTCTGATAGGCGACTGCCAGCGTGGCGAAAAAGTCATCATCGAGATCGGCCGGATCGAGCCCTTTGTTTTTTGCGCCGGAGATCGCGCTGAGAACTGTCTCAGGCTTGATCTTTTCGTCGCTGCCACCTTTTCGGACGAGCAATTGTTTCATCATGCCGACTTGGTCCGAGTACGAGCAGATCGAGAAATTCTTTTTGTAGCCGAGTTTGTCGATGCCGCCGCGCAAGATCCGGACGCAGAGCGAGTGGAAGGTGCAGACGGTCATTTCCGACGCTGCTTTTTTTGAAACCATGCCGGCGATGCGTTCGCGCATTTCGCTGGCGGCCTTATTGGTGAAGGTGACGGCCAGGATCTCCGAGGCGGGGATTTTCCGCTCGAGCATGTGGACGATGCGGCAGGTGACGGTGCGGGTCTTGCCCGTGCCGGCGCCGGCGAGGATGAGCACGGGTCCGTCGAGGGCGCCGACCGCTTGGCGTTGGGCTTGGTTGAGGGATTCGAAGGAAAAGGATGACGCCATGGGCCGGGAGCATCCAAATCCGGAGAGCGAAACTTGCAAGTGTACAGTTGTGCGAAGCGAAAGAAGTCGGGCATCCCCCCATTTCTGAGAAAAGATGCCGTTTTTTGCTTGCCAAGGGTGGGTGGGTGGTTAGTTTTCGCGCCCCATGCCAAGAGTCTCTGGAAAAGCAAAGACACGGAAAGCCGTTGCTAAACGCTTCAAGGTGACAGGTACGGGGAAGATCCTTCGTCGCAAACAAGGAGCACGCCACTTGCTTCAATGCAAGAACAGCAAGCGCAAGCGCAGGCTGGGTCAAGCATGCCTTGTCTCCGATGCTGACATCAAAAACGTCAAAGAGAATCTTCCCTTCCACTGAAACTGAAGCCGGCAACGGAAAGCGCCCCCGTCCGCGAATCGGACGGCCTCCACACAGCCTGATCCCGCGAGGGAAGCACGACAGGTGAGACTGTGGGAGGTAAGTAAACAACGACCTGTCAGAACAGAAACAAACACATGCCAAGAGCAACCAACTCACCGGCCAGCCGCAAGCGTCGCAAGCGCGTGTTGCTGCGTGCCAAGGGTTTCCGCGGATTCCGCTCGAAACTCTTCCGTTACGCCAAGGACGCCGTCCGCAAGGCGATGACCTATGAATACCGCGACCGGAAGCGTCGCAAAGGCCAGTTCCGCAGGTTGTGGACGCAGCGGATCAATGCCGCCGTTCGCGCCGAGGGATTGACCTACTCGCGCTTCATCGAAGGTCTCAAAGCCGCTGGCATTGAGGCCGACCGCAAGATCCTCTCGGACCTCGCGATCACCGATGCAGCCGCATTTTCGGCCATCGTCGCCCAGGCAAAGAAAGCGCTTGAAGCGAAAGCTTCGGCGGTCAGCGCCTGATGCGGAGATAGAAATCATCAAACCGCCGTTCGGTCATTCCGGACGGCGGTTTTTTGTTTTATGAAATGAACTGACCGCAAAGGGAGTTGCCAGTCTTGGCGCGAAGTCCCAGATTTCGTCGCAGTCATGCCGACGTTCGATGCCTTTCAAATGCTTTGCGTGGAGAAGCGCCTTGGGATCAGCGCCGAGGAGCTGCGCGAGGCGTTTCGTGAGGCGGGTAAACGACTGCATCCGGATGCGGGCGGTGGTGAAGGGGATTTTGCCGATTTGCAGCGGGCGCATGACATTCTTGCAAGCCCGTCGAGGCGCCTGTCGCATTGGCTTGAGTTGCGCGGAACGAAGATTGATCCGCGCGGCGCGGTCGATGATTCGCTGATGGATCTTTTCGCCGGAGTTGGCGCAACGATGCAGAAATGTGAGGCGCTCATTCGCAAGCGCGATGATGCGAAGTCGGCACTAGGTCGCGCACTCTTGGAGGATGAAACGCAGCGTTGCCGCGAGGATCTCGAGAGCATGATCGCGCGCGTGAATGAACGAATCGAATGCGAGTGCGCGGCATTCCCACGCTACGAAGGTGCGGATCCCTTGGATGCGACGGAAGCAGCGCGGAGTGTGCGCAATCTGGCCTTTTTGGAAAAGTGGCAGGCTTCGTTGCGGGCGATTTTCGCGCGGATGCTGTGACGGGTAGGGTGATCAGAGCGGACCTTTCGGAGAAAGGTCCCTGCCTTTCAAACAGGCGGCGAATGCGCCATCGGTTTGATCGCGGAAGGGGAGAGCTGCGACATGAGCGATCATTTCAAACTCGGGATGATCGCTTAAAAACGCCTCAATCTGTTTCATGTTTTCCTCGGCCTCAATCGAGCAGGTCGAATAAACGATGCGGCCGCCGGGCTTGAGGCAGGGGATGGCGTTTTCGAGAATTTTTCGCTGGGTGAGAACGATCTTTTCGATGTCGTTTGGTTGGAGGCGCCAGCGGACATCGACGCGACGGCGGATGACGCCGGTGTTGGAGCAGGGGACATCAAGCAGGATGGCATCGAATGCGCCATGCCATGCGGATGGAGCGGGTTGGGTCCAATCGTGAAGGCTGACCTTTGCCTTGCCGGCGTGGAGTCGTGCGAGGTTTTGCTCGAGTCGTGGCAGGCGTTTTTCGTTGGAGTCCGTGCACACAAGATTTTCGGCAGAGCCCATCGCGGCGGCGATGAGAAATGCTTTTCCACCAGGCGCGGCGCAGGCGTCGAGGATGTGCTCGCCAGGTTGTGGCGCGAGCAACTCGACCGAATGACGCGTGGCCGGATCCTGAATGTAGATGGCTCCGCTTTGAATGAGATCGTTTGGAAGCGAACCCTCGATGCGATAAAATCCCGGAGCGTTTTTTACGGGTTCGCCAGGGATGTCGGCGGGCGGCGCGAGGGGATTGATGCGGCAAAATGTTTCTGCCGGCAAATTGTCCCACTCCATGAGCGCGAG
The DNA here is from genome assembly GCA_046308575.1 of Verrucomicrobiota bacterium. GTDB lineage: Bacteria > Verrucomicrobiota > Verrucomicrobiia > Verrucomicrobiales > Akkermansiaceae > Luteolibacter. The sequence goes on from JBKDYW010000172.1 coordinate 6,759, forward strand.
GGCATTGGATTTGCCGAAGGCAGAACGCCAGCGATTGTAAAGCCAGTCGGGATGGGAATGCGCGACAGGCGGTGTGAGATCGGGCACTTGATCGAGCAGTCGCTTGCGCGATGCGATGGCTCGGCGCAGCACGGCATTGATGAGCCCTCGCACGCTGGCTTTTCCCGACTCGACGGTTTCGTTGACCGCTGCATGGTCGGGAATGCCGAGGATGAGGATTTGGCAAAGCCCGACGCGCAGGACATCGCGCGTTTCGGGGTCGGTCTTGCCATCGCGGAGTTCGCCGATCCAGTGGTCGAGCAAGCGGCGGTGGCGCAGTACGCCAAAGAGGATCGCTTGCAAAAGCCCGCGGTCGGCATGGCTCAATTTGCGGCGCTGCGCATGGCGTTCGACAAGCGTCTCGGCGTAATCATGCCCCTTCGCCCAAGCACGCAATGCGGATACAGCGGCTTGGCGGACATGAAAGTTGCGTGTGGGCATGTCGCGAGGCTCGGACTTTTACCGCCAAGATGCAAGGGGAGAGAGGAAAAAAATGAACGTCAAAAATCTACATGCGCATGCTATCAAATGACCGTTTATCTACCCCTATTCGGGTCAACCAAGTGTGACATTATTGCCATATTCAACTTCCCAAAAAAGCCCATGGCACAGCAAAAAACACACCAAGTCCGTTACTTAAATAAGTCGTAACTTATTGAAATTAAAGAGTTTATTTAAATCTGTATATTTATGTAATCTTATTTGGGTGCTGCTGAATGTAGAAGAAAAAGTTGCACGTTTTAGCCCCAGCGGCACATGCGTGATCAAAAAAAAATTGTAAAGAGCCCTACCTGCGATTTAACTGACTACAGATCAACTGATCGTCCGGTCGTTATCAGTGAAGTTGCTTTCACTAACGCATCGCAACATCAAGCGATCTATTCCGTTCTAAGCGCACCAACCACAATCATCAATCACTTCCACAAACACAGACAAAAAATTAAACATGAAAACTAAGTTCACATACACGCTCCTCGCTGCGGCCGCTGTCTGCAGCCTGGCCAACGCGCAAACTGCCTACACCACGCCAGTGGGATATTCCAGTCAAACGCTAGCGCAAGGCATCAATGCATGCGGCCTAACGCTCCAAACTCCTACGATAGCGTCGGGCATAATTGATGCAATAGTCAGTACGGCATTGACCGACAATAACATTACTTATTCTCCAATTTCCGGTCGTACATATGTATTAGAGATAACTTCTTCAGTGACATCCGCACTTGTCGGAACAATTCAAGAAGTACCTGCTGCTTCTATTTCCGGCAGCACAATCACAACACCACAGAACTTAGCGGCTCTAGGTTTAGCTGCTGGTGACAGCTACAGTCTCCGTATTGCTCCAACTCTCGAAGAGATTTTTGGCACTGTGACACTTAATTCTGGTGGCGTGCTTCAAAACGGAATTAGTGCAACTGGTGCAGATATCATTTGGGTTCCTACAGGCCCCAACACTTATAATAAGTATTTTCTTCACACATCTGGGGTGTTTCGTATCGCAGGGACTACAACCGCAGCAGCAAATGTCCCTATCATCTATGCGGATGGCCTGTATGTGCAAAAAAAGGGCGCAACAGTAGCGACTTTGACTGTTTCAGGTGAAGTCAAAACCACACGCACAAACTCGGTAATCAGTCAAGGATTGAACCTTCTTGGCGTTGTTGCGCCAGTTGGTCTTAACCTTGCTAATGCAGGATTTGAGGATGATTTACAGGCTGGTATCAGCGCAACAGGGGCTGATATTGTTTGGATTCAGCAGCCAAACCTTTCATATATTAAATATTTCCGGCATACCTCAGGCTTCTGGCGCAGTGCTTCAGCTCCAACGGTGAATTTAACTGCTGGACAAGCGGAATCTGTTAATATATCAAATGGATTTATTATACAGAGAAAAGGTGCTTCTTCCGTAAACCTTGATCTGAATGTTCCATCAGCCTATTCTACACTATAATCAAAATTCTCACCTAACCCCAAAATACAATAATATGAAACTAAAGCTAGTTACAGCAGCTGCGTTAATCACTGCATCTACATACTCGAATGCTGCGATCTACTACGTGTCAAACTTGGTTGCGGGCCACGGCTCAAGTGAAGCCCTGTATCAAAAAGGTGACAATACTCTTCTCAACGGTGGTATTGTTGCGTTAGGCTATTTCAGTACTAACGCCTATGTACCGTCCAGCAGCATTGCTGCAATCCAAACGACAATTGCTGATTTTACGACTGTTGCTTTTGCATTAGCAGGCTCTGATTCATTTCAAATGTCGTCAACAGGGAATCCTGGATATGTTGACGCAGCTGCTGTGGATACTGCAATCATATCAAGCACCGATCCTAGAGTGGGTCGTGCTTTATACGTATTTGTGGGAAATAACGCCACACTTGCAGGGTCTACTGCTTGGGCTTTGAAGCAAGTTGCTACTTTATTTGATGATGAATCCGGTGAACAGGAATACTTTGCAAACCCGCTTGGTGGAGCAGCGCCTATTATTGGTTCTATCGGCAGCTTCACCGGTGAGCCGTTCCCTAGCCTAGTGGCTGGTAGTAGTACTTTTAGCACCCTCAAGCTCATCCCCGAGCCCTCCGCTGCGCTTCTTGGCGCTGTGGGTGCTCTTGGCCTCCTTCGCCGCCGCCGGATCTGATCCGTTGGTCATAAGAAAAAAGCAGACAACTCAAATTTAGAGGCGGGTCCGCAAGGTCCCGCCTCTTTTTGTAGCGGCGATCACTGGTCACCGCATGCCAATGAATCGCAAACATCATCAAGCATGTGTAGTGCTCCCCTCTAATACCAAACAAAAATAACATCTGGACATTCTTCTAATATGAGCCACACTTGTAAAGTGGTCTTCTTTTCGTTGCCAGTTTTTTGTCAGGTTTGTTGATGCTCTTTGCGGGTCCTTGGGGGCGGGTTCGTTTGGGTTGGTTTCGTAGCGGGTGAGGTGGAATGGAGAGGCTGTAGCGTAGCGGAAGACTCGT
>JBKDYW010000173.1:0-2204 GCA_046308575.1 Verrucomicrobiota bacterium
AAACAAGTGCATCACATGCCAACCTTCGCGTGGCACGACCGGGGTGATTTCTGCGGCGGACATGGCGAAACAATCAGCGACGCTCGGTGGAAATGTCGATCTCGAACAGTTTCACAAAATTGTTTCCGGAAAAATTGTCCGAGCTGCCCTCGTAGACCTCGATCTTCCAAGCCTTGGTTTCGCCAGTGCGATAAGCCGCGTGCATGCCCGCATCGTTGAAACCGGCGGTCGAGGCGATCGAAACTTTTTCTCCTGCCGAAACCTGGCGGGTGATGATGTCACCCACGGAGTCGCCAAACTCATCGCGGAACAAGACGCGCAGCACACCAGCACCTCCAGAGCAGTTCAGATCCAAGACCGGCAACAAGCGGGTACCGCGACGCACAATGTCCGCATCAGGACCGCTTGTCACCACATCACGCCAATAGGTTTTAGCAAACTGGACCGTGACATGTTTGCCTTTGACCGGAAATTTCGCCACCTTGGAACTTACCGTTTCCACCGGCAAACGCGTCGCCGAATAAATCAAAGTCCCAGCCACCGCCCCCAGCAAAAGAACGACCAAGGCGATCATTCCAAATTTCTCAAGGGCGGAATATTTCACATGCGACTTAAGCACCGCCGGCGCAACTGCCTCCACGGCATCTTGGGAACTTGCAGGAGTCTCGGCCTTCTCAGAAGACTCAGGCTCATTTGGCTCAGGCACCGACGCTCGCTCAACGGGCATCGTCGTTGACTCCACGATCATTTCCTCGGGCGCCTCTGCCTGCGGCGACTCGTTAGAGACAGGCTCTTCAGGCGCGGCCGCCGTTTCCATCGTCGCAAGGTTTATAGCCTCGTCGATTTCGCGACCCGTGGACTTCCCACCATCATCCGCCCATTGCTCGAGGTCACCGAACTCACGCAAAAAATCAACCCGTCGCGTGGGTCGCTCGGCTGGCCTGGGGTCCTGATTCCGTTTTACATTCAGCTTGATGCCAAAGTCTTCCTGTTTGGTTGGTGCTAAATGAACCTGCGGATTTTTCTTTTCTGTAAAACTTGCGCTGAAGATCCTTGGTGCCCGGGAGAGCTTCGCCGGCGGGATGTCCTCACCCACCGCGCCCAGCGATTCCGCAGGCATCGGGCGGGGCGACTCGTCATCGTCCAGGTTCCACAATTCACTCTCCAGCGAAGCAGAGCTGTCGCCAATAGGTGACGAGTCGGCTTTTTTGTCACGGGAAGCACCCCAGGAATCTTTGGTGGAATCGGAACTCATGGCATGGTCTGAGAAGACTCTTTACTTCCGAAAACATGCTTTGGCCAGCGCGAAGATGGGCACGCGAACACGCAAAATTCAGGTTGCAAACGAGGGTTTTTGGGGGCATTGAAGTGCTCGCAACCACATTCCTCCCATGGCAGACCGAGAAGACAAGAACGCGGAAAACATCAATGGCAAATTCTATGTCGACAGCCAGTGCATCGACTGCGACCTCTGCCGCGAGACCGCCCCAGCCAATTTCACCCGCGCCGACGACGAAGGTTATTCGTATGTCTTCAAACAACCGGAGAACGACGAAGAAGCCGCCCTGTGCCGCGAGGCCATGGAAGGCTGCCCGGTGGAAGCCATCGGCGACGACGGCGACGCCTAATCGCCTGCCATGAAGCCGAAAGATCCATCCGGCGGAATCCGCGAGGAAATTCTGCGGGAATGGAGAGGCTGCGACGAGGCGATTGACTCGAACGCCGGAGTCACGATCGCCGAAAAATGGATCCGCAATGTCCTCAAGTCGGTTGGTGCCGGCGACGGACTCGATGAAGAAGTTGTCCGCTCGACATGGAAGGAGCTCGCCGGTGATTTCATCGCCAGCCACACCGAACCTGTTTCCGTACGCAATGGCCACCTCGTGCTGCGGGTCACTCAACCCGCAATGCGCTTCCATCTCGAACAACTAAAGCCGATGCTGCTCACGCGGCTCCGCGAACAGCTCGGCGAACAACGCATCAAGTCGGTAAAATTTACTCTCGGCTGAAAAATCCAAACCCATGTTTCGCAATCTCATTTTTGATTGGTCCGGCACACTCGTCGACGATCTCGGCCCGGTGATCGAGGCGACCAACGCGGTCTTTGAGCGCTACAATTTGCCAGCATTCGACCGCGACAATTTCCGCCGCCAGTTCCGTCTTCCCTACTCGGAGTTTTACGCCGAATTCCTGCCCGACATTTC
>JBKDYW010000174.1:0-4083 GCA_046308575.1 Verrucomicrobiota bacterium
GCCCGCATCCATAGCGGCAAAAGTCTGAGCGCCTTCGATTGGAAGGCATCGGCGGATTGGTCCGAGCGGCTGAACCTCCCGCTCAACCGTGATGAGGATTTTGCCCGCTTCTATGTCCAAGGCATGACAGAGGCCCCATCGGTCACACCGGAAGGCATTCGCGTACGCACCTCCGCCATCCACAAGAGTGAGCTCAAACAACCGGAGAACTGGAACAGCGAGGAGGTCTGGGATCCGACGCAGGTTTACCTGTGGCTGGAGGATTATTTCACCGGCGACTTCGCGGTGGAGTATGAATTCAAATCCTTGCAGAAGCACGGGCTAAGCCTGCTGATGATGCGCGCCGCAGGCTTGCACGGGGAGGATTTTCTCAAGTCTCATCCGCGCCGGGTTTCCGGGGCGATGCGCGCGGTCTGCTGGGAAAACATTCGCAACTATCACTGGGAGTATTACCGCCAGATGGAGGACTGCCGCAACGACACTGCCTCGCATGTGCTGGTCAAGAATCCCTACCTGCACCCGATCGCCTATCAGGATGCTCCCGAAAGTTTGAAGGTGGGGGAGTGGCATCGCCTGCAATTTGTCCACGAGGGAAATCGCTTGCGCGGAGCGATCGATGGCGTTCAGGTGCTCGATGTCGTGGATGATCCCTTTTCCGGCTTCGGCCCGGTCATGCGCAGCGGCACTCTTGCCATCCGCTGCATGTGGGACTCTGATATCGTTTTTAGAAATTTGAAAGTCTGGACGAAGCCCGATGCATTTTGACACTGATCAAAAAGCATGAAGTCGCCACTCGAGAGCAAACATGATCTGCAGGCCCTCGCCATCCGCCTGACCGAACCGCTCAAGTCACACTTTACGCCGGGCTGCGCAGGCATGCAGTTGGGGCACACCGCTGCCCACTACAGCCCGGTTGGTATGAGCATCGAGGCTCTGCTGCGGCCCTTGTTTGGCCTGATTCCCCTGACCGTCGGTGGCGGCAAGACCGACCTGTGGCCGCGATACCGAGAAGGAATTATCAACGGCACTGACCCCGAGCACGCGGAATACTGGGGGCCGGTTCCTTCTGGCGATCAGATCATGGTCGAGATGACCCTCTTGGGCATCGCTCTGGCGATGGTGCCCGAACAAGTTTGGGAGCCGCTGAACCAAGGGCAACGCGATAAGCTGGTGAACTGGTTGAACCAGATCAACCAGTGCGACCTGCCTGCCAACAACTGGCTCTTCTTTCAGGTATTCGTTAATCTCGGCCTGAGGAAGGTCGGGGCTCGTTACAGCCGCGAGGTCATGGAAGCGGCGCTCGATAAAATTGAAAATTCCACCCTCACCGATGGTTGGTATTCCGACGGTCCCACGCTTCAGCGGGATTACTACATTCCCTTCGCCATGCACTTTTATGGCCTGATGTATTCGGTGCTCATGAAGGATGAAGATCCGCGGCGCTCCGAAATCTACCGTGAACGGGCCCGCTTGTTTGCCACCGACTTCTTGGCTTGGTTTGCGCAGGATGGAAGTGCGCTGCCCTTCGGTCGGAGCCTCACCTACCGCTTCGCCATGGTGGCGTTCTGGGGGGGCATGGCCTACGCCGGTGTCGAAGCCGTTTCATGGGGCGTGATGAAGGGCCTGGTGCTTCGTCATCTGCGCTGGTGGATGGATCAACCGATTTTGGATGCGGAGGGGATCCTTACGATCGGTTACTGCTATCCCAACCTCAAGATGGCCGAGTTTTACAACGGTCCGGGCAGCCCCGCTTGGGCGATGAAAGCTTTTCTCCCACTCGCGCTTGCCGACGATCATCCTTTCTGGACCGCCGCCGAAGAACCACTGCCGTCGATGCCCGAAGTGGTCACCCAAAAACATCCCTTCATGGTCTTGTGTCGTGAAAGCGATCGCGATCATGTCTTTGCCTTGGCGGGCGGACAATTTGCCGCATGGGAGCCGACTTTCAATGCTGCCAAGTATGCGAAATTCGCCTACTCCACAGCGTTCGGTTTCAGCGTTCCGGCGGGGGAGTGGGGGCTGGAGCAAGGTGCCTTCGACTCATGCCTGGCCTTGGCCGAGGACGATAACTACTACCGGCCCCGCCGAAACTGCGAGGAGGTCCGCGTGGAAGACGCTTGCCACTACAGTAGATGGAAACCGTGGCACGATGTTGAAATTGAAACCTGGCTCATCCCTATGGTCCCTTGGCATCTGCGCATCCACCGCATCGTCAGCTCACGGACACTGATCGCTTCCGAAGGCGGCTTTGCCATCAAGCGTGAGTTTCCCGAAAGTCCATCGAGCGATCCGGCCATGGTCCGCAACCGGTATGGATTGAGCGGACTGGTCAACCTTTACGGAGATCGTCAGGGCAAGACCGTCGTGGCGGCTCCCAACACAAACCTGCTCTATCCCCAAAGTTTGATTCCCAGCCTGGTGGGGCTGATCCAACCCGGGGAGACTTGGTTGGCCTGCGCCGTGCTGGGTCAACCACCATCGGCCTGCGGGAAATATGCATGGGATTCGCCTCCACGCATCATGCGGGAGAACAGTAGCTTCATCGCGATTGATGACTCGCAACGAAGCGTCCGAATTCCATTTTCATGGTCAAGGCATCCGGGTTTGGAAAACGGATGTCCTTTGTAAGCCACTGCATCATCTAAAAATCTGAATCAAGCTTGGTGATTTATCGAGAGATATCGCCCACCAGGAAGTGCGATAAAAATCAGCTCGCAAAAACTTGTGGCTATAAAACTATCGGCGATCACTCCAAATGAAAAAACCGTCTTTGAAATCCTTCACGCTTGCCGCCACGATCGCTCTCACGCTTTTTGGTTTAGGTTGCAAAGAGGAATCTGCGACTCCAATCGCCTCCGCGACACCAACACCATCACCCGCACCGTCCGGTCCCACGGATACCCGCATCGTTCCTGTTTCCGGCGGCGATGCGATCATTGAACTTTGGGATCAGAATCTCGGTGCCTGGCTGAAGTGGAAATTTACGGGCGGTCAAACGAACGCCGAAGCCAAACAGGGCGCGAGAATGGTGACTGTGAAGTGGAAAACGGCCGCCGCTGGCGAGGGGCCTGCGATGGAGCGCATCTATGCCGGAAGTGGTGTGGTCTTGGGACCCTATTCGCAACTCGTGCTGAGCGCCGGATTTCCCAAAGGATCAAAAGTGACGCTCAAGGCCGAAACCGATGCAGGTCCAATCACCAAGGACTTTGTGTGCGAGGTCGGGCACACCGACCAGTTCGTGCTGCCGCTGCCAGGTGCAAAATTTCTTAACAAGGTTGGCATTGCGATAGGTGCCGCCGCCCCCGGTTCGGTAGAGGGCAATCTGGTCTGGCTCGGTCTGCGAGACCCGCAGTTGGCGGAGATCGAAGCGAGTCGCTGGAAAAATTTCACCGAGCAGCCGATGGATCTTTTCATCAGGCAAACTCCCGAGCCCGCGGGTGCTGCGCCGCTTTATCATTTGCTGAGTTCGAAGGAGGGCTACGAACAGGCTAAAAAAGAGGCGACCGCTTCCGGAACGAAACCGCTGCAGCTTGAGTCTCGCGTCCCCTTAGAGCCGCACCTTACGGGAGCCGCCAACCAAAATCTCTGGGGCCGCCGCACGAAGAGCGTGAATCGGGTATCACAGACCTTCGCTTTCACCAAAGACGATGGATCCAAGGGAAGCATCGGGCTGATCGATGCCGCGCAAAGAGCTTCGCTCACTGGGGATCAAGACGCTCTCCGCGAGGTTGCCAAGGCAGCCGTGCAGATCGCTCTCATTCCGCACTGGGATATTGATTTCATTACGGAGTTTCCCGATAGCGCAGTCACTCAACGCTGCTTCTCGCAAGCCCAGGTCTGCGAAGCATTGGCGGTGGCATTCGATCTCGCAGGCTCATTCATGACACCCGCCGCGCGCGAACTCATTCTCCGCCGACTCGCCGAAGATGGGTTGGGCAACATCAACTTCGAAGTCTGGAAAAACCCTTACATTTTCACCTGCAATCAGCTCCCGGTCTTCTCCGTCGGCCGCCTCGCCGTCTATTCATTGCTGGAGAAGCAGAGCGGGTGGGGGCATTTGAAGCCTTACACCGACCTCGCCTT
>JBKDYW010000175.1:0-3068 GCA_046308575.1 Verrucomicrobiota bacterium
TCTTTGCTGGGTCGGCCTTGAGGTTTGGTTTCTGGTGAGGCAAATCCAAACCATGCGCTCAGTTGCTGCCATGTGACCTCAGGGATATCGCCTGTCACTTCCCACGAGTAGGCATGCCCGCTTTTGTGCACCGATGGTGAAAGAACGAGGTTGAGCCCATCGAGGTAGAGTTCGGCACTCACCTTGTCGTTGATCTGACAGGTGGGAGCCTTTTTGGATTTCATCACAGCCTCGGGGATGTCGCGACAAATGAAAGCCAAGTGGGCACCGCCGCCGGTGCGTTCGCGCGGGATGGTGGCGAGTTGCGGTTGAGACTTGAGCCACGCCATGACCGAGTCGCCCGCATCCGGTTTGCTGTCGAGGTCCACATGGACGAATGGTGCGCGGACGACGCAGCCGATGTTGTGCGTGGATCCGCCTCCGAAATACTTGCTGAGGAAATCCGGAGTGATTTCAGATGCGGTGTGGTTGCGCCAGCCTTTGAGGACCGGCTTTTTGCCACGCTCTTGGCTTTCGCCACGGTCTGGCGCATAGAGCGGGTGAATCGCCCAGCCAAGCGTGTGCACATAGAATTGCGCGGCAGCAAGACGGTCGAGGGTGTTGATGTGATGTGGGATGGTGGGTGTCATTCGATTGATTTTGGAAAGTGGAAGTTGATGGCGCGTTGTGAGACGACGATGCCTTTGGGCCAGTCCTTGAGGTGAAGCCCGGCGAGGGTGCGGACACGCGATAGCGCCACGTAGGCTTGGCCGGGTTCTCTCGCGGCCCTCACGTCAAGGAAGGCGGAGTCGAGGGTGAGGCCCTGACAGTTGTGACAGATGAATCCATCAGCTTGAAACCTGTGGGCGGTCTCAATTTCCAGATCGATCACCGGACCTTCACCTATGTCCTCGATCCATGCGACTGGATCATAAAAGCATCTTCTCTCCAGCTCCGTCCGAAGGCGTTTCGGAATGTCGAGACCTTGAGCCGTAATGGCTTTAGCTAGTCTATTTAGATGTCGATGGGTGAGTCGCTTGTTATTCCGAAGAATGCTGTCGATGGATCCAGAACCACCTACGCATATGCCCTTGCCCGCTTCCCGCCTTGATTTCCCCGATTTGAAAAGCTCCAGAATTTCGGATCTGATGGCCTCACCGTGAGGAATGAAATCGATTGATGATCGCCCGTTGTGACGCGCCATCATTTGTTCCAGACCGGATTTCTTGTGGGAGACTGTGAACCCAACCGCCGCTGCGAAATTGGCAAGCATTGCGCCTGAGATGTGGAGGACAAATGAAGGGCTGTGGCCTAGTTCCTTCCATTTGACCGTCGGGGAGATATAGGAAATAACACCGAATCCCAGTAGCATCCGCTGCACGTCATGAGCAAGTCCTCTCGATGTTGTAACATATCTCAGGCTTGAGTTGCCACTTGCACTGCCATCACCATCGAACAAACCGCGTAAGAATGCACCGCGCACCCTTTCGGGGCTTCGCCAGATCGCTTCTGGAATCCTTTTTTGTCCTGCATTTGCTCGTGCAATACCCGCCTCCTGCATGGCGCGGAGGAACGGACCCGAGGAAAAATAGATATGCTTGCAGTTTCCCTTTTCCCGGATTCCCGTTTTGATGCCGATCTCGTCCAAGGTTGCCATCGCATAACGGAGCGCCTCGTTATCAGGATTGCTGAGATGAATTGTGTCACCCTTCCTGTAAGACCCGTTCGCCACCAACAGGCCAAACAGGTAACCGAGTTTCTCATCCAGAGTGGTGATGGATATTTTCTTTTCGCGTGGTCTGACACCCGGTGTCAGTGGAATCTCGTCGCCGTCCATCGACAGGTGCTCAGTTGAGATGCAGACATGGTCCTTTCCTGTCAGTGAGCCGGCTGCGACGAAAGAAGGCTCAAACTCGCCTTGTCGGACCGCCAACACCGGGTGCTCCCATGTGCAATCAAGGAAGAATCCGCACTTGGTGTGGAGCCTGACTAAGCGCTTTTGCTCGATTGCAGAGATTGCAAGGCAACGGGAATACCCACCCAGGCCACAATGCACGCTATCCCCCGGGCGGACTTCCGATGCTTCAATGATTCCCCGTGTTGTTGGAATCCTAGAACCGGTCGATACGCATTTGTGGATGGTGATGGCATTGGCCAGGCGCAACGGCACTTGCTCAAACCATGCCGTGGCATTGTCCTTGGAATCGAAGCGCCAGCGGTAGGGGCTCACCTCAATTTCCTTCCCCTGTGTATGAACGACCACGGATGTGAGGCCGATGGAAACCACCTCACCGGTCTGGCCGTTGACGAAGCCATCGTCCGGACGGTTGACCGTGAACATGACGCGCGCACCCGGCTTGAGTCGCAGCACTTTTGGGGTGAGTAGATTCTTTTCGAGGAAGTCGATCTGCGATTGGGGTCCCCATGACTCGGCCTCGCGAATGGTCTCAGGGCCTGGTAGTTCGCTGAGACAAAAGTCATTCCAACGATCCACCATGGTGTTGTGGGTAAAGAGCCGGGTGATGTGGTGCCGTGGGAAAAGACTCACTCGTGGCCGCAGGAGCGATTCAACCGATGCGTCGATCACGCCGCGTCGCACTTTTGCCAACGCTGCAACGAATTCGGGTTCGTCCTGCCGCATGATCCGCCGCAACTCGACGGTTTGAAATCCGGCTGCCGACCATGCATCGCAACCAAAGGCCCAATCGTATGGCTGGCTCGGGTCAGTTCGCACCGGCGGGAGTTGGCAAAAATCCCCAGTCCCAATTACCTGGATACCACCAAAGGGCCTCGAATCGTCACGGATCCTTCGGCAATGGTATTCGAGATAGTCGAGCGTTCTGCCCGCGAGCATCGAAATTTCATCAATCACCAGGCGCTTGCAGTTGCGCACCCGGTTGAATGCGCCCGTCACATTCGCCTTACGCTCACGAGCAAGCTGCGTGAAATACTTGGCGTAGTCCTGACCCTTTTTCGGGCCAAGCATCATGCCGCTCCAGCGATGAACGGTCATGCCACCGACATTGAGAGCGGCAACACCAGTGGATGCCGTCACGTGCGTGTCACCATGGCGTTTGAGGAATTCACGA
>JBKDYW010000176.1:0-2217 GCA_046308575.1 Verrucomicrobiota bacterium
TTCCAAGTTCGTCGATGGCGGCGACATCGTCTTCGGGAAGTTGTGGGGGGAAGTCGGTGTGAGATTCCATGTCTGGGGTAGGATGCCAAGCTAGGTTCGCACGGGTTTTTGTCCAGAAGTGATCTTGGTACAGGGGTGGGGGTGTGCGGTGTCTAAAAAAAGCCCCCATCTGTAATATCCGACCGATTTTGAAGCAGATCGATATTGCGGAGGATGAATTTCGGCCCTTTGAATGACTTCTGAGTGTCTTAAGGTCCGAATCAACCGGATATTGAGCTGCCCCCACTTTTTTGTCCCAAGGAGAAGAAAATTTCCATTTCCGGCTTGCCAGACTGTTGATGTCTGCTAAACCACCCGCCCCGCAGGGTTTCGGAGACAGTCCGAATGTCCCGAGCAACCACGCGAAACACCGCACATCATGGCACGCATCCTAGGCATTGAAATCCCCAACGAGAAGCGCATCGAAGCTTCTCTTCCCTACATGTTTGGCATTGGCCGTCCGACGGCAGCCAAGATTCTCGAGCATGCGGGAATCGACCCCAACATCCGCACCGGTCAACTCACCGAAGACCAGCTCGTTCGCATTTCCCAAGTCATCCAGACCGAAGGCATCCTCGTCGAAGGCGACTTGCGCCGCGAGCGTCAGGCCCAGATGAAGCGCCTCACCTCGATCAACTGCTATCGTGGCATCCGCCACAAGCGTGGCCTGCCCGTCCGCGGTCAGCGCACCCGCACCAACGCCCGTACCCGCAAGGGCAAGAAGAAGACCGTGGGCGTTAAGAAGTAATCCTATCAATCATTGATTCATGTCCGACCAAGAAACCAATCAGGAAATCGAAGCCGAAGTGAAGGCTGCCGCAGCGGCCCCCGCGCCGGAGGCTGTTGCCGAGGCTCCGAAGAAGGAAGCCAAGCGCGACATTTTCGCCGAGATCGGCGGAGGTGAAGAGGAGATCAAAATCCACAAGGCAAAAGGCTCGAAGAATGTCTCCCGCGGAGTGGTCCATGTGACCGCCACCTTCAACAACACCTTGGTCAGCGTGACCGATGTGAATGGCAATGCGATCGGTTGGTCGACTGCCGGCAAGATGGGCTTCAAGGGATCTCGCAAGAGCACTGCATACGCCGCGCAGGTGGTGTCGCAAGACGCCTGCCGTCAAGCGATGGGCCACGGCCTCAAGGAAGTCGATGTCCGCGTCAAGGGTCCGGGTTCCGGTCGTGAGTCTGCAGTTCGCGCCGTGCAAGGCCTTGGCTTGGAAATCCTTTCCATCCGCGATGTGACTCCGATTCCGCACAACGGCTGCCGTCCGAAGAAGGCTCGCCGCGTTTAATATCCAACTTACTTATTTCACAACATGGCTCGTTACACAGGTCCCCGTACCAAGATCAGCCGCCGGTTCGGCGTGGCACTCTTTGGCTCTTCCAAGGCGCTTGAGCGTCGCAACTTCCCGCCCGGTCAGCACGGTGTGCGCGCCGGTCGCAAGAAGAAGAGCGAATACTCCGTCGCACTTGGCGAAAAGCAGAAGCTCCGCTTCCAATACGGTGTGCTCGAGAAGCAGTTCCGCGGTTACTACGAAGAGGCCGCAAGGCGTCGTGGTGTGACCGGTGTGATCCTTCTCCAGTTGCTTGAAACCCGTCTGGACAATGTTTGCTACCGTGCCGGTTTCGGCAACTCGCGCCAGGCTGCCCGCCAAATCGTCAACCACGGCCACATACTCGTGAACGGTCGCTGCGTCGACATTGCGAGCTATCAAGTCAAGCCAGGCGATGTCATCAAGGTCGGTGCCAAGCCTTCCTCGCAACAGCTCGTGCTTCGCATGACCGACCTGACCCAATCGATGCCTTCGTGCGATTGGCTGAATGTCGACAAGGACAAGCTTGAGGTCACCGTTTCGCGAGTGCCTGAGCGTTCCGACATCGATCCGGTCGTCAACGAGCAGCTCATCGTCGAGCTTTACTCGCGCTGATTTTTATCGGTCATCAATTTCTCCAAAAGCCCGGGAATTTCCCGGGCTTTTGTGTTTTTCTGGGGAAAAGACGAAAGGCACGAAAATTCACGAAAGTGGTATCATTTTAGCGATTTGCCGAGCAGGTACCGGCCTTGATCGTGAAGCCGGCGATTGGGCCGAGGCTTTGGGTGGATTTCAGCCAATCAAGGTGCGTGGTAGTGATCCACTTTTGGGCGTTTGCGGGCATGTAGCTGATGAGCGCGTTGCGGCG
>JBKDYW010000177.1:0-3016 GCA_046308575.1 Verrucomicrobiota bacterium
CAAGGTCTTTCCAAAGGCCGAGGTCATCGGGCTCGACTTCTACGCGGCCGCCGGCCCGGAGATTGACGAGCAAATCAAGCAACTTCCTGGACTCTCCTTTGTCGCCGGCGATGCCTTCGATCTCAGCGCCTACGACGACGCGTCCTTCGATCTTGTGTGGGGTCAGGCCGCACTGCACCACCTCGCGCACGATCCCGAGGCGCTGTGCCGTCAAGTCCTACGAGTGCTCAAGCCGGGCGGCCGCTTAGTCTTCATCTTCGAGCCCATGGGTCACAACCTGCTAGTTGCCGCCATCAGGGCCGTGCGCATGGCCCGACACGAACTCGGCGACGAAAGCAACCTCTACCTCTCCCAATTCGAGCGCATGGAAAAATGCGGATTCTCCCGCTGCGAGGTCCAAATGTTCAACCTCCTCGGCTACCCGATGAAGGCCCTCTCCGACCGCTTCAGTCTGATTTCCACCCTCATCCAAAAAGCCGACTGCCTCCTCTTCAGACTCTTCCCAAAGCTCCTCCGCTACGGCGCCAACGCCAATGTCATCTTCACGAAGTGATAGAAGAGTTATAAGTTATTAGTGATTGGTTATTAGGGAAAAGGAACAACTCGCGCAGAGGCGCAGAGTTTCTGAAAAAGACAGGAGACTTGAAGACACAAGACGCAAGAGGAAAAAAATTTATGCCGCTTCTTCTTATTCCCCCAATAACCAATCACAAATAACCAATAACTCTTCTTCCTCTGCCCCTCCGCGCGAGAACCTCTTCTCTTCCCTTGAAACTTCTTTGCAGTCTCCTCCGCAACTCCGGCATCAACCCGCGCCGGATCCTCGCCGCTCTGCGCGATTGGCCGCGCTTCATGCGCGACCGCGCTGCCTTCCGCCGCATGGAAGGCGCGGAGCTCATGCCATGGGGCAAGGAGCTGGCGATGATCACCGAGTGGCAAGAAAGCAGCGGTTCCTTGGGCGCTTACTTTTACCAGGATCGCGTAGTCGCCAGCTGGATCCACGATGCCAAGCCTTTGCGGCACATCGATGTCGGCTCGCGGCTCGATGGCTTCATCGGCTCGCTCTCGGTCTTCAGGGAAGTCGAGGTACTCGACATCCGCCCGCAGCCCATGCCTGTGCCGAATATCGTCTTTCACCAGGTCGACCTCATGCAAGCGCTCGATGCTCGGTGGATCGAATGCACCGATTCCCTTTCCTGTCTGCACAGCATCGAGCACTTCGGGCTCGGCCGCTATGGCGACGCGCTTGATCCCATGGGCCATCTGCGGGGACTCGAGCAACTCAAGAGCATGGTCCGCCCCGGCGGCATCCTCTACCTCTCCACGCCCATCGGACCCGAGCGCATCGAATTCAACGCCCACCGCATCTTCGCAGCCTCCACCCTCATCTCGTGGTTCGCCGACGGTTGGGAAATTGAAAAATTCACCGTCATCGACGATCAAAACCAAGTCCGCGAATCCATCGATCCAAAAAGCGCCGAAGCAAAAAACCACTTCGGCTGCAACGCCGGCATCGGCATCATCGCCGCGAGGAAAATGCAATAAAGATTCACCGCCAAGCCGCCAAGGTCGCCAAGGAACGCAGAGAAGACGGATTGTAGATAGCTGATCGTAGATTGCAGATCGAAGAAAAAGCCACCTCTTCAAAAGAGGGGCACGGGCGGCTCGCCCGTGTTTCAAGGAGAGTGGGCGTCTCGCGCACCTCTTCCGAAACGGAAAGCGAGTTTCAAGTTTCAAGTTTCAAGTTTCAAGATAAGAGAAAAGACAGAAGACTTGAAGACATAAGACGCAAGAGCAGAAGCCGCATCTTCATATTCTTCCGTTTCGGATTTCGTGCTTCTTCCTCCGCGCCCTTCGCGCCTTCGCGGTAAAATCTTCTTCCTCTTCTCCCCTCCGCGCCTCTGCGACTCTGCGCGACCATTTCTCCCTCTCCCCATTCGCGTCTATTGGCGTTCATTCGCGGTTCAGTCTCTTCCGTTTCGAATTTAGAATTTAAGATTTAGTGCTTCACCTCTTCCTCTTCCCTTCTCCTCATGTCCTGGAATTTTGATTACCTCATTGTCGGTTCTGGCATTGCAGGTCTCACCGCCGCGGAACGGCTTTGCACGCAGCATGGGAAAAAGTGCCTAATCGTTGAAAAACGCGGTCACATTGGCGGCAATGCCTACGACCGATATGATGATCACGGGGTGTTGATTCACCAATACGGACCACATTACTTCCGGACCAATTCGCCACGGATCAAAGACTATCTGTCGCAATTCACCGAATGGCATCCGGTAGAATACACGATTCTATCCCACACAGGAGGGGCATATTGGAAGTTTCCGATCAATCTCAACACATTCGAGCAAATCATCGGTCGCGAATCCACCAGCGAAGAGATGGAGGCGTGGTTGGAGGAAAAACGCGTGCCCATCGAGAATCCTGCCAACTCCGAGGAGGTGATCATCTCGCAAGTCGGCTGGGAGCTTTATGAGAAATTTTTCAAAGGCTACACGCTGAAGCAATGGAAGCGGCATCCCAAGGACCTTGATGCAAGCGTCTGTGGGCGCATACCGATCCGCACCAATCGCGACGACCGCTACCTTCGTGAAGAGTTTCAAGCACTACCCAAGGCGGGTTATACCCGAATGTTCGAGAGAATGGTGGATGCCTGCGGTGATGGCCTGCGAATCGTACTCAAGACCGATTACCGTGAGCTGCTTCCCTATCTTTCTTACGATCGCATGATCTACACCGGTCCTATTGATGAGTATTTCGACAATCGCTTCGGCCAACTCCCCTACCGCTCGCTCAGGTTCGAGAACGAATCCTTCGGCCCGGATGAGCTCAAGAAGCGCGAGGCGATCGCCGGCAAACCCGGCTTCTGGCAGCCCGCCATGCAAGTGAACTACCCGAACGAGGAGGAGTACACTCGCATCGTCGAGCTGAAACATGCCACCGGCCAGCTCTGCGCCAACACCACCATCGTCCGCGAGTACCCCGACGACTTCGGGCCTGGCAAGGAGCCATA
>JBKDYW010000178.1:0-5926 GCA_046308575.1 Verrucomicrobiota bacterium
GCCATGTTTTGGTTTGGGATGCTGGCACCCGGAACGCTGACCTGTTTGACGATGTCGACCCGGGCCACATAAATCTGATTCGCCGCCCCGATGGTTGTTTCGTCTCCCTCGTCGGTGAAATACTTATAACTGGTGGTCGAATTATCTGTAAAATTCGTCAATGTTGCAAAATCCGTCTGCCGCGCCTCATTTACAATCCGCTGGGCGATCTGGGAAGAAATCGAGCGGTCCATCGAGTTGCGAAAAGTGCTCAGGCCGCTCGGCATCATGCTCACCATGGCGATGATGCCAAAAGAGACGATGCCCACAGCCACCATCACCTCGACCAAGCTGTAGCCGGTTAACCTGCGACTGGGGGGCTGACGATAAGGAATTCTCATAAGAATAGGGTTTCAAACGACCTCGATTAAGGCGAATGTAAATACAAAGCCATGACCCCGCAAGCCACAAATTTGGGGAGGCATGGAAGGAAATTGGGGGCTAGATCATTGGAGATCAGGGGAAAAATGACGATTCGACCTCTTCCCCGTAGCTGGAACATTCTGATCCAGCTGTCTTGGCAGGGACCGTTCTCCGCGATCTTTCTCCGCAACGGTCCCCACGGTAATGTGACAACCGCAGCTTGCGTTGACATTGACATCGATGGCCTTGGCCCATTCGACGAATTCGATGAGGTGTTGCACCCCATCGCTGCCACTGAGGATGGGTGAAACAAATTCGCATGCCGTACGGTCGGCGCGGGCACGAATGGAATCGTCGCGTTCGGCCCGCCAACACTCGCCATTGAATGTGGGCGCGTTGAGTAGGGCCGCACAAATTGCCTTGAACATTGTAAATTAATAGTCAAACTATCGATATGCAACCTTTCAAGCGTGGCGCAACCCTTGAACTCAACGAGTGCCTGGCTCATTTTCCAGCCGTGGTTCTCACCGGGCCGAGACAGTGCGGGAAGACCACATTGGCCCAAGAGATCGCCGAATCTCTCAAAAAACCGACCCTCTACCTCGATCTCGAAAGCACGACGGATCGGCGCAAACTCACGGATCCAAACGCTTTTCTCGATCCGCTATCCGACCATCTGGTCATCTTGGACGAGGTTCAACGCGTGCCGGATTTGTTTCCGCAGCTTCGGGGCATCATCGACCGCCGACGCACTCCGGGTCGCTTTTTGCTATTGGGCTCAGCATCCCCACTGCTGCTTCGTCAATCTGGCGAATCACTGGCCGGTCGCATCGCCCATGTTGAACTCACCCCTTTCCGTATTTCGGAAGTCGGAGCGGAGAGGCTTTCCCAGCTTTGGCTGCGAGGCGGCTTTCCAGATAGTCTGCTGGCTCCCAGTACCAAGGTTTCATGCCGTTGGCGTGAGGAGTTCATTCGCACCTTTCTGGAACGGGACATTCCTCAACTCGGCTTTCGGGTGCCGGCCGAATCTCTTCACCGCTTGTGGCAAATGCTCGCTCACCACCATGGCCAACTTCTCAACAGAAGCCAGCTTGGCCAATCACTTGGGGTGACTCCAGCGACCATCGGCCATCATCTTGATATGCTTTCACAAACTTACATGGTTCGAAGCTTGCCGCCATTGCTGCCAAATTTGAAAAAGCGATTGGTCAAAAGCCCTAAAGTCTATCTGCGGGACAGTGGCATCCTCCACACACTTCTGGGGCTGGAAACGGAATCTGATCTTCGCGGTCACCCGGTTTTTGGCGCATCATGGGAAGGTTTCGCGCTGGAACAAATCCTCGACCAGTATCCAGGTTGGGCAGCGAGTCACTACCGTACATCAACCGGTGTGGAACTCGATCTCATCCTCGAAAAAGGACGACGCCGCATCGCATTCGAGTTCAAGGCATCGTCAGCCCCAGATGTCACGCGCGGCTTCCATCAGGCGATTGCAGACCTCCAACCTGAACACACTTACATCGTCGCTCCAGTTGATCAGTCCTACCCCATTGGAAACAAGGTGACGATTCGACCTCCATGGAGCGAGTGAATTGAACGGTGAAGTGATTAAACAGACGGCTTGACAAGTGAGCCTTATTGCCGTACTTACGGGACATGAAGACCACCATCGAGATCCCCGACGATGTAGCACATCAGGCAAAGATCGTCGCTGCCGAACGTCGCACCACTTTGCGTGGCCTGGTGCTGCAAGGACTGGAGCACATCCTTGCCGAAAAGCAGGTGAAGGCTCGGGATCGAGCCAAGAAGCTATTTGCCGAAATGGACAAGCTTCCTGCTTTCGTCGCCAAGAATCGTCTCAGTCGCTCCGATGCCAATGCACGCTGAATTTTTCCTCGATACGAACATACTCCTCTATGCTGCTTCTGGCACCGCTAAGGAAAAAGCAAAGCGGGTTGTGGCAAGGGACTTGCTTGCTCGGGATGGCGGCGGTTTTTCCGTCCAAGTGCTTGCGGAGTTTTACGTCAACGCCACGGCGAAGTTCAAACTCCCGGAAGATAAGGTGGTGCGAATCCTAGAATCTCTCGAAAGCTATCCCGTACTCCCTGTGAGCGAATCCGTGTTTTGGTTAGCGCTTGAGATCAAGAAACGTTATCAGATTTCATACTGGGACAGCGCAATCATAGCTGCAGCATCGGAACTCGGTTGTGTAACGGTCTATTCCGAAGATCTCAACCACGGGCAACTCTACGCGGGAGTTCGTGTAATCAATCCATTTCTCTGAGCCGCATCAATACTCACTCGGCAGCAAGATCGTCGTCGTCGACCTATCGTGTTCGGTGATGATGTAGAGCCGGTCGCCTGCGGGTGTGCGGTAGCAACTCAATAGCCGGAACCCGTCGTCGAGCGCTTCATCATTGGTCCTTCGATCCTCGTCGCAGAGTGCTTCGCCCCAATCACCGCAGTGGTGGCGCCGCAGGTATTGGGTCAGGTCGACATCGAGCGCGATAGCACCGGGGGTGGCGAATATTTTGCCCAGCGGGAAGCGGGGTTGCATCAGGTGTATGCCCATGGGGATTTCAGTGGTTGGGGGTTAAGAATCAATGAGGTTGTCGAACAGGCAGGGAATGAAGGGCGCTAGCGCATCTTGCTCCTGGCGGAAAAACTCGGCTTTGGTTTTGCCCATCCGTCGGCCCTGCGGCGTGTGGCAGTCATAGGCGTAGTCGGGTATGGGAACGTATTGACCCGCCTGTTCGAGTTCGTCGGTCAGCGTGGCAGCATCAAGCCCGGCCTGCTGGTCATAGACAAAGTTTTGAAGATGGTCGGCATCGCGGCTCTTCTTGGCCATGCAGAGAAGGATGACCGCTTTGGATATAAAGATGCGCCCCTTGGGTTTTCCTTTGGGCACATGCTGATTGATCTCGGTGTAACTGTCGTGCAGGGCCTTTGTTTCCGCCGTGAGGATTCCCCAGCAGTCTTCTGCGCTCACAGTGAGCAAGCGCCGCCAGACATACTGACCAAATCCACTGGCCCAAAGTTCAAGTGCCCAGTAGCCGGCAAGTTTGGCATCGCCGCGCCGAATGGCTTTCTGCATGGCGCTGGAAACCGCTGGGAATGAATATCCGCGTATCGTGTTGAGGTGATAACTCATGGTCTACCATGGTCTCGCAGTGAAACACTTGCGGAAAGCAGTATTGATCACCATTTTTCAGACCTTCACGGATTGGCGGCGTGGTGCGTCCATCGAAACGCGGTCCTGGCTCTTGTAGTTTTCGAGGCGGATGTGGGCCTTCCACTTGCGCTTGAGGTAGCGCTTCTCAGTGGCGATGCGTTCCTCGCTTCGAAACAAACTATTGCCCCCAAGGTTCTTGTCGCGCTCTTGCACGCTCTGCGCCACGCCGTTTCTATTTGGTCCTACCATTTCACGGGCAGTGAGAATCGGCATGGCGCTTGAAAAGCGCCGCCACGACTCACCAGCCGATGAGTCTTGAGACGGCGGTGCGAAGGGTGGCTTCGAGGACGGCGGCCTCGCCTTGGATCGCAAAAAGGCAGGGACCTTTGTCCCCAAAGGTCCGCGTGAATGAGCTGACACTTCTTCATCTTCTTTCAGCTTTTTAGCACCAGAACAAACAAGCTGCGTAGGATCAGGAATCGGGACTAACTTATGGTTGAAGGCTCCGGGCGGGGACGCCCGGGCCACGCGGCCGCAAATAACGAGTGCAGGAAATCGGGCGGACGATGATCACCAGAGTGTGCATGCCTCGCCATGCCGGACACCGCTTCACCCGGCATTTCATCAGACAAGGTGGACCGGTCTCTTGAGGAGGCGGCGCTGGGTTGTTCAGACGGTCACAGGGCATCCACAGAGGATACGGCATCCTCGCGTTTTTCATCGCCCGGCATGCGGTTTCCATCGGTGTCCAGCGTGATCGAAGCTTGCGAGCAGTGCTCGAGCAGGAATGGCGATGCGGCCATTCGACAGGGCGGGTAGGCGTCCGACTGCTCGTGAGTGTTTCGTTCGAACACGAGGCCTTCGGCACCCTTGGCGACAAGCAGGGGCGTCCCGTCAAAGGAAACGAATGCATTCCCGACGATCGTGATGTTCCGATGGCAACGTTCGCCGAGGCCATTCTCGTCGAGATGCGGAGAGGAAATTTCGATCACGGCATTTCCCCAGACTCCGAAGTTGCAATTCTCAAAGCGATTTTCGGTGATGGTGAGATCTCTCACCGCCGCCTGCTCGAACCAAGTTTTGCCATCGCCCTCGAGAAGGATCGCCGCGCCGGGATTGTGGAAGATGTTTCCCGCGACGCGGGTCTTGCCTGCGGAGCCCAAAAGGATCCCTCGCGCACGGTTGCCGGTGAAGACGCAATCCGTGATCTCGACCTCGGGAGCTGCCTCTCCGGCGTTGTGGACCAGGGTGCCTGGGACGATGCCCGGCGGCAGATCGTTGGCAAGGTGCACCGCGAGCAGGTCGCGATTGATGACGTTCACTGCACAGACGGCCGCGCCGCCCAATGGGTGCAAGGTTCGGCCATCGGAAAATGCGGCCGAATCTCCGGCTGCGAGCAGTGGAAATCCCGCGTGCTGCGAATGCATGAAGCGAAGCTCGATGCAGCGCGGGCCCGCAATGCGGTCAATGGTCGCATAGTTGCCATGAATGTTCGTGGCGTCGTCCATCTGGCTTTCCATCCGGCATCGGTCGAGCCGGATCTTTCCCGTGCAATTGACGAAATGAGTGGCATCGGCTGTCGCGCTCACGATGCGCCCTGTTCCCTCCTTCGCGAGGACCCGGTAGTTTGTGAAGGCGAGCGATTCGCATTTTTGGGCGATTGCCGCCATGCCTCCCGAGTGGTGAATGGTCACATCGGCGATCGTGACATCCGAACAATCTTTGAGAAAAACCCCAGGCACACGGCGGTGATCAGGACCGAAATACATCACGTTACCCACGGTCGCATGGATGCCCGGGACTTCGACTCGCACGCACCGGTCTCCACAATCGCTGGCGCGGAAAGCCGAGAGAAACGATCCTTTTTCGTCCGCCGGGATCATCCCGCTGATGACAAAAGATTTCCCCCAGTAGTCCAGGGCCATGTAGGCCGGCTCCCGCTTCACCGGATCAAACTCAAGCAGCCGACCCCACGGGTAACGGATTCCATCCTCGTCCAAAAAGACTAACTCATCTCCCTCGATCCGATACGGGTAATGCTCGGAAAATCGCACCGTGATGGCGTCCTGCTCGACTTTCAGAATCTCGCCCTCGCTGCTGAAAGGGCGGGCGTAGTCGACCGAAAAATTCCGCAGCGTCACCCCGCGACAGTTCTCCACGGCAAAGGGCATTAGAAAACCGTGAAAAATAAACTCAGCGCCCTGCCCGTCGATTTCGACCTCGGAAAGACCCTCGAGATGAAACGCAATGCGCTTGAGGCCCTCGTCGTTATTGCTCACGAAAAGATACTTCTCAATCGCCCGATCCAGGCGGAAATCGTATCGGCCCGGTGAAAACTCGATGCGCCCGCCC
>JBKDYW010000179.1:0-3606 GCA_046308575.1 Verrucomicrobiota bacterium
GCGACCTGTGCGCTTCTGCGTGTCGATGATCCGCTGCGCCCGTTCGGCGTCGATCGTCATGGGCTTTTCGGTGATCACATCGCAGCCCAGCTCCATCGCCCGGCAGATGTAGGTGTCGTGAAATGAATCCTGGCTGGTGACGATGACGGTCTTGGGTTTCGTTTCCGCAATCATGCGGTCGAAATCGGCATCGGAATAAAGCCGGAGGGATTGACCTTCGAGGCAAGGAAGTTTGGACGCAAGCTTCAGCCGGCCCTCGTTGCTGTCGCACAGCGCGACCAATCGCGAGATGTCGCAAAAGGTTTTGCCGATTGCTTCGAGATACATGCGGGAACGGCCGCCGAGACCGACGATTGCATAGGTGGTGGGGTTGTCCATGACGATAGAACCCTACGCTATTTCTACGATTTGGAGAATAGCCTGCGGACTCATTCGCTTGACATTTTCGCTCATTTTCAAAGCCTTGAAACATGCTGATTTACCTCGGAACAGGTGAGCGCCGCTACGCGGAAAACCCGCTGGCTTTGCAGTCCCGCCGGGCATGGGAATTCCAAGTGGCATTGAAAGGAAAGATCGCCCCTTCACTGCCCGAGGGGGCGCAGCCGTTGCGTGCCGACTGCCTGTGGATTTTTCCGCCCGGACACACGCACGGATGGGTGGGAGAAAAAGGCCGAACCTCGGAGGTGGCGGTCTTCCATTTCCAATCCGCGCCAGAATTGTTGACGCACCTGCTCAACCCCCAAGGGTTTATTGAAATCGAGTTGAATCGGCGCAGCATTCTTCAAATCCGCGAAATGGCTAGCAAGGTCGAGCGATATTGGAAGCGCCCCGCACCCGGCATGATGATTTGTTATGAGCATGCGCTGTTGACCTTGAGCCTGGTCGCGTGCGAGGCCCTCCAATCCGAGAAGGTCGCGAACAACTACAACGAGGGCCGCGTGAACGCCGCGATTGTGTGGTACGCCAAACGGATGGAGGAGAATCCAGCTCTGCCGGAAATGGCGCAAGCGGTTGGAGTGTCGACGGCTCACCTGCGAAGGCTTTTTCACCAGGTGCTGCACGCTTCTCCAAACCAGATCATGGACCAGATGCGCTTCCAGCGGGCCATGCAGCTCATGTCGGACCCCGCGATCAAATTGGAGAGCGTCGGCGAACAATGTGGATTCGGAAGTGCGAGTGCGTTTTCACGCGCCTTCAAAATGAAGTTCGGTTGCGCGCCTCAAGTTTGGCGGCACGCGGATACTCGTTAAGAATCGAATGCAGGAGAATTAACCACAGAATGCACAGAGACCACAGAGTGTTCGATGATTGCATTTCAAAGAACATTACCCGATTCGTGTAACCTATAAATTCGTTTCGGGCAGGCCAAGCTCTTCGATCGGATGCTCCTTAACTCTTCCCTGAAACGCTCGGCGGGTTTGGGCGGTCCACGCCGAAGACGGGGCCAAGTGCTGCCTCCATCTGCGCGGACGATTAGAAGGGTGCCTGCAAGGTGCGAACGGACAGCGGAATGAGAACCTCCAAAGTCTGGATGTCATCCTCTCGCGCAAGCCGAATTGAAAAACGCTTCATTCATGCGAGACGCCTAACAAAGAAAGATTTCGGACTTCTGTCAAATATTGAAGACCTTCGTTCAGCATTGGAGGGGCAGCTTGAATGATGATGAGGCGCTTGGCATGGCGGGATAGTCCGGGCGTTCCAGACCATGGCTGAGGTATTGCCACCACCGGTGTTGGTGATGCGTTGGTCGCTGCCGAGCAGGTTGGAGCGGTAGATCAAGCGGCCGACGAGATCGAGGGAAGCGGCTTTGGCGTCGTCCCAGCAGAAGTTAACGAAGGAGTAGGTTTGCATTTTATTAGAGAAAAGAGAGGGAGTGGGGAGGATACGTTTTAACGTTTAACGGCGGGCGAGTACGGTGCGTTCGTAGGACTTGATTTCGGTCATGAAGCCGAGGCCGACGGGGACGTTGGCGCGGCGGCAGAACTCGTCCCAGATCGAGCCGAGCGGCAATGAACGGCTTTCCTCGAAAAGGGCTAGGCGCAGCGCGTTGTCGCCGGTTTGTTCAGCCGTGCGCAGCAACCCCGAGGGTTCTAGGAGTGCAGCAAGTAGGGCCTTTTGGGCGGCGCGGGTGCCTATGATCCAGGCGGCAATGCGGTTAATGGAGGCATCGAAATAATCGAGGCCGATCGCAGTGCGACCGAGGTAGTCACCACGTACCAGTTCTTCGAAAATGGCCCGGGTGGCGTCGTCGCAAGTTACCACGTGGTCGCTGTCCCAACGCACGCCGCGGCTGACGTGCAGCAGGAGCGACGGCGCGAACTGGAGGACCGAAGCGATTTTGTCGGCGAGGGATTCGGTCGGGTGGAAATGGCCGGCATCGAGGCAGTAGGCGATGTCGCCCCGCTTGATCGCATAACCGAGGTAAAATTCGTGCGACCCTACGGTGTACGATTCGGCGCCGATGCCGAAGAGCTTGCTTTCGACGGCGTCGCAGTGGTCGGTGGCGGAAAGTTTTTCGGCAAACACGGAGTCGAGCGATGCAGCAAGGCGCTGGCGGGGGCCGGAGCGGTCGAACGGCGTGTCCTTGGAGCCATCCGGAATCCAGATGTTGGTGGTGGTCGTGGTGCCAAAGGTTTTACCGAAAGAGGCACCGATACGTCGGGACGCCGCGCAATGGGCGATCCAGAAATCGCGAACGGATTTATCGTCATGCGACAGGGTCTTGCCGTCCGCAGCTAGGGGGTGGGAAAAACAAGACGGGTTGAAATCAAGCCCGTGGAGGTTGCGAGCCTGAGCCCACTCCACCCATGAGGCAAAGTGCTGGGGTTCGATTGCGTCGCGGTCGACGAGTTTGCCTGCGAAGTCGCCGTAAATGGCGTGGAGATTGAGGCGATGGCGCCCGGGAAGCAGCTTGTAGACGAGCTCGAGGTCCTGGCGCAGCTCGTCGAGTGTACGGGCTTTGCCGGGGTAGTTTCCGGTGGTCTGGATGCCGCCGCCGGATAGGGTGGCGTTGGGCTTTTCAAAGCCCCCGACGTCGTCGCCCTGCCAGCAGTGCAGGGAGATCGGCGTGGCGGCCAGGCGAGTGAGCGCGGCTTCGGTATCGACGCCTAAGGCGGCGTAAGTTTCACGGGCAAGGGTATAGGCGGTGGGTGTCATGATGATGAGAGGGAGGGGTGGGCGTCGGAGCAGGCCGCTGATCGAACTTGCGAGCAGTGCTCGAGCAGGAATGGTGATGCGGCCATTCGACAGGGCGGGTAGGCGTCCGATTGCTCGTGAGTGTTTCGTTCGAACACGAGGCCTTCGGCACCCTTGGCGACATCCTGTTCGACTTTCAGAATCTCGCCCTCGCTATGGAATGGCCGCGCGTAATCGATCGAAAAATTCCGCAACGTCACCCCGCGGCAGTTCTCGACGGCAAAGGGCATCAGGAAACCGTGAAAAATAAACTCAGCGCCCTGCCCGTCTATTTCGACCTCGGAAAGACCCTCGAGATGAAACGCAATGCGCTTGAGGCCCTCGTCGTTATTGCTCACGAAAAGATACTTCTCAATCGCCCGATCCAGGCGGAAATCGTATCGGCCCGGTGAAAACTCGATGCGCCCGCCC
>JBKDYW010000180.1:0-18734 GCA_046308575.1 Verrucomicrobiota bacterium
CAACGAGGTTTCCTCGTCGTTGCTCCGGTTTGTCCCAAGCACAACCAGAACCACGCAGGAAATCATGCCGACCATCAACCAGCTCGTTCGCAAGGGACGAATCACTCCGGCCGAAAAGTCGAAGTCGCCCGCTCTCGTGAATTGTCCCCAGCGCCGCGGAGTCTGCCTTCAGGTGATGACCCGTACGCCCAAGAAGCCGAACTCGGCTCTCCGTAAAGTGGCCAAAGTGCGCCTCACCAACGGATTTGAAGTGATCGCCTACATCGGCGGTGAAGGCCACAACCTCCAGGAGCACTCGATCGTTCTCGTTCGCGGTGGCCGGGTGAAGGACCTTCCCGGTGTGCGCTACCACATCGTCCGCGGATCGCTCGATACCCTCGGAGTCGACAAGCGCCGCCAGTCGCGCTCGAAGTACGGTGCCAAGCGCCCGAAGGCCGGTGCCGCCGCCGCTCCCGCGAAGAAGAAGTAATTTCAACCACTCAACCCCCAGCCCACCCACGCCATGCCACGCCGCAAGCGAGTTTTCACCAAGCCGGATCGCCGCGATCCCCGTTACGACAGCGCCCTCGTCGGTCACCTGATTTCCAAGGTGATGACCGATGGCAAGCGCTCTCTCGCACAACGCATTGTTTATGCCGCGATCGATCGCGCCAACGAAGGCATCGACACCGTCGATCCGCTCGAAGTGATCACCCGCGCCGTCGAGAACTCGAAGCCGCGCGTTGAGGTCAAGTCACGCCGCGTCGGTGGTGCGACCTATCAAGTGCCGCTCGAAGTTGCCGCCGATCGCTCGGAGTCGCTCGCGATGCGCTGGATCGTTTCCTACGCCCGCAACCGCAAAGGCACGCCGATGCATGTGGCCCTCGCCAATGAAATCAAGGATGCAGCCAACAACCAAGGCGCGGCCGTGCGCAAGCGCGACGATGTCCACAAGATGGCCCAGGCCAACCGCGCCTTCGCCCACTTCCGCTTCTAATCCACCTCCGCGCCACCGCGCGACTCTCTCGTGAATCCGAACAGTCCAGAACGCCAACATGTGCTCGAACGCACCCGTAATATCGGGATTGCGGCGCACATCGACGCGGGCAAGACGACCCTCACCGAGCGTATTCTTTTCTACACCGGCATGATCCACAAGATCGGCGAGGTGCACCACGGTTCGGCCACGACCGACTGGATGGAACAAGAGCGCGAGCGCGGCATCACCATCACATCCGCCGCCGTCACCACCGAATGGTGGCAGCGCGTGGAGGAGGGGACCTTCAAGCTTTTCCCCGAGCAAAAGCAACGCATCAACATCATCGACACCCCCGGTCACGTGGACTTCACCGCCGAGGTGGAGCGCTCGCTGCGCGTACTCGATGGCGCGATCGTCGTGTTCTGCGGCGTCGCCGGTGTCCAACCGCAGACCGAAACCGTCTGGCGCCAAGCGACCAAGTATCATGTGCCGCGCATCGTGTTCGTCAACAAGATGGACCGCACCGGTGCCGACTTCGACCGCGTGTTCGGCGAAGTGAAGGAAAAACTCGGTGCCAATGCCGTGCGCATTCTTATTCCGATCGGCTCCGAGGAAAACCTCAAGGGCCAGATCGATGTGGTCAACCGCAAGGCGGTCTATTTCTCCGACGACGACAAGTTTGGCTCGACCTACACCGTCAAGGAACTCGATGCCGAGCAAAAGAAAATTGCCGACGAGGCCTACAACGAGCTGCTCAACGCCGTTGCCGATGTCGATGAAACGGTCGGCGAAAAATTCCTGATGGAGGAAACGGTCACTCTCGAGGACCTCAAGCAAGGCATCCGCCGCGCGACCATCGCCAACAAGCTCATCCCGGTGGCCGGTGGATCGGCCTTCAAAAACAAGGGTGTGCAATACCTTCTCGACGCGGTGGTGGATTACCTCCCAAGCCCGCTCGACATCCCTGCCGCAATCGGCATGGACCCCGAAAACGAGGAAACCCGCATCGAGGTGGAAACCACCGATCACGGGAAATTTGTTGCCCTTGCATTCAAACTTTGGGCCGACAAGTTCGTCGGCAAATTGGTTTTCTTCCGCGTCTACTCCGGGGTCGTGCGCAAAGGCGACACGGTCTACAACCCGCGCACCCGCCGCAGTGAGCGCGTAGGTCGCCTGATCCAAATCCAAGCCAACGAGCACAAGGACATCGACGCTTGCTACGCCGGCGACATCGCCGCGATGGTCGGCCTCAAGAATGTCACGACCGGCGACACGCTCGCCGCGATGAATCACGATGTGGTGCTCGAGCCCCCGACTTTCCCCGAACCGGTCATCTCCATGGCCGTCGAGCCCAAGACCAAGGCCGACCAGGAAAAACTCGCTCTCGCACTCGGCCGCCTTTCCGAGGAAGACCCGACCTTCAATGTGAAGACCGACGAGGAAACCGGCCAGACGATTATCTCCGGCATGGGCGAGCTCCACCTCGAGATCATCATCGATCGCCTCCGCCGCGAGTTCAAGGTCGACGCCAACACCGGCGCTCCACAAATCGCTTATCGCGAAACCATCACCACCGCCGCCGGTGGCGAAGGCAAGCTGGTCAAACAATCTGGCGGCCGCGGCCAATACGGCCATGTGATCCTTTCCATGAAGCCCAACGAAAAGGGCAAGGGCCTCACCATCGAGAACAAGGTCATCGGTGGCACGATTCCCAAGGAATACATCAACGCCGTTTACAAAGGCGTGAACGAAGCCATGAGCAACGGCATCATCGCCGGCTACCCGGTGGTCGATGTCCATGTCGAGATCCTCGACGGCTCGTACCACGATGTGGATTCGAACGAAAACGCCTTCACCATGGCCGCCATCTTCGCGATGAAGGACGGCTTCAAAAAGGCCAAGTCGATCCTGCTCGAGCCCATCATGGCAGTGGAAGTTTCCACCCCCGATGACTACCAAGGCGATGTCATGGGCGACCTCAACCGCCGTCGCGGACAAATCCAGAACATGGAGTCGAAAGGCAAGCTCGCCATCGTCCGCGCCAATGTCCCTCTCAAGGAAATGTTCGGCTACTCGACCGCCGTACGCACCCTCTCATCCGGCCGCGCTTCCTATGCGATGACCCCATCGCATTTCGAGCAGGTCCCATCCAATATCGTCGAAGAGATCGTAAGCGACCGCTTAGGCTGATCACTCGCCCTGAAGAACAACTAAACAACCGTCAACCAAGCTCCACCATGGAAAACCAGAAAATCCGCATCCGCCTCCGCGCTTTCGATCATCGCGCGATCGACCGCTCCGCTCAAGAAATCGTGGAGACCGCCAAACGCACTGGCGCTCGCGTTGCCGGCCCCATTCCGCTTCCGACCCGCATCGAAAAGTTCAGCGTCAACCGCTCGGTCCACGTGAACAAGAAGTCCGCCGAACAATTCGAAATCCGCACCCACAAGCGCCTGCTCGACATCGTTGACCCCACCGCTCGCACCGTCGACGAACTCAAGAAGCTCAACCTCCCCGCCGGCGTCGACATCACGATCCGCATCTGAGCATCCGCCCCATCATTTCCTCTCTCCCAGACTCCAACACCCCACACTTTTCAGCCATGTCACTCGGCCTCCTCGGTAAAAAAATCGGCATGACCCGCCTCTTCGATCAACAGGCGGGATCCATGATTCCCGTGACCGTCATCGATGTCTCGGGCAACGCCATCCTCCAGGTCAAGACCGTGGAGAAAGACGGCTACACCGCCCTTCAAATCGGATTCGACGATCAAAAGGAACAACGCGTTTCCAAGCCCGACCTCGGCCGCTTCAAGAAAGCCGGCTCGACGCCAAAGCGCTTCATCCAAGAGTTCCGCTTTGAAAAAGGCGCAGCCACTCCCGAAGCACATCCGGGCCTCGAGCTCTTCAGCGCCGGTCAATGGGTCGACGTCATCGCCGATAGCAAAGGCCGCGGCTTCCAAGGCGCGGTGAAACGCCACGGATTTGGTGGTCTCAAGATGACCCACGGCTCCATGATGCACCGCCGTACCGGCGCCATCGGTTGCCGCTCGACTCCCGGTCGCGTTTGGAAAAACCAAAAGATGCCCGGTCACATGGGCACCACCCGCACCACCGTTCAAAACCTCAAGGTCGTCGCCGTTCGCCCCGAAGATGGCGTGATCCTTATCTCCGGCGCTGTTCCCGGATCCAAAGGTGGCTACGTCACCGTCCGCCCGGCCAAGAAGAAGGCCTGATTTTTTACCGGCCCCTGAAACCTCACCAGACACCAAGCCATGTCCGCCAAGTCCCTTACCATTGAAGACGCCCAAGCCGCCAATTTTGTGTTGGTCGGCCCGGAAAAAGGCCGTCAAGCCGTGCACGACCTCGTCACCGCTTACCGCGCCAACCGCCGCTCCGGCTCCGCCAACACCAAGACCCGTGGCGAAGTCTCCGGCAACAACAAGAAAATCTACAAACAGAAAGGCACCGGCAACGCCCGTCACGGTGACAAGCGCGCCCCGATCTTCGTCGGTGGTGGTGTGGTCTTCGGCCCTCGCCCTCGCGACTACTCGAAGAGCGTTTCCAAAACCGTCCGCAAGCTGGCCCTCCGCCGCGTCCTCGGCGACCTCGTCCGCGGCGAAAAAATCAAAGTCGTTGACTCGTTCTCGATCGCCGATGGCAAGACCAAGTCCTTCGTTTCCGCGATCAACGCCGTCACCAACCCCGGCAAGATCCTCGTCGTTTCCAACTCGTTTGACGATTCCACCTACCTCGCCGGCCGCAATGTCGCATGGGCCCAACTGGTCACCGGTTCGGATGTGAACGTCGAACAACTCCTCCTCGCGAACTCCGTCATCCTCGTGGGTGATGCCGTTCAAACCCTCGCCCAGCGCACCGCCTGAACCCCGGACCCTACCCCGCGATCATGAAAGACATCTACCAGGTCATCAAGAATGTCCGCCTCAGTGAGAAGGCCGCCCTTCTCCAGGAAACCAACAACGAGGTCACCCTCGAAGTGGACCGCAAGGCCAACAAGCTGGAAATCAAGCAAGCTGTCGAACAGCTGTTCGGAAAATCCGTCACCGGAGTCCGCACCGCCAACTACGACGGCAAGCTCCGCCGCAAGCGCCGGTCCGATGCCGGTCGTACCAACCATTGGAAGAAAGCCATCGTCCGGCTCAAGGAAGGCGAATCCCTCGACCTCATCTAAGCCGACGCCAACCCGCAGTTCCAATCGCAACACCTCACCGTTCCGCGAGTCATGCCACTGAAAAATTTCAAGCCAATCACCCCCTCCGCACGCTACAAGAATCTCCCGTCTTTCGAGGAGATCACCAAGAGCAAGCCTGAGAAGAGCCTTCTGGTTCCGCTCAAGCGCTCGGGTGGCCGCAACAACACCGGCCGCATCACCTGCCGTCACATCGGCGGTGGTCACAAGCGTCACTATCGTCTCATCGACTTTAAGCGCGGCCGTCACGACGCCCCAGCCAAGGTCATCGGCATCGAGTACGATCCGAACCGCACCTGCCGCATCGCGCTGATCCAGTATGAGGACGGACAAAAGTCCTACATCCTCGCGCCGCTCGGTCTTGAAGTCGGCTCGACCGTGGTTTCCGGCCACAATGTCGCTCCCAAGACCGGCAATGCCATGCCGCTCAGCGCCGTGCCACTCGGAACATCTATTCACAACATCGAGCTCATCCCTGGCAATGGTGGCAAAGTCGCCCGCGCCGCCGGTCAGCTCGCCGTGCTTTCCAACCGCGATGGCGGCTGGGCACTCGTGAAAATGCCTTCCGGCGAAATTCGCCGCTTCAACGACCGCTGCTTCTGCACGATCGGCCAAGTCGGCAACCGCGACCACATGAACGAAACCTCGGGCAAGGCCGGCCGCACCCGCTGGCAGGGCGTTCGCCCAACCGTCCGCGGCATGACCATGAACCCCGTCGACCACCCGAACGGTGGTGGTGAGGGCAAATCGAAATCCGGTGGTGGTCGCCAGCACCTTCTCAGCCCCTGGGGTCACGCGAAGGGCCAGAAGACCCGCAACCACAAGAAGACCACCAGCGTCTTCATCGTCGAGTCCCGCCACAAGAAGAAGTAACGCCCGCCCAACCTTTCACTTTTAACCAAGCAACGATTCCATGCCACGCTCACTCAAGAAAGGCCCCTTCGTCGATCAAAAGCTTCTCGCCAAGATCGACGCCGTCGCCGATGCCGGATCCGACCGCAAGCCCATCAAGACATGGAGCCGCAAGTCGATGATCACCCCGGACTTCGTCGGTCACAACTTCGCCGTCCACAATGGCAAAACCTTCGTGCCGGTCTATGTGACCGAAAACATGGTCGGCCACAAACTCGGTGAGTTTGCACCGACCCGCATTTTCCGCCAGCACGGCGGTATCGGCAAGAAGTAAGCCAAGCGCACCCGCAGCACGATGTCCTCACGCCACACATTCCTTCACAAGGCAGTTGCCGCCGCCCTTGGGCTCGCGGCCACCGCCGGGATGTGTCGCGCCCAGGCCGCCAGTGCCGCGCAATTGCAGGAGGCGATTCTCGAGCTCCAACAGCAGAACAAAACCCTCCAGCAAAGCCTGGCCGAAGCAAACCGCGGCGAAAAACAATCGGCCGCGCAACTCGCCCAAGTCCGCGAAAGACTCGCCGCCCTCGGCAAGAACCTTCTCGACGGTGGCGATGACCGCCTCGTGCAAGCTGCCGCCGATCTCCAAATCGCCAACGAACGCATCACGCGCCTCGAGGCCTCCGCCGTCCGCCTCAACGGAGCGGTCAATGATTTCCTCCGCCAAGCGGTCGTTTCCGATCCTGATGCGCGCCTTCGCATCGAAACTTCGCTAAGAGAGCTTGACGCCGCCCTTGGTCTCCGCCAGAAGCCCCGTCCCGAAATCCGGTCCGGCACCCTGCAGCAAGCCCGCATCGTCAGCCACGATCAGGAAAGCGGCATGCTGGTTCTCAACATTGGCGAAAGCCAAGGTGCGAAAATCGGCATGACCTTCCGCCTCATGCGCGGTCAGGAAACCTACGGAAAAGCCATTCTCGCCGATGTCCGCAAGGGCGTCAGCGGATTGTTTGTCGAAACCCTCAACAACGCCGCGGACTCACCCAAAGTCGGCGACCTCGCCAATCTCGAAACACAAGCTCAAGAGCAGTAACACCCCTCACGCCCGCCTCCCATGGAAGTCAAAAGCACCACCAAATTCGTTCGCCTCTCGCCCAAAAAGGCCCGCGATGTCGCCCGCGAAATTCAAGGCCTGCCTGTATCGAGCGCGCTCGACATCCTCACCTTCACCCCGAAGAAGGCCGCGCAGCTCATCGGCAAGACCCTCAAGACGGCCATCGCCGATGCCGAAAACAATTTCTCCCTCGATACTGGTTCGCTGGTCGTCAAGGAAGCCGTGATCGGCAAGGCTCCTTCGCTCCGCCGCTTCAAGCCGCGCGCCAAGGGATCCGCAGGCCCGATCATCCGCCACAGCAGCCACATTTCCATCACCCTCGTGGGCTCCGCTCCCGAGAAACGCAAGAAGGCACCGCGCAAGCCGGCCGCCGAAAAGCAGGAGACCACCACCGAAGCCGCCCCAGCCGCGGAACCACAAGCCTAATCATCCCTCACAATCCCACCCCTCAGTAAACATGGGCCAAAAAGTAAATCCAATCGCATTCCGCCTCGCAGTCAACAAGGACTGGCGCTCGAAGTGGTATGCCAGCGGCAAAGACTACACCGACAAGCTCCACGAGGACCTGTCGATCCGCGGCTACCTCAAGCGCAAGCTCCAGAACGCAGGCCTTGCCCGCGTGGTCATCGAGCGCGCCTGGAACAGCGTCCGCGTCACCCTTCACACTTCGCGCCCCGGCCTCATCATCGGCCGCCAAGGCAAGGAAATCGAAGTGATGACCAAGGAAATTTCCGACCTCTGCAAAGGTGCCCAGGTCAAGATCGACATCATCGAAATCCGCAAGCCGGAGCTCGATGCTCAGTTGGTCGCCGAGCAAATTGCCGTGCAGCTTGAGCGCCGGATCAGCTTCCGCCGTGCCATGAAGCGCGCGCTGCAAACCGCCATGGAGTTTGGTGCCGAAGGCATCCGCCTCCGTTGCGCCGGCCGCCTTGGCGGTGCCGACATCGCCCGTGCCGAAGGCTACCGCGAAGGCAAAGTGCCGCTCCAAACGCTGCGCGTGCCGCTCGACTACGGCTTTGCCGAAGCCCGCACGGTCTACGGCATCATCGGCGTGAAATGCTGGGTCAACAAAAAGGAAGAAGATGCTTCCGCCAGACCTCAAGGTGACCGCGGCGATCGCGGTGAGCGTGGACCTCGCGGCCCGCGCGGAGGTGGTGGCGAGCGCCGCCCCAGCAACAGAAACTGAGCCCATCCCGAAATTTTAACCAACCATTAATCTCCCTAGGAGGACCCTGCCATGCCTTTGATGCCCAAAAGAACGAAGTTCCGCAAAAGCCACCGCGGAAGCCGCGCCGGCAATGCCCAGCGCGGAACTACCGTCGCGTTCGGTGACTACGGACTTCAAACCCTCGACCGCGGATGGATGAGCAACCGCCAGATCGAAGCCTGCCGTATCGCGATCAACCGTTCGCTGAAAAGAAAAGGCAAAGTCTGGATCCGCATTTTCCCGCACAAGTCCATCACCTCGCGCCCGCCGGAAACACGGATGGGTAAAGGTAAGGGCGCCGTGGAAGGTTGGGTCGCTGTCGTGCGCCCTGGCAACATGCTCTTCGAAGTCGGCGGTGTGCCCGAATCCGCCGCCAAAGAAGCGATGCGCCTCGCCTCCTACAAACTCGGCATCCGCACCCGCCTCGTTGCCCGCAATCCGCACGCCTGATCCATCACCCAACCACTCACCGAGCCATGGCCAAAGCCAAAGACATCCGCGAACTCACCGCCGACGAACTCCAACTCCGCCTCCGCGAGTTGAAGCAGGAAGCCCTCAACCTCCGCCTTCAGAAGGCCGTCGGCCAACTTGAAAACCCCGCCCGCATCCAACAAGTGCGCCGCGACACCGCCCGCGTTCTCACCGCGATGAACGCCGCGAAATCCGCCTGATCCACGCCACCAACGCCAATCCCCATTTTACTATGAGCGAAACCTCCACGGACTCGAAAGTCCACATCCGCAAAACCCGCGTCGGCGTGGTCATCTCCGACAAGATGGACAAGACCCTCGTCGTCGAGCATGTCGCGCGCGTTCCGCATCCGCGTTTCAACAAAATCGTCAAGCGCTCGAAGAAGTACTACGTGCACGACGAAAACAGCCAGGCCAAGATCGGCGACCGCGTCCGCATCGTCGAAACCCGCCCGCTTTCGAAACTCAAGCGCTGGTCGCTCGAGGAAGTGCTCTCCCACTAATCGTTTCAACGGCATCCGCCGATCCCACCCCTCAATTTTCACACCCCACTCGACCTTACTGCCATGATTCAGATGGAAACCATGCTCGCCGTCGCCGACAACACCGGTGCCCGCAGCGCAAAAATGATCGGCGTGCTCGGCAAGCGCAGCCGCACCGCCTGTGTCGGCGATGTCATCACCGCCCACATCCGCGATTCCATCCCCACCGCCTCGGTCAAGAAGGGCAGCGTGGTTAAGGCCGTCGTGGTCCGCACCGCCTTCCCGATTCGTCGCCCAGATGGCTCGATCCTGCGCTTCGACTCGAACGCGATCGTCATCATCGACAAGGACAACAACCCGCGCGGTACCCGCATCTTCGGCCCTGTCGCCCGCGAACTCCGCGAGAAGGCCTTCATGAAAATCGTCTCCCTCGCTCCCGAGGTGCTCTGATCCGCAATACCAACTTCGAACCGATCCCACTCCCATGAGCCAAATCAAGACTCACGTCAAAAAAGGCGACCAAGTCGAAATCATCACCGGCAACCACAAGGGCAAGCGCGGCACCGTGCTGCTCGTCAACGCCGCCAAGGGCCAGGTCGTCGTCGAAGGCGCACGCCCGCTCAAAAAAGCCGCCAAGCCGACCGAAGCCAACCCCAGCGGTGGCATCAACACCATCGACGGTCCCGTTCACATCTCCAACGTCAAGAAAGTGGGCTGAAGCATCGCTTCCGCCCGCGCTTAAGCGCCAAACCAAAACCGCGCTGACCCGCAAAACAAAATGAAAACAACACCGCTACTGCAACACTACAAGGACAAGGTAGTGCCGGCTCTCACCAAGAAGCTCGGCTACACCAATCCCCATCAGGTTCCGCGCCTCGAGAAAATCGTCGTGACCTCCTGCATGGGCAAAGCCCCCGACCGCAAGGTCGCCGTCGACGACGCCGTCAACGAAATCCAAAAGATCACCGGTCAGCGCCCATCGCTCACCTACTCGAAGAAGGCCGTCGCCAACTTCAAGCTGCGCGAAGGTGAAGTCCTCGGCGCACGCGTCACGCTTCGTGGCACCCGCATGTGGGAATTCCTCCATCGCTTCATCAACATCACCTCGCCGAACATCCGCGACTTCCGCGGAATTTCCTCGAAATCGTTCGACGGTCGCGGCAACTACGCCTGCGGCATCCAGGACCAATCGATCTTCCCCGAAATCGAAATCGACCAGATCAAACGCCAGATCGGCTTTGACCTGATTTTCGTCACCTCGGCTCCGACCGATGCCGAAGGACGCGCCCTGCTCACCGAGCTTGGCCTGCCCTTCCGCGACGCGAAGAAGTCGTCCGAATCCACCGAGGCCGCCGCGGTCTGAACCAAGGAAACCACTTAAAGCACCTAACAAGGAATCCCCACCATGGCTGTTCTCACCGATCCCATCGCAGACTTCCTCACGCGTTTCAAAAACGCTTGCCGCGCCGGCAACGAGGAATTCACCGCACCCTATTCGAAAATCAAGGCGGACATCGCCCGCATTCTCACCGAAGAAGGCTACCTCTGGAACTATGAGGTCGTCACCGGCAAGCGCACCGAACTCAAGCTCAAGCCTAAGTTCGTCGATGGCCGCCCGGTCCTCACCGATCTCAAGCGCGTTTCCACTCCCGGCCGTCGCCACTATGTCGGCGCCAACGAAGTGCCACGCGTCATGTCGGGCCTCGGCATCTCCATCCTTTCGACCTCGAAAGGCGTGATGTCCGGCGGCAATGCCAAGCGTCAGAAACTCGGCGGCGAACTCCTCGCCAACGTCTGGTAAACCACTTACTCGCGAAAGGAAAACATCACCATGTCACGAGTCGGACTCAAACCAATCTCCCTGCCCGAAAAAGTCGCCGTCAAACTCGACGGCCGCAATGTCGTTGTCGAAGGCCCCAAAGGCAAACTCGACTTCAGCTTGCCTGAAGGCATCTCACTCAAGGCCGAGGAAGGCGCCGTCACGGTTTCACGCAACACCGAGACCCGCCAACTCAAGGCCCTCCACGGCACCGCACGCAGCCTGATCAACAACATGATCATCGGCGTTTCGAAGGGCTTTGTGAAGGACCTCGAAATCCAAGGCGTCGGTCTTCGCGCCGCGGTCAAAGGCAAGGATCTCGACCTCTCACTCGGTCGCTCCCACCCGCTTCTTCATCCCATCCCCAGCGGCCTTACGGTCACGGTGAACGAAAACACCAAGATCAAGGTCGAGGGCATCGACAAACAACTCGTCGGACAGTTTGCCGCCGAGGTCCGCGGCTACTATCCGCCGGAACCCTACAAGGGCAAGGGCGTGCGCTATGCCGATGAGAAAGTCCGCCGCAAGGAAGGCAAGAGCGTCGGCAAATAATCCATTACCATCACGGCAACATGAGCATCATCAAACGCAAGTCGATCCGCCAGCGCATCCACAAACGCATCCGCCGCAAGGTCAGCGGAACTTCGGAGCGCCCACGCCTGGCCATCCACTATTCAAACCAGCACATTTACGCCCAGGTCATCGACGACACCGTCGGTCGTACCCTCGTCGCCGCCTCGACCCTCGACAAGTCGATCGAGAAGGCTTCGTCGAATGTCGAAAGCGCCCAGAAGGTTGGCAAGCTCATCGCCGAGCGCGCCAAGGGCTCCAACATCAGCAATGTGGTCTTCGACCGCGGTGGTCACCTCTACCACGGTAAAGTCAAAGCCCTCGCCGACGCAGCCCGCGAAGGTGGCCTCCAATTCTAATCCAACGACCTGCCCATCATCCCATCATGGTAACGATTCCAGAAAACGAAACCCCTGAAGTGACTTCAGAGGCCCAAGCCCCCGAGGCTGCAGCCCCGCAACAGGCTTACCAAGGAGGCCGCGGTCAAGGCGGCGGTCAAGGTCGCGGTCGCAGCGGTCCAAGGCGCGAAGAGCGTCAGGCACCTACCGACTCCGAAGGCAACGAGCTTGCAGAAAAGGTCGTGTTCATCAACCGCTGCGCCAAGGTCGTCAAAGGCGGCCGTCGCTTCAGCTTTTCCGCCCTCGTCGTCTCCGGCGACAAGATCGGCAAGGTCGGCCTCGGCTTCGGTAAGGCCAACGAAGTCGCCGATGCGATCAAGAAAGCCAGCGAAAGCGCCCGCAAGGTGCTCAAGCCAATGAGCATCGTCGATGGCACCATCCCGCATGAAATCTACGCCGAGTTCGGCGGTGGCAAGGTGCTTCTCAAGCCTGCCTCTCCTGGTACGGGTATCATCGCCGGTGGTGGCGTTCGCGCCGTCTGCGAAGCGGTCGGCATCCGCGACGTGCTCGCCAAGTCGATGGGTTCGTCCAACCACGCCAACGTGGTCAAGGCTACCCTCAAGGCACTCTCGCAACTCCGCACCCGCGATCAGATTCTCTCGGGCCGCGGCAAAAAGAAAAAGGAAAAGGCCATCTGATTTCAGAGATCCGCCTGATTCAGCCAATCTAACATAAGAACAAGATATGAACCTCCACTCTTACAGCCCCAACCCCGGAGCCAAGCATCGCGTCAAGCGCCTCGGCTGCGGCGAGAGCTCTGGCCACGGCAAGACCGCCTGCAAAGGCAACAAAGGTCAGAAGGCCCGCTCCGGCAGCGGTACCCGCGTTGGTTTCGAAGGCGGCCAGATGCCACTTCACCGCCGTCTTCCCAAGCGCGGATTCAACAACTTCGACTTCCGCGACAAAACCGGCGTGGTCAATGTTGGCGATCTCGATGCCCGCTTCGAAGCAGGTGCCCTCATCAATGAGGAGTCACTGCGCAATGCCGGCCTTCTCAACGGTCGCTGCGACCGCGTGAAGCTGCTTGCCGATGGTGAAGTCGAAAAGGCCTACACCATCGATGTCGATAGCGTCAGCGCCTCTGCCCGTGGCAAGATCGAAAAAGCCGGTGGCAGCATCAAGGCCTGATCGATCGATTCCTTGCCGGACATTTTCTGAACTCCGACGGGGAAGCGCCATCACGCTTCCTCGTCTTGCGTCACCACCCAAGCACGAATTTCCCTGAGATCCCCATGATTTCCGCCTTCGCCAACACCTGGAAAATCCCGGAACTCCGGGACCGCATTCTCTTCACCCTCGCACTGATCGTCATCATCCGCCTCGGTGTGCACATCACGCTGCCCGGCGTCGATCCCACAGTCATCAAGGCATGGCTCGACCACCTTCAGTTGCAGGACCCCAAGAGCCCAACCGGTGGCATCACCGCACTGCTCACGGTCTTTTCCGGCGGTGGCCTCCAACAGGCAGGCATCTTCGCGCTCGGCATCATGCCCTACATCTCGGCATCGATCATGGTGCAGTTGCTCACCGCGGTCGTGCCGAAGCTCTCGCGTCTCGCGCGTGAAGATGGCGGACGCCAAAAAATCACCCAATACACCCGCTACATCACGATCGCTATCGCCATCGTGCAGGGTTTCTTCGTCGCGAAGTCGCTCACCAGCCCGGGCAACATTCCCTACATGGCCGGCATCGAGAAATTCGGAAACCTCGTTCCCGATCCCTCCTACACATGGATGTTCCTCACGGTCGTCACGATCGTGGCCGGCACAGTCCTGCTGATGTGGATCGGCGATCAGATCACCGAAAAAGGCATCGGCAACGGCACATCGATCATCATCACGGTGAACGTGATTTCCGCTCTTCCCGGCGCGTTGATCCAAGCGTGGAAATACTTCGTCACCGGTGAAGGTGTGAGCAAATACAACGCGATCATGATGGTCGTGATGATCGTGCTTCTCCTGCTCGTCATCGCCGCAACCATCGCAATCACCCAAGCCCAGCGCCGCGTCGCAGTGCAGTACGCCAAGCGCGTGGTCGGCCGCAAACAATTCGGCGGTCAGACGCAGTACCTTCCACTAAAGGTCAATTACGCCGGCGTGATGCCGATCATTTTCGCCTCGGCGGTGCTTTCGCTGCCGCCGATGATGCTGCAGTGGTTTTTTGCGGGTCAGCCCTGGGCAACCAAACTCTACGGTGAACTCGTCGGCGGCGGATTCTGGTACTACGCGCTCGGCGGACTTGGAATTTTCCTCTTCTCGTACTTCTGGGTCGCGATGATGTTCCAACCCTCGCAGATCTCCGAAGATCTCAAGCGCAATGGCGGCTACATCCCCGGTGTGCGTCCCGGCAAACCGACCGCCGATTTCCTCGATTTCACGATGACCCGTCTCACCTTTGCCGGTGCGATTTTCCTTACCGCGCTTTTCGTGCTGCCAGTGCTCACGGGCAAGGTGGTCGGACTTCCACCCGGCTCGCTGGTGCTGCAGTTCTTTGGCGGTACCTCGTTGCTCATCATGGTTGGCGTTGTGCTCGAGGTGATGCGCCAAGTCGAAACCCAGTTGCTGCAAAAGCATTACGACGGTTTCCTTCGCAAAGGGAAACTCAAGAGCCGGTATGACCGCCTCGGGCCCAGTGGCAACACGGCATCACGGACGGCCTTGGTTTATCTTTGGACGGTGATTGCGGTGCTGATCGTCTTCGGCATCACGGCTTACATTTACAACAAGCTCCATTGACCGATCCCGCG
The DNA here is from genome assembly GCA_046308575.1 of Verrucomicrobiota bacterium. Lineage (GTDB taxonomy): Bacteria > Verrucomicrobiota > Verrucomicrobiia > Verrucomicrobiales > Akkermansiaceae > Luteolibacter. The sequence continues at coordinate 14,820 of JBKDYW010000180.1, forward strand.
GCCAGACCTCTGCGCATCGTGCTGCTTGGCCCGCCGGCATCCGGCAAAGGGACCCAAGGCAAACGGCTCGCCGAAAGCCTTGGTCTTGGCTACCTAAGCACCGGCGCAGTGCTGCGCGAGCAGGTCGAAAATCAAACCGAGCTCGGAAAAACTGCGGCACCAATTCTTGCCCGCGGTCATTACCTGCCCGATGACCTGATGTGCCGCATCCTCGCCGATTGGCTTGCCAAGCAATCGGGCGGATGGGTGCTCGATGGTTTCCCGCGCAGTTTGCCGCAGGCGGTTTTTTTGGATGAGTGGCTATCGCAACGCGGCCTTGCGATCGACTGCGCGCTCTCACTTGAAGTGCCCTTCGATGTGCTTCTCGAGCGCATCAGCCAGCGCGTTGAATGCCCCGATTGCCGCTGGACCGGCCAGATTCGCCAACTGCGTGACGGCAAGCTTTGCCCAGTCTGCGGACAGGTGGCGCAATCGCGCGCTGACGACAGCGAAGAAAATTTCCGCAAGCGTTACCAGGAATTTGAAAAACTCACGCTGCCGGTCATCGCGCATTATCGCGACCAGAATCGGCTTTTTGCTTGCGATGCTACCGCTCCGCAGGATGAGGTGGCGGCGAAAATTCTCGCACATTTCATCAACCCATCCTGACCGGCGTGAAACGCCTGCTTCTCACTATACCCCGACTCTTCCAGGTGTCCCGCAGAACCCGCATCCCCATCAAGTCGCCGCGCGAAATCGAATTCATGCGCAAGGCTGGCTCGATCGCGTCATCGATTCTCCAGGCGCTGGCTCGTGAGGTCGCGCCCGGCCGCAGCACGGGCGAGATCGATCGCCTCGCCGCGGAGCTGATGCGCGAGCATGATTGCAAAAGCGCCTTTCTCGGCTACCGCGGATTTCCCGGTCACATCTGCATCTCGGTAAACGAGGAAGTCGTGCACGGCATCGGCGGTACCCGCAAAATCATGCCGGGCGACATCGTCAAAATCGATGTGGGTATCATCAAGAGTGGTTTCATTGGCGACAACGCAACGACGGTTGCAGCAGGGGACATTCCGCTCGAAACCAAGCGTCTTCTCGCAGCCACTGAACAGTCACTTTTCGAAGCGATCTCCCACGCGCGCGCCGGCCGCCGTCTCGCTGATCTTTGCGGTTCGGTGGAGGCATTTGTTGTCCCGCGCGGCTTCACCGTCGTGCGCGAATTCGTCGGCCACGGCGTGGGTCGCCGCCTTCACGAAGAGCCACAAATTCCAAATTACCGCCCGCAGGGAAAAACTCCCGTGCTCATGCCGGGCATGACGCTGGCCATCGAGCCGATGGTCAACGCCGGTGTCGGCGCTGTGCGCATTCTCGAAGACGGATGGACGGTCATCACCGAAGATCGCAAGCCCTCCGCACACTTCGAACACACGGTGCTCGTGACAGAGGGCGAGCCGGAAATTTTGACTTGGCGTCCGCGTGAGGCGTTGCCGGAAATGCTGGGCCTGCCGCCGTGGTGATCGCAGCCGCGCACGATCGTACAATCACTCGGCTTTCTTGCCGTGATAGCGATAGTGGCCTTCGATCCTGAAATCAAAGAGCACATTTTCCCATCTCACCTTGTCATCAAGATGGTGGACGACCCATGGCTGATGAGTGCTGCCTTCAGGCCCCGGCACCACGATGCCGATGTGTTTTTCCGCACTGGCAAGCGACCACACGACGATGTCGCCCGGCGCATAATCCATCGCATGCCGCGACGGCTTGAGTGATTCGCCGTTGCGCTCGAAAAAACGCTGAAGGTTCGCCACGCGGCGGTGGTCGATGTGAGTATCGGGCCCGGCCGCATTCCACAACTGCGGGTAACGATTGAAGTGGGCCTTCATGTCATCATGCACCTGCGCTTGCAGGTCGATGCCGATGCCACGAAAACAACGCACAATCAAATCCGCAGCCATGCCTTTGTCATCCGCCACATCGCCCATCGGAAATCCAATTTTGTAGTACGACGGGTCGTAAGAGATATCGCGTTTCGAGTACTCGAGCGCTGAGGTTGCGAGTTGTGCTCCGGGCAGTGACGACTTTTCGAGATGGGAAACAGCCTCGCCGACTTGCTCGACCGACGCGCTCTGCTGCGTGGCGCGCAAACTCGGAATGAGCGGGCGACCAAACCAAAAACCCATGACCACCGCAATCGAGACGATCACCCAGCCACCGACCCGGTTGCGACGCTTTTGCAGCTGCGGTCGCGGGCCGATGTATTCGATCGTTTCGTAAAATATGGTCTTCTTGCGGGCCATGGGGAGGAGCTCCGCGCGATGATTGGAAAATGCTTCGGACAAAAGCGACCAATTTCGCGCGCCTCAGAAATTTATCGGGACACTCGACTGGCGCAATCGCGACATACTGGAAATCAAGCCCCAAGCAAGACTCCTCAAAGCCAGTTGTCATGGGCATTGCAGGGGTTTTCTGAGTCCAAAGCTTAAGAAATCCTTACAATTCTGCAAATGTCGGATTTTTCACGCTGTGGGTGAATGAATATCGCCGCTCTGTCGTCGAAGCAAACGAGCACGCCATGACAGAGAGATACCTGATCGAGGATATGATGTCACAGGGCCACAACGGAGTGGTCTTTCGCGCCACCGATGCCGAGACCGGCCAAACCGTCACGCTGCGCCGATATTTTCCGTTCGGCAGGGGCTATGGCGGGCTCGATGCCGAGGGCCGAAAAGCCTATGAGGATTCGCTCGCTGATCTGTGTTCCGTGAAGCACGAGTCATTAGCCAAGGTCGTGGGCGGAGGCTGTGACGATGTCGATGGATTTCCCTTCATCGCGACCGAGTGGATCGATGGTGAGACGCTCGAAGTTCTTCATGCGCGCGCCACGCTGGGTGTGGATGATGTGTTGAAATTGCTCGCTGCCACGATCGATGCATCGTTGTGGCTTTCACAAACTTTTGGGCGCGAAGCGCTGTGGGTGGAAACGGAATTGGCGACGATGCTGCGGCGCAATTCCGACAAGGAGCATGACTATGTCTTTTGCATTTCGCCCTTCAAATGGCTGGGCATTTCCAAAACGGATGGCGACTTGAAATCGCTTTCCGGCTTTGCCTCACAGTTGCTTCACGGTGTGCCGCACGCGAATGGCGATGTGAAGTTTTCCGGGCTCGTCCATTGGATCGAATGGCTTCGTGTTGCGCCGAAATCCACAACTCTCGCGCAAGCGCGAAGCAAACTTTCGCTGCTCTTGCAATCCTCCACCCACGCACCCATTCGCAAGTCGGCACCACCGCAGCCGAAGGGAAAACAGCCCATGCCGCGCAAGGCAAAGCGACCCGTCAGAGCCATGCTTTGGGTGAATCTTTTTCTCATGCTCGGCACGATCGCCTTCGGTGGCTACGCGTATCAAGTGAAGCAGTCGCGCGAGGATGCAAAGAAACCCAAAGCCTATCTCAAGGCCGACAAATCCGGCGCGAAGAAATCCGCCGCAAAAAAGAAAAAGCCGGAGCCGCGAACCGAGATCGTGGCCGGTGCCTTCGATGCCCCCGCCACCGAGGTGATCCCATGGGACAATCATCCAAGGCTGCTGGAACAGGTCCGGCGCAAAGTCACAGTCGAAGGACCGGCGGGAAGAATTGATCAGTCGAAATCGGGCAAGACGCTCTACCTCGTGTTCTTTGGCGGCGACAAGCCGGAGTCGTCGCGCATCGGCATCCGATTGGGCAAAGGCTCGCCCGATGCAATGAAGTCGGAACTCGCGGCATTCGTCGGCAAAAAGATCCGCGCCTCAGGCGAGGTGAAAAAAGAAATGCAAGGGAACTTGTCGAGCCCGGCGGTCATGATCAACGATGTGTCTGCGATTCAGATAATCGATTGATCCCGTGGAGAATTTGGCGCTCGAGACCCTGATGCTGGCATGTGACTCGCTTGAGGGCGCGC
>JBKDYW010000181.1:0-3688 GCA_046308575.1 Verrucomicrobiota bacterium
CGGAAAGGTGAAAGCCACGAGGCGTGCACGGCCGATGCCCGCAAGGTCGAGCGCCTCAACATGGGTCGCATCCGCAAACAGCACCGCCTGACCCTGTGCCTTCAAGTGTCGCACGGTTTCGGCATTCATCTCGAGCACCAGCGTATCGACGCCGCAGCGAGTGAGCGCCTCGTTGAGGGCGCGACCGACCGGGCCGTAACCGCAAATGACGGCATGATCGCTGATTTTTTTGATCGCACCTGATGGCACTGATTGCTCCGTCGCGCTGCGGCGGGTACTCATCAGGCCCTTCCCTTCCAGCCAATTCGCGATGCGCGGCACGCTTCGCATGAAGGTCGGCACAACGGCCATGGTCACTGCGGTGCAAACGAGAAGCATTTGTTCGGTGGCCGGCTCGAGCGGACGAAAGCCACCGGCTTTGCCAATCAGCACGAGCGTGAACTCACCGGTGCTCGAGAGCGCCGCCGCCGCCAAGAGCGATGGCCTGCCGGAAAGCTTCAGGGCTTTCAGCACGAAAAAAACCACCGCGCCCTTGAGCGTCAGAATCAACGCGCTGCCAACGAGGACGAGCATCCATTGATCCGCGACCACCCGCAGATCGATGAGCAAACCCACCGAGATGAAAAAAATCGCGAGGAACAAATCCTTGAACGGAAGGATCTCGGCGAGAATGCGATGGCTGTAAATCGACTCGCTCACCACCAGGCCTGCGGCAAATGCACCAAGTGCCAGCGAGAGATCGAGCGCACCACCGGCACAGGCAACGCCCGCGCAAAGGCCGACGACCGTGAGCGTGAAAAGCTCGCGACTGCGCGTCGCCGCCACCGCGTGCAACAGCGGCGTGATGCCGAAACGGCCGAGCAATCCGGCACCCGCGAGAAAGAGCAAACCTTTCAACAAGGCACCACCGAGATTGGTCGCGAGATTGCCACTGCCATCCTGATAGAGGATCGGCAAGAGCAGGAAAAACACGATCACGAGAATGTCCTGAAAGAGCGCGATGCCGAGCGCAGCGCGAGCACCGGGGCTGTTTTGCTGACCGGAATCCTGAAATGATTTCATCGCGACGGCGGTCGAGCTCAAGGCCATCGCGACACCAAGCACGATGCAATCGACCGCAGGAAATCCCAACGCGGCCGCAAGCCCGCCAGCCAAGAGCGAAGTGATCGCCACTTGCAATCCGCCACCGATCAACGCCGAGCGCCAAAGGTGGCGCAACTCGGTGAGCGAAAATTCGATCCCCAGCGTGAACATCAGCAACACCACACCGATCTCCGCCAACTCGCGAATCACCGGACCACCATGATCGGCACCGGTCAGCCAAGTGAGTCCGGAGTTGCCGATCAACACGCCGCACAAAAGATAGCCGACCAGCAGGCTTTGACGCGCGCGGATCAGGATCAGCGAAAGCAGCACCGCGAGCACCAGCACCAGCGTCAGCAATGCAAACAGCGGCGAAACATGGGTCGCGCCAGCGGCAAGCGGGATCCAATCAAAGTTCATTCCCATCATTGTTCTTCATTGCGACCGAAGAACAAGACGAAAGCAGACCGCACGCCAACGCGCTTAACTTTCCGTACCCACGGGATGACGCGTGCCATCGGGGCTCATGAAGTGGACCTCAGATGCGCCGCGTTTCAGATAGGCCATAATGTCGCGTTTACCGCCGGATGAGACGGGCGAAACGCTGGTGATTTCACCGGCGGGCTTGCCTGCGGCGTCGAGTAATTCCGATTCCATCGAGACGCTGGCATCGACTCTTGCGTGAATGAGCCGCTTGTTCAACTTGCCCGCGTGCTTGATTCGCGAGATCACCTCTTGGCCGATGTAGCAGCCTTTGTGATAGGAAATGTCGGAGATATCGAGACCCGCCTCGGGCGGCAACAGGCCATCGTAAAGTTCGCGATCCCACGCGGGCACACCGTGAGCAACGCGAAAGGCTTCGAGCGCATCGCCTTGCAGCAAAAGAAATGATTCCGGATAGTCGACTGCCAAGCCAGCAGGAATCCACCAATCAGTGCCCGCGACGCCGAAGCGTGCGGACTCACGCGCGATCACACCCTCGGGTGCCGCTCCGGGATCGGCAGTGAAATGCACGAGTGACCACTTGCCGCTGAGGTCGGCGACCTCAACATCATCAGCGATGAGGTAGCGCGTGATGCGCGCTTCGAGCGCCTCGGAATCCACGCCCGGTGCCGAGACCCACAGCGCGCCATCGGCGGATTTCATCAACCACACGCGGAACTGCAGGCGGCCTTTCGCATCGGTGATGCACGATGGCAGCGCGGCATTTTCCGCATCGAGCCGGCGGACATCCTGAGTGACCTGTCCGTTGAGAAACCTGACGGCATCGGGCCCGCGGAATTCCAGCAAGGCAGGCGTGCCGCAATCGATCCTCGCGTTCACGCTCATTGCTTGCGTTGCAGTGCGAGCCCAACGAGCTGTGCCGCTTTTTCGCGGATATCGCGCATCATTTCCGGCGTCGGCGCTTGGCCATCCTGAAGGGTCATCTCCGAGCGCAGACCTGCAAGCAGGTCGCGCATCGCGAGGTAATTCGGCCGTTCGGAAATGCGCGGCTCTAGCCCAGCGATCGACTCGGTATAATAATCGGCGATGTCTTCCCGCATCACCTTGCGGGCACGCTCTTCGGAAAACTGCTTGTCCACCGCCACGGTCGAGACCTCAAGCGCGCGGATCCATCCGCCCATCGAGATCAGGTGCGCGAGATCGGCGTCCTTCAGCGAGACCAGCTCGGCTTCGACATCGCGCTGGGTGGCGGCGAGTTCTTTTTTGAGTTGCGCGACATCGGCCTTCTTCGCGCTGTCGAGCAAGCTGGCCGCGTGGCGGTTCACGCGATCACCGGCGCCGAGCGCCTTGCTGTAGCGCGTGAGGTCGGCGGCGAGCGTTTCGACCTTGTCGAGTTGCTCCGCCTGTACGACGAGGAAACCATTGGCGATCAGGAAGCCCAACTCGATGGCGAGATCGGAGCGATCGAGCGGCATGCGGTCGGGCATCACGCGCTCTGTCTCAACCAAGGGCAGCGGCATGAGAAACTGCAGCGTGTCGAAGAGCTTGGAAATCGATGGCGCGGTGAATTCATTCACGCCCAGCTCTTCGCGCATGTGCGCTTCGTCGAGGAGGTCGGCAGGAATCTCATTAGCCTCGGCGGCGGGTTTTTCATCCGCAGGTGCTTCTTGCGCGTGAAGCGGAAGTGCGAATGCGGCCAAGATGGAAAGCGTAGGAACCAATCGATGGATCATGCGCGAGGATGGCACGACCACAACGAATCCGCAACTGGCAAAAAAACACCTCCCACACCGTTGTCGGCGTGGGAGGTTAGTTCCACCCTTGCGGATGGCGTTGATGGTTATAATGACAGGTCAGTCGCCTTAGTAAGCGCCAAGGCCGCTTTTGCGACCGGCCTTGCCTTTTGGCGTTTTGACGGCTTTCACTGCCTTACCAGACTTGCTGGCGTAGCTTGCCGGTTCTTCCCGCAACATCGGATTGGTTCCGAAGTGTTCGGCGGCATCAAGCCACTGGCGCACTGCGAGACGCAGAACGGCAGATCGCGAGATAGCCATCTTGTTGGCGAGTTGATCGACACGCGCCTGAAGTTCGGCGGGCAGTCGGACGGGTATTGGATCCATAGTCTTTTTGTACATCGGTTTCTAATTGTTGCGGTTTTCCG
>JBKDYW010000182.1:0-5873 GCA_046308575.1 Verrucomicrobiota bacterium
CGCATCTTTGCCATGGGCCGCCCGGTCGACCTGTTCTTCGTCGAGGGCCTCGTGCGCGAGTTCGATGTGGAAACCAGCGAAAAGAATTTCCTCCGCCGCAAGCTGAAGTTCCTCACGGTCTCGGAGTTTCTTCCCATCGCCAGCGATGCCCTCACCCGCGCCTTCTCCGGAACCGGTGGCGAAGGGGGGCAAACCGGCACCCAAGGCGGCGGGCAAAATGCCAACCGCCCGCAAAACCAACCCCGCCAAGAAACCTCCACCAGCCGCGGCCTCGGCAATCGCAACTCGACAATGGGCAGCAATTCCTCCGGCATGGGCGGATCCGGCTCAGGCAGTGGCTTCGGCGGTGGCGGCAGCGGAGGCCTCAGCGATCCATCGGTCAGCACCGCGCCCGAATCCGTTCTCGTCGGCCGCACCCTTCTCGTCGCCGACAACATCACCAACTCCATCGTCGTCCAAGGCCCACCGGCCGGACTCGAAATCGTCCAACGCCTTATCGACCAACTCGATACCAAACCGGATCAGGTCCTCATCTCCTGCGTCTTCGGCCAACTCGGCATCTCCGACGGCTGGAGCTTCGGCATGGATTATGTGCGCACGCTGAATGGCAATGTCGCAGGCAGGGGCGGCTCGGGGGTGGGTTCTTTTCTTCCTTTGTCGGACAAGTTTAAGGATGATCCAGATACAACAAATATTGATGAATCAATTTTCAACGTTGGCAGTTTACCTGGTACATCTGGACTTGGCGTCTATGGCTTGATTGGCAATAGTTTAAACGTTTATCTAAACGCAAAGCAAGAAGACTCGAATTTCAAGATTCTTTCGCGCCCGACGATTTTCACCGCCAATAACCAAAAGGGCTCCATCGTCAGTGGTACACGGCTCGCTGTGCCGACGAATTCATACACCACCGGCACGAGTGACAGCGCATCCACCAACTTCGAATACCAAGACGTGGCGCTGAAACTGGAAGTGATTCCCTTGGTCAATTCGAACAGCGAGATCACACTCAAGATCTACCTCACCAGCGATGACATAGGAGAAAATCGTGAAGTTGGCACGGGTAACAGTAAGTATGAAATCCCCGACATTCTCAACCGCGAGCTGATCACCACCGTGACCGTTCCCAACAATGAAACTGTGGTGCTTGGCGGCCTCATCACCGAAACCACCAAAGATAATCAAAGCGGCATTCCCATCCTCAGCCGCATTCCCGGCATCGGGCCGCTCTTCGGCACCAAGAGCAAAGACACCAGCGAAAGCGAACTCATCGTCTTCATACAACCCTCGATCGTGCGCGATCCCCAAACGCTCAACGACGCGCAAACCGACATGGATCGCCGCTACAACATTTCACCCGACGCTCGAGACTTCGCCAATCCTCCGCCACCGGAAGCCGTCCCCGTCGAGGAACCCAAGCCCGCCAAAAAACAGAAGTCCAGATCCGGCTTCCGCCCGCCCAATCGGTAAGGAATGTGGCGCGGGCGTCCTCGCTCGCCGTGCTCACGCCATCGGGATTTCCTTCGCATCCTTCCACAGCTCCTCGAGTCCGTAGAAATCACGAAGCTCCTGGTGCATCACATGCACCATCACATCGATGTAATCGAGTACCACCCAACGGGCGTCGACCTTGCCTTCGCGGTGGATGGCTTTGACGCCATGCTCTTCTTCCACGCGTTGCGAAACTTCGTTCAGGATCGCGCGCAACTGCGGCATCGATGACCCCGAGCACACGATCATGTAATCGGTGAGCCCCGACACCTTGCGCATGTCCCAGATGCGGATGTTCTCCGCCTTCACCTCATCGGCCGCTTTTGCGCAGGCCATAGCCAGTTCGAGTCCCTTGATTGCCATCGTTGAAAAATTTTCTGAAATCGCAAACCGCCAATCGGCCGCGAACCACAGCCAAGAGCATCACTCCGCCACGCGCAAGAAAAAGGCGGCCCGACTGATCATCCCCGGGAAAACCCATTAACCCTAGGGCATTTCAGTCGGACAGCCTGAAGTGTCGCGACAAATATAGAAAAGCACTCATCGTGCCAAATTCCCCATATCGTGGAATCCGGGGGATGAATGAACATCGAACTTCGAAGAGGGCAGAAAATCATGCTGCCGACGCTTTTATGGTTTCTTCCGTCTTTCCGTCTTATGTCTCAATCACATGCGTGTTTGCCACTGGCCGCAATTTGAGTTTCTTTAGCGGCATGATTGGTCACATGGCTCTTGTTTGGTTCGCCGCGCTTTGCCTCCCGGCATTGGCGCAATTCGAAGTCGCCGCAAACACGCCGGCGACAAAAGCCACGCTGGTCTCCGAGCTCAAAACCCTAGAAGCCGGCAAACCTTTCAGTGTCGCGCTGCGCCTCGAGCACCCGCGAGGTTGGCACAGCTATTATCGCAACTCGGGCGGCATCGAAGAAGGCCCGTCCATCCGCTGGTCGCTGCCCGATGGATTTTCCGCAGGTCCCATCCAATGGCCCACGCCCTCGGTGAAAGATGGCCTGCTCGGAAAAAGTTTCATTTACGAAGGCAGTACGGTCTTTCTTGTCGAAATCCAAACTCCGCCGAAGCTCGAGCCCGGCACGAAGGTTACGCTCCAAGCTGATGCCGCATGGCAAATTTGCGACAAGAGCTGCATCAACGAAACGCAATCGTTCACTCTTACGCTCGGCGTCGGAGCCAAGGCCGAAATTGATCCATCGCAAGCGCCGCTGTTTGTCGAGGCTCGCGCGAAGCTGCCGAAAAAAATTTCCGGCACACCGCAGGCAAGCAGCGATGGCAATGACATCGTGCTGCGTGTGAATAGCGACGCTGCCGAGATCGCCGACTTTATTCCCGATCAAGCATTCATTCGTTCCGCTCGCGATGGTGGCTCCATCACTCGTGATGGCAAGGCATGGACGATCCGCCTGCCGCGCACCGAAAAAAACGCGCTCGATCAAGTGATCCCACAAGGCAACGAAATTTCCGGCATCCTGCTTGGCAGCCAAGCTCTGCGCGTCGATGCCACGCCGATCGAATCAAGCGCGGCCAGACCCGCGCCAAAACCCGGCACTTCATTTCTCGCAATCCTCGGTGGAATGTTTCTCGGCGGACTCATCCTCAACCTCATGCCATGCGTGTTTCCAGTGATCGGCCTCAAGATCATGGGCTTCGTGCAGCAGGCGGGCGCCGATCGGCGCAAGGTCGCGCTGCACGGCATGACCTTTGCCTTAGGGGTCTTGCTTTCCTTCGGCGTGTTGAGCGGCATTTTGTTTGCTGCGCGCGAAGCGGCGGACGGATCGGCCATCGGTTGGGGTTATCAATTGCAAAACCCAAGGGTAGTGCTCGGTCTCATGTTGCTGATGTTTGTCCTCGCGCTGAATCTCTTCGGTGTTTTTGAGATCGGGACTGGCGCGACCTCGATCGGTGGGTCTTTGCAATCGAAGCAAGGCATCGCCGGCTCGCTGTTTTCCGGCGTGCTTGCAACACTCGTCGCGACACCATGCTCAGCGCCATTTCTTGGCACTGCCATCGGCGCGGCGATTGCTTTGCCCGCCACGCAATTTTTCACCTCATTCGCCGCGATGGCGATCGGCCTTGCGTTGCCTTATCTTGTGCTCTCGATTTTTCCAAATCTCGTGAAATTGCTGCCACGCCCCGGCTCATGGATGGAGAGTTTCAAGCAAGCAATGTCATTTCCACTCTTCGCTACCGCCGGCTACCTGCTGTGGGTCTACGCCGGTCAAATCGGTTTGGAAAATTTGCTCTCGCCCATTATTGGCCTCACGATGGTCGCCATCGCGGCATGGATTCACGGACGATGGAACCTGCCCCACAAATCCCGCCGCTGCCGCACGGTCGCCGGCATTTCTGCCATCGTCATAGCGGTCGCCGGCATTTGGCTCGCACATCCACCCAAGGCGCAGGACCTCACATGGGAGCCATGGTCCGAGTCGCGCGTCGCCGAACTGCTTGCCGAACAAAGACCGGTCTACATCGATTTCACTGCCCAGTGGTGTGCGACTTGTCAGGTGAACAAAAAGCGCGCCTACACAAAAGAAGTCGTCGCGCTCATGAAACAAAAGCGCGTCGCCACGCTCAAGGCCGACAAGACCAATCCGAATCCCGCGATCGAGGCCGCGCTGCGCAAACTCGGCCGCAGCGCAATTCCTGTGAATGTGCTCATCGTTCCCGGCAAGGATCCAGTCATTCTGCCCGAACTCCTCTCGCCGGAAGATCTCCTCAAGCATCTGAAGCCTTTGTGAGGATGTAAGGCTGTGAGGCGAAGGCCATGTGGCGGCGTGAGCCAGTGATGTGCTGCGAAGTGGTGCGTGGTGGGTGGTGGAGTGGTTGCCCCACTGGCTATGAACATGCCATTGGCCCGCTGCCTTGCACACATTTTCATGTTCATGGTCCCTTCATGTTCATGGCCCCACGGTCTCATGTTTTGCACACGCTCCCGCGAAAAACCAAGCAACTCAGCAGCGGTAGCACCATCCATAGGATCCAACAGCCCTCACTTAAAAGTCCTTACTCTCTACAATTTCCCAGACAAATTGTATAGATTCCCCTTGCGATCGGGGTTGGCTGTGGTTATTGGTGGGGCATGAGCAGCAAGCGATGGTTGGCGCCGTGGAAGGATTCGGCGGAAAAGCCGGCGATTTATCACTGCATCAGCCGTGTGGTGGATCGGCGGCTTGTGTTTGAGCAGGCCGAGCGTGAAAAGTTCCGGGCCTTCATGCGCATGCAGGAAAATTTCTCGGGCTGCAGTATTTTGTCGTACTGCCTCATGTCCAATCACATCCACATCCTGCTGGAAGTGCCGCCGATGCCTGCCGAAGGCATCACGGATGTGGAGCTGTTGAAACGCCTCTCCGCGATCCAGACCGAGGCCTTCGTAGCCGTGGTGGCGAAGGAATTGTCCGATGCGCGCAAGGCGGGAAACGCGGCCCTCGTGGCCGAAATCCATGCCCGCTTCACCTATCGCATGCACGACTTGAGCGAGTTCATGAAAACCGTGTTGCAGCGCTTCACACGCTGGTTCAACCGCACTCACAACCGCAGCGGCACCCTTTGGGAAGAGCGCTAGAAGAGTGTGATCGTCGAAAGCGGCATCGCGGCGCGAACGATGGCGGCTTACATTGATCTCAATCCGGTTCGCGCGGGGATGGTTTCCGATCCCGCCGAATATCGCTGGAGCAGCTATGGCGAAGCGGTGGGAGGCGGGCCGAAAGGCAATGGCAAAAAAGCTCGCGCGGGACTCGTACGAGCGTGCATGAGTCATCAAGGAGCGGGCTTTGAGGCGGATCGATGGAAAGAAATTTCGCGCGTCTATCGGCGTGCGATGGGGCTTGCGCTGGGCCGCAAGAATGGAAAGGCGACCGTGGAAAAAGGTGTTGTGAGGCCGCAGATGAACATCGCGGAAGCCTTGGAAGCGAAGGAAAACGGCACCGTGTTGCCTGATCTTGGCATGACGGAAATGCTGCGCTGCCGAGTGCGGTATTTCACCGACGGCGCGGTGATAGGCAGCAAGGCATTTGTCAACGAAGCCTTCGCCGGCGCGAGAGAGCGATTTAGCCCAAGGCGAAAAGACGGCGCGCGAAGACTCCGAGGAAGCGCGCGTCCCGCGGCCGACTTGCTATGGAGTGCGCGGGATTTGCGAGTGCGCGTTTGAGCATTTGGATCACCAATGCGTCGCTTCGCGGAACAGGCGCAGGCGCTCGGTGAGGTCGGATGGCGAAAGGGATTCGAGGCGGCGCGTTGAGAAAGCCTCACAGGTGAATGACGCTAGCATCGAGCCTTGCACGATTGCTTGGCGCAGCAATGGGGTGTCGTACGAACGCTTGCCGCTGGCACCGAGGAAGCCGGCCATCGCGCCGAGGAACGTGTCACCC
>JBKDYW010000183.1:0-4217 GCA_046308575.1 Verrucomicrobiota bacterium
AGCTGCGCGCCGTTTGGAACCGCGGGCAACAAGCCTGTTTTGAGGCACTTGAGTCGATCTGGGAAAGCCAGCCATTTGATTTGCTGGGAGTGGACAGCGACAATGGTGGCGAGTTTCTCAATTATCACCTTTACCATTGGCCCTCCGGCGCCGATCACGCCACCATCGTCAAGGACCTCAAGCATGCGCCGGCATGGATTGGGGGAATCTTTCGTCGACTTGCTGAGTTATCAACATAGCCCATGGGCACCTTTCTCCAGCTTCCCGTTGCCCGCCGTCTTCTTACCTTCCAACAAGTCGAATGGACTACTGCCGTGAGTGGGTGCAAGGCAAGCTCCAGCCCGCGCTCGCTTCCCGCATTCAGAGCACCCTCGGGGATACCGGTTGGCAGCTTGAAGTCGATGCCGAGGCCCGTCGGCTTCACGGTCCGTTTGAGTATGGATTGATCGCACCCCAAGCTCAACTAATCCGCATGGTGTTGAGGGCGGCATCGAGTTCGGTTTTTTTGAATCGCACGGCACGGCCGATCTTGAAGTAGGGGATCAGCCCGGCCATCCGCCAGCAGTAGAGATTGCGTTTGCTCACGCGGAGGTAGGCACAGGCTTCCTTTTCGGTGAGGAGTTGCTTGTCGAGATCTTCGGTGCGCGGCGAATCAGTTGGCGAGTCCATGCCGATGTTGGCATGTCAACCGATCGTGATGGGGTGGGGGTTGTGACCAGTTTAAACAATCAGGGGCTGATTCGGCGAGGTGTCGTCTGAAGCAGGATGCGAAGGCTCGATTCGAGGAATTCAGAAGAGCATGCGATCAGCCTCATTCATCCAAGAGTCGGAGACACTCCTCTGCACGAACACATAGTTGTTTTCCTAAAACCCCGATTATCGGGTGATTGAGATTTTCGGCATGGAGAGCGGAAGCCACCTCGCCTGAGGTCGCCGCCATTGCGTTGGCGAGCGCAATCATACGGTCGAGCAATTCGCTGGCCGGAATTTTCAGTTCCTTGGCTGTATCTTCCCAGTGGCGGCGGACGATTTCCTTGATGCGATATTTACTGCCAACCTTCATCGCCAGCTTGGCTTTGTGTGGGCTGATTTGTGCCGGATAGGGCAAGGCACTCGCTAGATCGTAAAGCGGGGCCAGCCGGACTTGGGATCCGGGAGCGATCAGTAACGAATAGTTTTTCGCATGGGCATCGGTGCCCACGATGAGCCAGTTGAAGATCAGTGCATCCGCGAAGCGACGGACATCTTTTGCTGGTTCCGAAGAGACATCCCAAAGTAGCTTGGCAACATCCTTCACCGAAGGGCCTCCCTCGTTCTGGTATTTGATCGAAGGGGGCACGCTCAATGCCTGGCACAGATCCTCCTGGTGGATACGAAGGCAGCGGCCCTCCTGAAATACCCGGTCGTATCGCTGAACCACGATCACCGGATAAGCACCGGGCTGGATGACCGAAGAAACTGCTGCCTGCAGGCCAAGCCGCTGCGCTAGCTTCAGACAGAAGTGTTCGTTCTCGGCATATCCATCGAATTGTCCGGTGGCTGGTTTCAGGATATGCGTGGTTGGTGTCGGTCCTTCAGGTACTCCCCATCGACCGCTTTGCGTGTCACGGAAAAGTGCGGTTTTGGGTTGTGCCCCGGCCAAGCTGAATTGTCCGGTGTCGGTGCTGGTTCTGGTGCTGCCGTGGTTTTCAAGCAACAACCTGATGCGCCCGGCGAGTTCTTCTTCACTCAACCATGTCACTCTTTCCTCCGATGCCATGCCGAGCAGAGTCTCTTCCCGCTCGGGGGGAATGAATTGAATCGCCCCGGCGCAATCTTCTCCCACATGCTCAAGGAGCTTGAACGGGTTCTTGGCTGAAACGTGGAAGCGCTTTGCCCACTGATCAATCACCTGGTCGCTGTCGGGCAGGAGGCCCCGCAGAAATGCGTCGATGCGGGAGTGTGAATGTTCCGCCGTCATCATGGGCATCGAAACAGACAAAGGAAATGCGCCGGACGACTCCCGCCAGGATTGCTCATAGCGCAGGGTCAATCGGTTACCCTTGAGCGTTACTGTTCCAAGCCGCTGGCCGGCCGCTATGATGCTGAGTGTGGTGGTCATCGTTTTTCCAGATGATCGCCAAGCAGTTCATTGAGGTTAATCCGGCTCGGCGGATGGACTGCACTCGTCGAACCCAATTGTACAGTGATCCCTAGGGATCTGAGTGTACGAAGGACCAGTCCGATTTCCGCCGTGGCTTTTCCTTTTTCCAGTCCGATAATCCAATCCCGACCAACACCAGCCTTGTCGGCCAATGCAGACTGGCTAAGGCCGAGCCTCTTGCGCTCCGCTCGCACCGCAGCCGCCAGTTCCCGCATGTTTCCTATTTGCACGTCATCAAAGTGCCAGTGTTGGCGAACGACGACAAGTGAAAAATGAGGTCGATCGGCAACAATTTATGATTGTCGTCGATCGGCAACAATTAGGGCCATCAGCCAAACCGTATTGGCGTGTTCATGCCGATGTTGGCACGTCAACCGAACGCGGCTGGGCGGGGGTGGTGACAAATGGTGACAACCAGTTTGCCTCAGATGTTCCTTTTCGCAACTTGGCAAAAAAATGGATCAAAAAACTGATGGTCATCAGCGGCCAACATCGGCTATATTCGGTCGTAACATGTTAATTATGAATGAGTTAGAGACATATTCAGGTTCTAGTGGGGGCAACCCCGTGAAGGTTCGAGTCCTTTCGCGCGCACCATGTTTATTTTCAGGGGGTTATGGCATCGAAGCACCTCCCCGTTGACACCCCACACTACTCCATGAACGAGGGTGGTGACAAAATGGTGACAAATGAGCGGGCCAAAGCTCTCATGCTTTGCGTATGCCACTCATGTAGTCTTGGAAGTTTAGAGCATTTTGCTCAAGTCTGTAGCCGGTGGGTGGGGGTGAGTGTGGAAAATTTGCGGCTTCGCCGAATCTGATTCAAACAGCAGAATCTTCTGTTCATGGCTGCGTTCTTGCTCAGTCGTGGATGTCTATCCACTTTGCCCGCGCCTCCGGCGCGGCCCTTAGGGGTGACCATTTGGGTCGGCTATGTCGCTCCGCTCTATTGTCGCAACGCCTTGCCCTGGCCAGAATCTTCTCGCTCCACTGGCTCCTTTTTGCGGGATCACTTCACTCACACCAAGGAGGTCGAATCGTCACGTCGTTTCCAATCGGATAGGATTGTTCAACTGGAGCGACAATGTAGGTGTGTTCAGGTTGGAGGTCTGCAATCGCCTGATGGAAGCCGCGTGTTACATCTGGGGCTGATGATGCCTTGAACTCGAATGCAATGCGTCGTCGTCCTTTTTCGAGGATGAGATCGAGTTCCACACCGGTTGCTGTACGGTAGTGACTCGCTGCCCAACCTGGATATTGGTCGAGGATTTGTTCCAGCGCAAAACCTTCCCATGATGCACCAAAAACCGGGTGACCGCGGAGATCAGATTCCGTTTCCAGCCCCAGCAGTGTGTGGAGAATGCCACTGTCTCGCAGATAGACTTTGGGGCTTTTGACCAATCGTTTTTTCAAATTGGGCAGCAATGGCGGCAAGCTTCGAACCATGTAAGTTTGTGAAAGCATATCAAGATGGTGGCCGATGGTCGCTGGAGTCACCCCGAGTGATTGGCCAAGTTGGCTTCTGTTGAGGAGTTGGCCATGGTGGTGAGCGAGCATTTGCCACAAGCGGTGAAGAGATTCGGCAGGAACCCGAAAGCCTAGTTGAGGAATGTCTCGCTCAAGAAAGGTGCGAATGAACTCCTCACGCCAACGGCAGGAAACCTTAGTGCTGGGAGCCAGCAGACTATCTGGAAAGCCGCCTCGCAGCCAAAGCTGGGAAAGCCTCTTCGTTCCGACTTCCGAAATACGGAAAGGGGTGAGTTCAACATGGGCGATGCGACCGGCCAGTGATTCGCCAGATTGACGAAGCAGCAGTGGGGACGCTGAGCCCAATAGCAAAAAGCGACCTGGAGTGCGTCGGCGGTCGATGATGCCCCGAAGCTGTGGAAACAAATCCGGCACGCGTTGAACCTCGTCCAAGATGACCAGATGGTCGGAGAGCGGATCGAGAAAAGCGTTTGGATCCGTGAGTTTGCGCCGATCCGTCGCGCTTTCGAGATCGAGGTAGAGGGTCGCTTTTTTGAGAGATTCGGCGATTTCTTGGGCCAATGTGGTCTTTCCGCACTGTCTCGGCC
>JBKDYW010000184.1:0-2401 GCA_046308575.1 Verrucomicrobiota bacterium
CAAATCCGGATGCGCGAGCGTGTCGAAAAGCCCGCTCTCCGCCGATAGCGCGAGGTGCTCGTAATAAAGCTCCTGATAGCTGAACACATCGCCGGTGTAGAAAAGTTTGCGATAGTCGCTCACCTGATAATGCACCGATCCCAGCACATGGCTCAGCGGCGCACGCGCGTGAAGTTCCCTGAGCCACGGCTCAACGCCCGGATAAAAATCGCTCTCGATGCCAAGCCGCACATCAAGCCTCCCGGCAAAGCGCGCACGCGTGCCGTGAATCATCGCCACATAGTCGTCGAACTCCGAAGGATCCATCCGCACCGATGCGGAAAAACCATTCGGCAAAGGACAATGACAAGTGAAAGTGATGCCCTTGAAGCCTCTCTCCAGCGCCACCTCCGCATACTCATCCGGCTCGCCCAAGGCATGCTTGCACAACGGCGTGTGACAGTGGGATTCGTATAAAAGCGGAGTTTTCAAAGGTGAAAAAATTCAAAATTTCAAACTGCCACCGGTGGCGGGAATGGCTGCTCGGAGATGATCCAGTCTTCGTTTTTTTCGGTGAAGGTTTTCATCGCCCACTCGCTTGGCAGCAAGGCGACGAGCCAACCATTCGAATCGCGCGCGAGCGTGGCGCCGAGTGAGAGCGAGGGTCGGGCATCGGGCGCAAGCGGGTCACCTTCCTTTGGCTTGAGCCAGCGCGCAATCGACCACGACGCCTGCTCGATGCGCGTTTCCGCCGCGTATTCGCCTTCGAGGCGGTGTTGCAAAACTTCAAATTGCAGCGGCCCGACCGCACCCAGCAGCGGGACTTGCGAAGGCCCGGCATCGAGCAGTTGGAACTCGCTCGCCACGCCTTCCTTGAGCAGTTGCTGAAGACCATCGCGGAAGCGCTTGTACTTCGCAGTGCTCTTGTTGTGCAGGTAGGAAAAACACTCGGGTGCGAAGCGCGGGATCTCGTGAAAGGTCACGCCATTCTTCGAGGCAAGCGTGTCGCCGATGAGCAAATCGTAGTTGCCGACAAGGCCCACGACATCACCTGCGTAGGCATCATCGACGGTTTCGCGATCGCGCGCAAAGAGCCGCTGCGAGTTGCCAAGCCGCATGCGTTCGCCACTGCGCGTGTTGAGCACATTCATGTCGCGCTCAAACTTGCCCGAGACAATGCGCACGAAGGCCACGCGGTCGCGGTGCTTGGGATTCATGTTGGCCTGGATCTTGAAAACAAAGGCGGAAAATTCCTCCGATGCTGGATCGATCGTGAGCTCGTCGCTCTCGCGCGGCAGCGGCGGTGGCGCAAGTTCAAGGAAACGATCGAGCAACATCTGCACGCCGAAGTTGTTGGCGGCACTGCCGAAAAATACCGGCGTCAATTCACCGGCAAGCACCTTCTCCACATCGAAATCCGCACCCGCGCCCTCGAGCAGTTCCAACTCGTCGCACACTTGCTGATAAGTCGCCTCTTCCATCGCGGCCTTGACGCTTTCATCCTCGATGCCGGTCACCGACACCGGCGCGCGATAGGCGCCATGCACGGTGCGCTCGAAGAGATGCACCTGCTTGTGCTCGCGATCATAAACCCCCTTGAAGCGCGGACCGTCACCGAGCGGCCAATTCAACGGATACGCATGAATGCCGAGCACGCTTTCAAGCTCGTCTAGCAAATCAAGTGTCGGCCGCGCTGGGCGGTCGAGCTTGTTCATGAAAGTAAAAATCGGCCCACCGCGGCGACGGCAAACTTCAATCAATTTCCGCGTCTGACTCTCAATGCCTTTGCCCGCATCGACCACCATCACCGCCGCATCCACCGCGGTCAGCACGCGATAAGTATCCTCGGAGAAGTCCTTGTGACCCGGCGTATCGAGGATATTAACAACACAATCTTTGTACTCAAATTGGAGAACCGTCGAGCTCACCGAAATGCCGCGTTGTTTTTCCAGCTCCATCCAGTCGGAGGTGGTCGCACGCTGGTTCTTGCGGGCGGTCACGCTACCGGCGAGTTGCAAAGCACCACCGTAGAGCAGAAATTTTTCCGTCAGCGTCGTTTTGCCGGCATCCGGGTGCGAAATGATCGCAAACGAACGACGACGCTTCACCTCGCGTTGCAACGCGGGCGAGGGAACGGCATAGGAGGAAAGTGACATGAAATCGCGCCGCAGGGCTAAACCCGCAAGGGCATGGAAGCAAGCGCGGATCAGCTGCCATGCGCACATTGCACGAGCATCATCTTGCCCGCGCGGCGATTGCGTGAGAAACCAGCGCTGTGAATGCCCTCTTTGATCGCGATGGACCTTTCAAAGGGCGCAATGCGCGGCTTTTTGTCGTCTTCACGACTCTCTACAATGCGCGAGCCTACTACCCGGTGCTGGCGGTGCTTTTCACTGACCTCGGGCTACGCCTCGAACAATAC
>JBKDYW010000185.1:0-4243 GCA_046308575.1 Verrucomicrobiota bacterium
ATCCAGTTGGCCATCCGCGCCGCATCAAACCAAGAAACATAGACCACCGGGCGGTTGGCCAAGGCAGTGGTCACTGAGTAGGTGTAGCTACCGCTACTGCCACTCCGGGTGATGCCAAAGCTCGACATGTTTGAATTGTAGCGCCCGTAGCTATCGGTCTGAGCCGCGGCGTTGATGAACGCGCCATAATTGGCGTTGGGGACCTCATACTTGCTGATCTGGTAATTGTAGCCAACGGCGCCATAGCCGGTAGTGTCCGCTGCGTTTCCAGCGTGACCTACAGTAACCCAGTCCATGGTGACCGATGCTGAGGTGCTTCTGTTGAGCGCGGGTGACGCCGCGAGTGTACGGAGCTTTGGTGATTTCATGGCGGGTTAGTTGTTAGCTAACGCGGTGACTTTAGCCCCCCCCCCCCCCGCGCGAGAGCAAGGGTAAAAGTGTGGTTTTTGTGAGTTTTTTTCATCACGCTGTAACGGGAGTGAATGTGGATGCAGCTGCATTTTGCCAAAACCCGGTAGGGCGATGCGGCCCCGCGGCGCCGACTCCTCCCCGCAGGGGCAATCTTCGGCGGACCGAGGCCGGTCACGCCCTACCATCATTTGCCCGCTCCCGCTTGCCAAGCCGCCGGCATGCACTAGACTCCCGCCCGATGCCTCTGCCAGACAACCTCGAGCCCGCCATCCGCGACCCGCGCAAACTCCGGCTCACCGCCTGGATCCTCGTCGCGATCATGATCGTCGGCGGCGGACTCATCTTCACCGCCTACCAACGCTGGTCGCTCGATAAAGCATCGGACACACGCCCGGCCGTTATTCACCGCATCAAACAGGAACGCGACCTTCGCATCATTCGCCAGGACGGCAAAACGCACGACCTCTTCGAACTCCGCGGCAAAGTCTGGGCCGTTCACCTCGTCAGCACGAGCAACCCGCAACTTTCGCAACGCAGCCTCGCAGTCATGAAGCGCTTGGCAGAAAAATTTTCCGATCAGCAGGACTTCCATCTCGTCACACTCGTCCTCGATCCGATCCCTGCCGAGCAGGCAACATCCACACTCGCGAATTATGCCAACGAAAATGGCATGCAACTGCCCAAGTGGTGGGTCGGCACCAACGAACCCAAAACGCTTCACCGCTTCGTAAAAAGCGAACTCAAAGGCTCGCTGTTTCCCCATCTTGAAAACGACCGGTGGATCCATGATTCCTCGATCGTCCTCATCGATCGCGGCGGCCATCTTCGCCGCGCCGTGATCCCGCGCAAAAACGGCGGCACACCGGCCGTGCTGCCCTTCGATTTCGAGCAAGCCGCCTCATGGGACGCGAAGGGCATGAAATCAGGCTCCTCACGCAACAACGAAGAAGAACTCGAAGCCGTCTTGCAGCAAACGATCCAAACCTTGCTCACCGAAACCACCGGACCCTCATGAAACGCCAAACCACCATCACGCTCTTCTACACCGGCGTCGCAATCGTTTCGATTGCCATCCTCGCTCTTGCGTTTTTCATCCGCTCGCGAATGCCCGATCCCGACATCAACACGATCGTCAACGCCGGCAAGGAAAGTACTCCCTCATGGTTCCCGATTGGCAGCGACCTTGCGGCGATCAATCAAGCGGGCGATGCGGTCAAACTCTCCGACCTGAAAGGCAAAGTCTGGATCGCTGCGGAATTTTTCGCAGTGTGCCCGCACTGCGCGGCCCGCAACGGCGAGGAGCTTCGCAAAATTTACGATGAGTTCCGCTCGCATCCGGATTTCCACATCACCTGCATCTCGGTCGATCCCGAGCACGATACCCGCGAAAAGCTCGCCGACTACGCCAGCGCACTCGGCGCCGAAACGAAAAACTGGTGGTTCCTCAATGCCGGCGACGCGAAGGCGACCCACGCCTACCTCGAACAAACTTTGAAATTTTTCGGCATCCGCGAACGCAGCGACCCGGCCGACATCGAGGCTAACGGTCGCTATGCGCACGACCTCGGATTCATCCTCGTCGACCGCGACTTCAATGTCATCGGCAAATGGCCGCTCGCCGACGCCCGATCCGATGAAGCCCGCCAGCGCGACCCGCAACTTTACGACCGCATCAAGGAAGACCTCTTCAACCGCATCCGCACGGAACTGAACAAGAAGCCAAGCACCCCATGAACGACGAACGCACCCAGTGGCTGCAACGCCAACCGCAAACGGAACTCGCCAAAAAACTTGGCATCTTCGCTTGGATCTTCTCGGCGATCGTCATGATCCTCGTGGTCGGCATGCGCGAACTCCGCCTGCCCATGCCATTCGGCATCTCGACCGATCTGCTGCCACCCTTCCACGCGCTGCTCAACACGCTGGTCTCGATTCTTTTGGTGGCCTCGCTCGTCGCGATCAAGCTCGGCAAAATTTCACTTCACCGCGCGCTGATCCTTCGAGCAGTGATCCTCTCGGTGATCTTCCTGCTTTCCTATGTGGTCTATCACATCACCACCGATCCCACACGCTTCGGCGGCACAGGCACGATCCGCACGGTTTACTTCATCCTGCTCATCACCCACATCATCGCCGCCGCAGTGAGCCTGCCCTTCATCCTCTTCACCTTCATCGCTGCTTGGACCAATCAGTTCGACAAACACCGCAAGCTCGCTCGCTGGGTGTTTCCGCTCTGGCTCTATGTCGCGGTCACCGGTCCCGTCTGCTACTGGATGCTCAAACCCTATTATTGAGCGCCAAGCGCAATTTGCATGTCAGCCGCCACACCCCGCTCGCTGCACGACCTTTCGTTTTCCGAAATCGAAAACGAACTCGCCAACGCCGGCATCTCAAAGCAACACGCCAAATCCCTCTGGCGGGCGATCTATCGCCACGGTGTCACCGACCTCCACAAGCACGACTTCGTCCCACCACTCGCGCGCTGGATCCATGAATCAGTCGGCGAAGGCAAAAAGTTTTCCCTCGATCAACCCGCGCTCGATCGCGAAATCCTCAGCAGCGATGGCCTCACGCGCAAATTTCTTCTGCGCCTCGACGATGGTCAGGTCATTGAAACGGTGCTGATGGGTTACGACGCACGCCACACGGTCTGCGTCAGCACCCAAGCCGGATGCGCGATGGGCTGCGTGTTCTGCGCAACCGGGCAAATGGGTTTCGTGCGCCACCTTCGCCCCGGAGAAATCATCGCCCAAGTCCTCCACGCCAAACGCGTGCTGCACGAAATGAACCCCAAAGCCCGCCTTCGTAATCTGGTGATGATGGGCATGGGCGAACCACTCCATAACATCGATGCGGTCCATCACGCGCT
Source organism: Verrucomicrobiota bacterium (assembly GCA_046308575.1). Taxonomy (GTDB): domain Bacteria; phylum Verrucomicrobiota; class Verrucomicrobiia; order Verrucomicrobiales; family Akkermansiaceae; genus Luteolibacter. The sequence goes on from JBKDYW010000185.1 coordinate 3,281, forward strand.
CGCCACAATTTCGGATGTCCGCGGCATCAGCATTGGTCCATCGAAAATCGCAATCAGCACGGTAGGCGTCGTGCCGGGCATTTTGCGCATGGCCTCGGAAAATTGGCCCTACCGCCTCGCGGTGAGCCTCCACGGATCGACCGAAGACGAACGCGCCGCGCTTGTACCCGCCAGCAAACGCTGGAACCTGGAATCACTCATCGACACCTGCCGCCACTACGGCAGCACCACCGGCAAACGCATCTTCTTCGAGTGGACCCTCATCGCCGGCAAAAATGATTCGCCCGAAACGGCAACTCGACTCGCCGACCTACTCAAAGGCATCGACGCCCACATCAATCTCATTCCGCTCAACCCAACCGGCGGATTCTCCGGCACCGCCAGTCCCTCCGGCGTGCAGTTTCAAAAAATCCTCCGCAACGCAGGATTTCCCTGCACCTTCCGCCAACGCCGCGGCATCGATGTCGCCGCCGGATGCGGCATGCTTAAGGCGGAGAAGCGCAGCCGATGACCGACTGCGCCGAACCAAAAAACTCAATTGCTGATCTTCAGAACGAGGCCTTCACTCCGGTGTGCCAAATTGTTGCATCGGTGTTGAATCCCTGCCCCGCTTCATCATCAAGCATGACTTTTTCGAAGCCCGTCATGAGTAAGAGACGATCCTTGTAGAGGTGGGCATTCGCGCCCAGGTAAAATGAGTGATACTCGTCGCCGATAAAGAATGGCGAGCTATCAAAATACGGATCCGACGAGGCCCCCATGGTGTGAAGTGGTCCCGCAAAACGGAGCCAGAGGTTTGTGAAGTGGTCCCGCAAAACGGAACCAGAGGTTTGTTGAAACTTTAGCTGGTCTGAGAGGGGCAAATCACCCCCAAAATCAGACCGATGAAACGAAAAAGAAGACACCTGACCGCCGAGTTCAAAGCCCGTGTCGCCGCCGAGGCGCTCAAGGGCGAGAAGAGCA
>JBKDYW010000186.1:0-2399 GCA_046308575.1 Verrucomicrobiota bacterium
GCTGTTGGCGGTGAGGCCGAGCATCGGGTTGAGTTCGCAGCCGAGGTTTTCGAGCGCTTGGGCGGTCCAGACATTGCAGACGCGCGGGATGAAGTAGCGGTGGGCGGACTCGAGTTGCACGCCTTTGCCCCAGCTTGATGGTCGCACGACGATGGGGCGGCCATTGGCATCGGTGACCGAGCATTTGTTGAGGAAATCGGCGAGGGCCGGGCCTTTGTCGCGTGGCGTGAGTTTGCGCCAAATACGCTGATGAGGCATCACTTCGGTGACATTCCAATTTGTCGGGATCAACTCCATCACCGCAGGGGTTGGTGTGAGAATCACGCGCAGCAGGTTCCAGGTCGAGCCGATGCCTTCGGGCGAGTAGGCATCGGTGTTGCCCCAGCTCATCGTGACAAATTGTGGGTTGCCGAAATTTTCCGGTGGGATGAAGCCGGATTCTATGAGCCAGTCGTAGGGGAAAACGAGGCCGGTGTGCCATTTGTCGGCGACCATCCACACCAGCACATGGGGTTCTTTGTTGTGCGATGTGGTGGCCGTGCTGCGGACCGGAACTTTCGCGGTGGGGACTTTTTGTGTGGGCAGGCGCAGGCTGCATGATGCGAGCAAGGCCGCAGCGGCAGCCGTGCTTGCAAGCTTTAGGGCCGCGTATGTGCGAGGCATCAGTCCTGGATGAACGAGCAGATGTATTCGCAGATGCCGTCTTTCACGATGATTGTGAAGCCGCTGTTGCCGGCGACATCGAATGCGGATCCGGCCTCGATGTTGAGGGTTTTGTCGGTGCCATCGAGCACGACCTCGCAAGCGCCGGCGATGATTTCCATGCGTTCAGGGGCGGCGGTGCCGAAATGGAATTTGCCGGGATAGATGAGGCCGAGAGTTTTGCGTGAGCCGTCGCTGAAGTGAACGGTGTGGGAAACGACGCGGCCGTCGAAGTAGACATTGGCTTTGCTATCGACGGTGACATTGTTGAACGAGGTCATGGTGTGTTGGTGGTATGGGGGTGATCAATCGGTGGGGAGTTCGGCTTTTTTCCATGCATCGTATCCGCCGGAGAAAATTTTGGCCGGGTGGCCGTAGCCGGAAATGTGCATGGCGACCGTGCGTGCGTCGGGGCAGAGGAGACCCGAGCAGTAGACGATGATCGTCTTGCCGGCAGCGACGGCGGATTTGAGCCGTTCGTCCATTTTGGCAATGGAGTTTTCGCAGTCGGATTTTGGCAAATTCTCGGCGCCGGGGATGTGGCCGAGGTGGAAAAGGTAGGCGGGTCTTGCGTCGAAGATCAGCGCGTTGCCCGAGCCTTGAAGCGCGAACATTTCCTCGAGTGAGATCGATGAAACATCGCCGCGGCCGTTCATGCGGACCGGCTTTTTGGTTTTGGGTTTTGGGTTGGTGGCTTGCTCCAATGTGCGTGCGGCTTCATCATCGCCGCGTGACTGCGGCTTTGGAGCACAGGCCGTGTAGGCGAGCGCCATCGCAAGCAATGCGGTGATGAGCCGGGCCCGAATCATTTGACGATTCGAATGAGTTCCACATCAAAGACCAATGTGCCGGCGGGTGCGCCTGGTGGTGGATTTTCGCCGTAGGCGAGCTTGGCTGGGATCCAGAGTCGGCGCTTTTCGCCTTCGACCATGAGTTGAACGCCTTCGGTCCATCCGGGGATCACGCGGTTGAGCGGGAAGACGACCGTCTCGCCGCGCATTACCGAGCTATCGAAAAGTTGGCCGTCGGTGGTCCAGCCGGAATAGTGGACTTCGACTTGATCGGTGGCTTTCGGGTGAGTGCTGCCTTTGCCTTTTTCGAGAACGCGCGAGGCGATGCCGGATTCGGTTTTCTCGGCGGATGCCGGGGCTGCGGCGACATCGTCGGGAGTGGTGGGTGGTTTGGGTGCGGGCTTGATGCCGAGGAGCTCGACATCGAAGACCAGCAATCCGCCGGGGCGTCCGCCGCCAGGGTTTTCGCCGTAGGCGAGGTTGGCCGGAATCCAGAAACGGCGTTTTTCGCCCTCGACCATCAGTTGCACGCCTTCGGTCCAGCCTTTGATTACGCCGTTGAGCGGAAAGCTTGCGGGTTGACCACGCTTCACCGAGCTGTCGAAAAGTTTTCCATCGGTCGTCCAGCCCGAGTAGTGAACGGTCACAGTGTCGGTGGGGCCGGGGTGGGTGTTGCCTTTGCCTTTTTCGAGGACTTTCGAGCAGAGGCCGGACGCGGTTTTGTGGGCGTCGGCTGGGGCGGCTTTCACATCGGATGGAGTGTCAATCATGGTGTTGTCGGCGTGGGCGGTGAGGGTGATGGCGAGTGCGGCCGCGCAGCCGCCGGCGGCGGACCGAAGATTTTGTACGAGACGCATGTCGCGGACGACAAACCATCGGGGGTGGACTGTCAATCCCGCGGAGTGG
>JBKDYW010000187.1:0-3080 GCA_046308575.1 Verrucomicrobiota bacterium
CGCGATGTGGCCTACCTGCACGAGCTGCTCGGCACGATGGAGTCGGAGTTGGAGGCAAGCGGCTTGGACATCGTGTGGGCATTGGAAAGCGCGTTGCTGCCCTGCGTGGTGCGCATGGAGGCCAACGGCATCAACGTGGACAAAGACAAGTTCCGCGCAGTGGCCGATGAGTCCCACAAGCTCGCCCAAGCAGCCACAGATGACCTGCGTGCCGCACTCGGCAATCCAGCGATCAACCCAGCAAGTCCTGGGCAATTGCTCGCTGCGCTACGAGCCAAAGGACTCAAACTCGAATCCACTTCCGAGGAATCGCTCAAGGCCGCCGACGATGGCCAACTGGTCCCCCTTGTCTTGGCATTTCGTGAATCGAGCAAACGCGCTCAACAAGCCGAGGCCTTGATCGGGCACATCCAATCGGACGAACGGATCCACGGACGCTTCGAACCACTGGGCACCGCGACCGGGAGATTCTCATCAAGGGAACCCAACCTGCAAAACATCGGACGAGGTGAAATCCGTGAAGCCTTCACCGCACCCGAGGGCATGAGGCTCATCGTTGCCGACTACTCGCAGATTGAGCTTCGTGCCGCAGCGGCGATTGCCGGTGAAACGAAGATGGTCGATGCGTACAAAGCCGGTGCTGATCTTCACAAGCAGACGGCAGCAACGGTCTTGGTTAAACCAGAAGATCAGGTAACGAAAGCCGACCGCCAGTTGTCCAAGGCATGTTTCTCGGGCGATACGGAAGTTCTCACGCCGAAAGGATGGGTGCGTTTCGAAAACTACGATGGCACCACGCCAGTCGCTCAGTTCGCGCTGCCCGAAGGCATCGAGTGGAATCCTCCTCGTCCCCGCTCTAACCGTTGGGGACATCCAACCGGAAAGGTCCGCTATCATGGTGATGGGGCAATCAGCTTTGTTCATCCGATTGGGTTCCAGTCATTCGACGACCGCGAGTTGTTCCACCATGAGGACAGGAACACGGATCTGTTACTCACCGAAGACCATCAGGTCGCATTCATCACCAATAATGGCAATCCGGTTAAGATGCCGGCGGCAGAGGTCACGCCTGGAAACTGTCGCCACTTCATTGCCGCCGGAACCATGGCACGCAAGAAACCGAGTGCCTGCATGGAAGCATTTACCCGCACACTGGCCATGGTCGTGGCCGACGGATATTTCAGCAATCCCCGATGCGTTCGCTTCGGATTCTCCAAGCAGCGGAAAGTCGAGCGATGCCTCAAACTGCTGGAGAGCATTGGGCTGACTCCATGTGTATCGGTCAAAGGACGAGTCACAATGATCAATGTGAAAAACCAAGAATGGGTAGAGTGCCTGCTTTCCTGGATCACGATCAAAAAAGACCTCTCGTGGCGTTGTCTGACGGAATTGCCGGCCGACATTTATCTCGATGAAGCGGGATACTGGGATTCCCATATGATTTACGGCAAAGCCCGCAACCGTGCGTTATTCGTCACCACGTCCAAACAAACGGCGGAGGTGATGCAGGCAATGGCAGCAACGAGCGGCATTCCATCAATTCTGCGACATGAGCTACGAACAAATGAAAAACATTCGGATATATGGAACCTCTCATACATTCATGAAGGCCCAACAACATGGCGTGCGTCGTGGAATCTCAAACCCACAGGACGGCGTGAACGAGTTTGGTGCGTGCAAGTACCATCAGGGGCGATCCTGATCCGCCGCAACGGCAAAGTATGCGTGCAGGGCAACTGCAACTTCGGACTCCTCTACGGCCAGTCGGCACCTGGATTGGTGAAGTACGCTGCCACCTCCTACGGCGTCACGCTTGACGAGGATCAAGCCCATGAGATCCGCCATGCGTTCTTTCGCACCTACTCGCGACTTCGCCAATGGCACGGTGAGAGCCACCAACATGCGCAAGCCAAAGCCAGTGAGGTTCGCACCCGCACCGGTCGCCGCCGACTCATCCCCGACAATGCGAGCGACTGGGAACGGTTCACGGCATTGGTCAACACGCCGGTTCAGGGCGGCACTGCCGATGGCATGAAGCATGCGCTGGTGCTGATCAGCCAACGCCTGCCTGAAACCGCACGCATCGTTTCCACGGTTCACGACGAAGTGGTCGTCGAGTGCGCGGAAGAAACCGCCGAATCCTGCAAGCACATCATCACGACTGCAATGGTCGAAGCCATGGCCGACCTCTTCCCCGAGGTGCCGGTCGAAGTCGAAGCCAACATCTGCAACAGCTGGGCCGAAAAATGAACAACGACGATTACTCCAAAAAACAGAAATCCCTCGATGCCAAATACGAACGCGAATACCGGGCGTGGGTCGAGTCACTTCCCGCCAACGAACGCCGCGATCTCGAAGCCATGGGTTTGGATGCCCCCTGCCTCCAGCGTCATGGAAATGGATCCGCACACGGTGACGCCGCCGATAGCCCGATGATGGCCGTGGGCAGCGACCCCGCCGAAATACCCGATCCGGAAGTTGAGGAACATGACGCCGACCATGGTGATCCGGACGCCGTGAACTCCGCCGTGCGCAGGGTGGTGGCCGAGATCATTTACCACGACAACGCGCGCCTCACTGCTGAATGCATCGCGCTGATCAGCGGGCTTTCCTACGACGGTTGCTCGATGACGGAAATCGCCAAGCGCCACGGCATCACCAGGGCGGCAGTATCAAAACGCTGCGTGGAAATGACCGAGCTGCTCGGACTGCGCCCGTCGAGGGCGATGCGTTCGTTGACAGCACGCAAGCGGTATCGAGACGCCAGAATCCGAACCACAAGATCCCATGAACGCACCTATCACCCTGCCTAACCCGAAGGTCACCATCACCTCAGTCGGCCTCCAGGTCACAGGCCAACTCACCTTCGATGAATGGCGGGAACTCGCCCAAGCAATCGGCCAAGCATCACGCTCAATCGGCTTCATCATCGGCGACTGGCTGGTTTACGGGCAGGAACTCTTCGGCGTGGATGGATACCCGGACAAGCGAGTCGACTCGGCATCCTACCAACTTGCCATTGCCTCCACCGGGCTCGACCTCTCGACGCTCCAGAACTACGCGTATGTTTCGCGCAAGGT
>JBKDYW010000188.1:0-13243 GCA_046308575.1 Verrucomicrobiota bacterium
GAGCGCGAGGAGCTCGAAATTTGCCAGATTGCCGGCAACGAGTGGTTTCCACTCAGCACGCTGGCCGAGACCCTCGATGGCCTCACATCCGACACCGAGCGCGGCATCGTGGTCTATTGCCACCACGGCATGCGCTCGCAGCGGGCAGCGATGTTCCTGCGCTCGCGCGGAGTGGAAAACACTTTTTCGATGGCCGGTGGCATCGAGGCATGGACGGATCAAATCGATCCATCGCTGAACCGGTATTGAAAAAACCGATCGAGCGGCCCGAATCAGGCGCGGCGACGGCGCAGAAGTGCAAGCCCGGAAAGAGCAAGAAGGCTCAACGACGACGGCTCGGGGACTATCGCAAGGTTGTTGAAGCCTACATTTTCCCCAGCTCCTTGCGCGATCGAATAAATTTGGACACTGTCGATGGACATATTTCCCGAAGAAGCCGTGTAGTTATTTCCGTCGTAGATTCCCGCGCCATGCAAGAGGTTGATGGAGTAGTTGTTGTCGTTACCACGGGTGAATGAGTATTTAAGTGTGGTTCCTGGAGTGCCTCCCGCCCATGGTATTCCGGTGCTGAAGTCACTGCCGCCGTCGTTGAGCTGCCAGCTGGATCCTCCACCAATGAATTTGAGGCCCAAGCGAAAAGCGCCTCCAGAGAAAAGATTGATACCAATTTCACCGCCAGTAGCTACGTCGGTGTATCCGAAATCCATGGTGAAAGTTTCGCCGATGCCCAGTGCAGAGGCGAAAGGGCGGGTCACCGTATAGCTGTTGCCGGTGTCGCCACCTGCATAAATCCCCCAAGAAGTCGAGGCACTCAGTCCACTAGAGTTCATGTAAGAGCCGCCATTTCCAGTAGCGCTTCCGCTCCAAGCGCCAAAGCCCGTTCCACCATTTAAGCCGATATATACACCACCACTGTAAACAATGTCATCAACACTGTCGAAATAGGTCGCGGCGTTGAGGCTGCCGACGGCGGCGAGAGCCAAGGTGGAGGCGAGGGCGAAACTTGTGAAGGGCTTGGATTTCATGGGTTTGCGGGCGTTAGGGATTTTAAAAAATATCTGTAGTTCAAAGAACAGATGTTCCAGTAAGTGTCGAGGTTTAAACAAAACCGCAAGGGCGGTATTTGACAATCAAAAAACCGCCGAAGCAGCCTGCCGGTCAATCCTGCCGCAGGCTTTCCAGCAGCCAGGCGCGGTAAGGTCCGGCGACGGCATCGGGTCGGATCGCGATGATTTCCGGCACCTCGTAGGGGTGGGCCTGTGCGAGCGCCTGCTCGAATTCCGGCCAAAGGGCCTTGGTGGTCTTGAAGAGCGCAAGCACCTCGGGGGCTGATTCCACCTTGCCCTGCCAATGGTAGATCGATTCGGCGCCGGGCAGCAGATTCACGCAGGCCGCCAGTTGCCTTTCCACCAGAAGTGTGCCAATCTGTCGCGCCGAATCGATGTCGGGGAAGCTGCACAGCACGATTTGGACGCTTTCCATGCCTCCTCTGAACACCGAAAATCACCCACTGGCAAACTTTCCGTGAAATCGCGCTTCATCCAAAAACTCATGACCCGGCTGGACCGCGTCGAGCACGGCGAGGTCCAGCAGATCGTCACGCGCTTGGCGCGCGAGAACAGCTTCTTGGAAAATGTCTTCGAGGCGATGCAGGAGGGGGTGATCCTGCTCGATATCGACGGGGTGATCGGATTTGTGAATGGCGCGGCCGGGCGCTTGCTCGGGATCGACCCCGAAGCCTCGGTCGGCGAACGGCTTTCGGCAAAAGTGCGGGGGCTCGATTGGTCGACGCTCGGCAGGCCGGGCCGCACGGTGAGCCGCGACCTCGAGGTTTTTTACCCGGAGCATCGGTTTTTAAATTTCTACCTCGCGCCGATCGATGACCTCGATCCGCTCGACCCCGCCGGTTATGTGATGCTGTTTCGCGACCTCACCAGCACCCGCGCCGAGGCCGAGGAAATCCTCGAGTCAGAACGCCACAATGCCCTCACGCTGCTGGCCGCGGGCGTCGCCCACGAAATCGGCAACCCGCTCAACTCGATCGGCATTCACCTGCAATTGATCGACCGAAAGCTGCGCCAACTGCCGCCGAAAGAGCGTCAGCCCTTCGAGGGCAGCCTCGCCACCGCGCGCGATGAAATCCGTCGGCTCGACACGATCCTCAAGCAGTTCCTCAGCGCCATCCGCCCGACCATCCCGCAGCGCGAGCGCCACGACCTTCACCGCATCCTGCACGACACGCTTGAGCTTTTGCACACCGAGCTCGAGTCGCGCTCGATCCCGGTCGAGCTCGACCTCGCGCCATCGATGCCGCACGCGATGGTCGACGCGGGGCAATTCCAGCAGGTTTTCCACAACCTCATCCGCAACGCCTATCAGGCGCTGCCCGGCGATGGCGGGAAAATCACCGTGCGCACCGGCTTCAATGATTACGAAACGGTCATCTCGATCGAGGACAACGGCACCGGCATTTCGCCCGAGCACATGGGCACGCTCTTCGAGCCCTACCGCACGACCAAGTCCTCGGGCAATGGCCTCGGACTGCTGATCGTGCGGCGCATCGTGCGCGAACATGGCGGCGAAATTTCCATCGAAAGCGAAGAGCACAAAGGCACCCGCGTCATCATTCGCTTGCCGCGCGGCGAACGCCCGGTGCGCCTGCTCGGATCACCCGAACCGGTGATCGACCTCCACTAGCCGCGAAGTTTCCCATCCCATTTCCCCATGCTGCCCACCCTGCTGATTGTCGACGACGAACGCGCCACCCGCGAGGGCTTGCGCAGTGCGTTGGAGGAGGAATTCGACATCTACACCGCCGCCAACGCGAGCGAGGCGGCCAAGATTTTGAAAAGCGAGCCGATCCAGCTCCTGCTCACCGACCTGCGCCTTGGTGGCGACTCGGGCATGCAGGTGCTCGACACCGCGCTCGCGCTGCCCGACCCGCCGCTCGCGCTGATGATGACCGCCTACGGCTCGGTCGACACCGCCGTCGAGGCGATGCGCCACGGTGCTTGGCATTTCGTTACCAAACCGCTCAACCTCGACGAGGTCGAGATGCTGCTCAAGCGCGCGCTCCGCAGCCGCAATCTCGAGACGGAAAACAAACAGCTCACCCAGCAGGTCGCGAAGTCCCACAAGCTCGACCGCCTCATCGGCAAATCGCTCGAGATCCAAAAAGTTTCCGAGCTCATCCAGCAAGTTTCGCCCACCCGCGCCACCGTCCTCATCGAAGGCGAGTCCGGCACCGGCAAGGAAGTCGTCGCCCACCTGATCCACCACCTTTCCGGTCGCCCGGCCTCAAAAATGGTCACGGTCCACTGCGCCGCCCTTTCGCCGCAGCTCCTCGAAAGCGAGCTCTTCGGCCACGAAAAAGGCGCCTTCACCGGCGCCGCCCAACGACGCATCGGCCGCTTCGAGCAAGCCGACGGCGGCACGATCTTCCTCGACGAAATCGGCGAGATCGACGCCGCCACCCAGATCAAGCTGCTGCGCATCCTCTCCGAACGCAGCCTCGAACGCGTCGGCTCAAACACGCCCGTGAAGGTCGATGTCCGCGTCATCGCCGCCACCAACCGCAATCTGCGCGAGATGGTCGACGCCGGCACCTTTCGCGAAGACCTCTACTTCCGCCTCAATGTGGTCAAAATCGAGATGCCACCGCTGCGCCGCCGCCGCGAGGACATCATCCTGCTGGCCAACAGCTTTCTCGCCGAGTTTGCCAAGGAAAACCAACGCCCGCTCAAGCCGCTCACCGACGAAGCGCTCAAGCTCCTGCTCGCCTACCCGTGGCCGGGAAATGTCCGCGAGCTGCGCACCGCCATCGAGCACGGCGTCGTGATGAGCAACGACCCGCAAATCGACACCCGCCACCTGCCGGGCTTCCTCCTCGACCCGGCCGCGCCCGCCAAGCCCGCCGCATCTTCCAAAAACTCCCTTGATGATCCGGCCGAATTGAATTTGCATGTGCTCGAAACCAATGCCATCCGCGCCGCTCTCGCCGCCTCCGCCGGCAACCGGACGCACGCTGCGGAACTCCTCGGTCTCAGCCGCAGAACCCTCCAACGGAAATTGAAGGAACTCGGCATCTGAACCCACCCGCTCACGCCACCCTAACATGTCTCTCGACCTCCGACACTTCATCGCCGGCGCCCTCATTCGGCGCAGTTTGTTTTTCATCGTCCTGATCATTCTCACGCTCGGCAACCTCTTCACGCTCTTCCGCGGCCTCAACTCGCCGCAAGCGATGGACCAAGCGCAGATCGCTCGCGAAATCGCCCGTGGCAATGGCTTCGCCACCAAGATGATCCGGCCCGTCGCCTACTATCAGGCCGAGAAAACCGCGCGCCGTACCGTCCCGCTCCAAGGCTTCCAAGACACCTACCACTCGCCGCTCAACCCGCTGCTCAACGCTGCCGTGCTCAAGATCATCGGCGCCGACAAAGCGAACTCATGGCAAATGAGCGAAAATGAAATGGTCTATCCGCTCGACCGCGTGATCGCCTCTGTTTGCACACTCTTCTTCCTCATCGCCATCGGCGTGAACTACCTGCTGATCAGCCGCATCTTTGACCCCAAGATCGCGAGCGTCTGCGCTATCCTGATGTTGTTCTGCGAAGTATTCTGGAACTACTCGCTCAGCGGATTGCCGCAAATGCTCATGCTGCTGCTGTTTTCCTGCGGTCTGTATTTTGCCTATCGCGCCACCGAGGCCTCGACCGAAGGCCGCATCGCCATGACTCCTGCCATCGTCGCTGGCATCTTCTTCACGCTGCTGGCGCTTACCCACTGGATGACGGTGTGGATCTCGCTCGGCTATATCCTTTACGCAGCAATCGCCTTCCGCCCGCGCGGCATCGTCGGCATTTCCATCCTCGGCCTTCTGTTGGTCGCCGGCATCGGACCGATGATCCGCAACATCGACATCACCGGCTCACCTTTCGGCACCGCCTTCCTCACGCTCTACAACGGCCTCGGCAATGGCACCGAGACGACCGTCATGCGCAATTCCGACCTCGAGGCCGAGCCGCTCGTGCTCGACGGCCTCATCGCCAAGGTCCTGCGCACCACCCTCACGCAGGCCACCGACATTGTGCCACTGCTCGCCGGCATCGTCATCGCCCCGCTGTTTTTCCTCGCGCTGCTCCACCCCTTCAAACGCAAATCCATCGCCGACTTCCGCTGGGCGATTTTGCTGATGTGGATATCGGCTGCATTCGGCTTGGCTTTCTTTGGCATCAGCACGCGGCCGCTCGATCCGAACCAACTCCACCTGCTCTTCGCGCCGATCATGACGGCCTACGGGCTGGCCTTCATCTCGATCCTCTGGACGCGACTCGATTTCGTGAGCTCGACGCCGATGCTGCAAAATGTCCACCACTTCATCATAGTCGGCATCTGCGCCCTGCCACTTGTGCTTTCACTGCCCTCAAAGGTGCGCACGGGGATGCACCTCAGCAACCGCGGCGGCGTACCCCACTGGCCGCCCTACTACGCACCCGCCCTCAACAATGAAAGCGGCGTGAAAGGCTTCACCACGCCGAAGCAAGTGGTGTTCTCGGATCAACCTTGGGCCGTCGCATGGTACGCGGATCGCATCAGCATCTGGCTGCCGCCCAGCCGCGAAGGATTCCAAAAACTCGAGACCATCGCAAACGACCTCCAGACGCCGGTGGCCGGGATTCTCATTTCGCCCTCATCGCACGGCTCGGGCCCGGTTTCCGATGTGGCAAACCTTTACAAGGACTTCACCTCGCTGGTGCTCGATGGCCGCGTGATCATGGCCACCTACCCGCCCGGCATCCCGATCAACGACAAAAACACCCGCATCCAGGACATCACTCGGCGCTACCCCTACCGCCAGCCGCTGGTCGGCATGGACATGGTTTACTACAGCGAAAAGGCTACCCAAGAGAACGCCGAAATCAACCCTTGATCAAACCATGGCACGCCGCAAAACCAGCCCGGATGATGGGCAATCAGAACCATCGTTCGAAGACGCCCTCGAGGGACTCGAATCGATCGTCGAGGCCATGGAACACGAAAACCTGCCCCTCGAAGATCTCGTTTCGCATTACGAAAAAGGATCGGCCTTGCTCAAACGCTGCGAATCGATTCTTGATTCCGCGCGCGAACGCATCGAGCTGATCACCCTGCGCAACGACTCTGCCGAATCACCCGCCAAAACCGGCAACCAAGCCGGCGCTCCTTCCCAGTCCGAACCATCGGACGCCACCGACGATGATGACATCCGCCTCTTCTAAGCCACCCGCCCTCGGCCCGCTCCTGCAGGCGATCCAGTCCCCCGATGATGTCAAAAAAATCGCCGATGCGGAGCTGACGGATTTGGCGGCGGAGATTCGCCACTCGCTCATCACATCGCTTTCGCAAACCGGCGGCCACCTAGGCCCGAACCTTGGCGTCGTCGAGTTGAGCATCGCGCTGCACCGCGTGTTTTCCACGCCCAAGGACAAATTTGTCTTCGATGTCGCCCACCAAGGTTATGTCCACAAGATGCTCACCGGCCGCGCCGACCGCATTCACACGATCCGCACCTACAAGGGCCTCAACGGATTCCTTCTGCGTTCGGAGTCGGAGCACGACGCCTATGGTGCGGGCCACGCCGGCACCGCGCTCTCGGCCGCGCTTGGCATGGCCGCCGCACGCGATCTCGCCGGCCGCGACAACCATGTGGTCGCTGTCGCCGGTGATGCGGCCTTCACTTGTGGACCGACGCTTGAGGCGCTCAACAACATCGCCGAGACAACCCGCAAGTTCATCGTCGTGCTCAACGACAACGAGTGGTCGATCGACAAAAATGTCGGCGCCATCGCCCGTTATTTCAACGCACTGCAAACCCATCACACCTACGCCTCGGTGCGCGCCAAGGCCGCGGAGTTTGTCGAAAAAATCGCCGGCAAAACCGCACGCAGCCTCGCCCATCGCATGGAGGAAGGTGCGAAAAACCTGCTGTTTCCCAATGTGCTTTTCGAGAAATTCGGACTGCGCTACTTCGGCCCGATCGATGGTCACGACATCCCGCTGCTGGTCCGCACCTTCGAACACCTCAAGACACTCAACGAACCGGTCGTCCTTCACATCATCACCGAAAAAGGCCGAGGCTACCAACCCGCTCTCGACAACCCCGGGAAATTCCACGGCCTCGGCACCTATCAGATCGACGATGGCTCCACCGCCGCCGTCAACACACCGACCTGCTCGGACCTCTTCGGCCGCACCGTCACCGACATCGCAAAAAATGATCCGAAGCTCGTCGCGATCACCGCGGCAATGCCCGGCGGCACGAAGCTCGAGATCTTCAAAAAAGAAATCCCTGAACGCTACTACGATGTCGGCATCGCCGAGGAACACGCCGCGCTTTTCGCCTGCGGCCTAGCCACCGAAGGCTTCCGTCCTTTCCTCGCGATTTACTCGACCTTCATGCAGCGTGCCTACGACATGATCATCCACGACATCGCGCTGCAAAACCTGCCGGTGCGACTCTGCATGGATCGCGGCGGCCTCTCCGGCGATGATGGCCCGACCCACCACGGGCTTTTCGACATCGGCTATCTCCGTCACATCCCCGGCCTCGTGCACATGCAGCCGAAGGATGAAAATGAATTTGTCGACATGCTTCACACGATGGCTGCCTACGACATAGGCCCGTCGGCGATCCGCTACCCACGCGGCCCGATCCGCAGCACAGCGGTGAAGGAACAACGGCAACTGCTCGAAATCGGCAAGGCCGAAGTCGTCGCCGATGGCACGGATGTCGCGCTCATCGGACTCGGCACGATGTTTGAAATGGCCGAGCGCACGAAGGAAATGCTCGAGGCCCAGGGGCTCTCGGTCGCGCTCATCAACCCGCGCTTCATCAAGCCGCTCGATACCGCCGTGCTCGAGACCTACGCGCGCAAGTGCCGCGTGCTTTGCACCTTCGAGGACCATGTAATGCTTCACGGTTTCGGCGCCGCCGTCATCGATCACCTCCACGACGCGGGCATCCACACGCCGGTCGAGCGCATCGCATGGCCCGATGAATTCATCGAGCACGGCAAGCCCGACACGCTTCGCGAACTTCACGGCCTCACCGCCGAAGTCGCCACCAGCAAGGTGCTCGCACGCCTCGCTTGAAATAAAAATTCCAAGCGCAAGCCATGTCCGCCAAAGCCACATGGAAAGTCAGCGCGGCGGTCATGGCCAGCCGGGTGCTCGGACTGCTGCGCGAAATGATGTTTGCCGGCCTCTTCGGTGGCAGCCGCTGGATGGATTGCTTTTATCTGGCATTCAAAGTGCCAAACCTCCTGCGCGACCTTTTTGCCGAAGGCGCGCTCTCGCAGGCATTCGTCACCACCTTTTCCAAGAAACTCAAATCGGAAGGCGAAGCCTCAGCATGGGAGCTCGCCAACAAGGTGATGACGCTCGCCGCAGTCGCCATGGGCGTGATCACACTCCTCGGCGTTGCCGCAGCACCATGGATCGTCGAGTTTCTCACCTCGCTCTCGCGCTCGGGCTCAACCGCGCGCGATTACAACCCGGAGGAAATCGCGCTCACCATCACGATGGTCCGCGTGATGTACCCTTTCATCCTGTTGGTCTCTCTCGCCGCGCTGGTGATGGGCATGCTCAACGCACGCAATGTCTTTGGCATGCCGGCGCTGTCGTCGTGTTTTTTCAACCTCGGCTCGATGATCGGTGGCGCGGCGATCGGTTGGTGGATGGATCCGACATGGGGAAAACAAAGCCTCGTTGGATTTTCAATCGGCGTGGTGATTGGCGGCATGGCGCAGTTGGTTTGCCAATTTCCCGCGCTGCGCCGCGTGGGTTACCGCTTCGTTGCCGACTTCCGCTGGAATGACTCCGGCGTGCGAAAAATACTCAAGCTCATGGGCCCGGCGGTGATCGCCTCATCGGTCGTACAGGTGAATGTGGTGATCAATGCCATGTTTGCCTACGGTGTCGGCGAAGGCGCGGTGAGTTGGCTCAGCTATGCCTTCCGCCTCATGCAACTGCCGATCGGCGTCTTCGGTGTCGCCGTCGCAACAGTGACGCTGCCCGCACTCTCACGCGCTGCGACCAATGGCGTGACCGATGATTTCAGAAGCACGCTGTCAAAAGGCCTGCGCCTCGTCGCGTTTCTCGTGCTGCCCTCGTCGCTGGGCCTCATCCTTTTGGCCGACCCCATCGTGAGCCTGCTCTATGAGCGCGGCGCCTTCGACGCGCAGGATCGCTTGCAGACCGCTGCCGCGCTGCGCGCCTACGCCTACGGCCTGCTCGGCTACGCATGGCTCAAGGTTCTGCAACCCGCCTTCTATGCCGTCGACAAACGCTGGCTGCCGATGATGGTCAGCATCCTCGCGCTGGCACTCAACCTCGCCTTCAACTGGTTCTTCGTCTTCGTCATGCGCTGGAGCCATGAGTCGCTCGCCCTCACCACCAGCATCTCGGCCACGGTGAATTTCCTCATCCTCTTCATTGCCATGCGCCGCTTCGCTGGCGACATCGGCGGTGGCGAGCTGATCTCACTGCTCGGCAAGCTCTCGCTTGCGGCCGTCGCGATGTCGCTCGTCTGCATCGCCGCCACCCACTGGCTCCTCCCCGATCCCGGCAAGCTCTCAATGTGGCACCGCGCGCTCTGGCTCATGCTCACCATCGGCGGCGCACAGCTAGCCTATTTTTCCATCGCCAGCCTCATGAAAGTTGCCGAAGCAAAAGAGGCCATCGCCATGGTGATGCGCAAACTCCGCGGGTGAAACGCGAATGCGAAGATCATGGATCGTGAATGAATCCGCCCCTTCTTCCTCTTCTCTTGAAACTGAAAGCTTGAACCTTGAAACTCTACGCCTTTTTCACCGGCACGATCAAAGTCGGCACCACCGCCTTGCGCAGCATGCCTTCGGCCACACTGCCAAGCAAGAGCGCCGCGATCGCGCCATGACCGTGCGAACCGAGCACGACAAGGTCCGCATGCTTGTCCTTCACATGATCGAGCAAGGCCGATAGCGCGCCACCCTCGGCAATTTGCGAAACCGCATTCGGCACATCCTTGTGCACGGTCTCGAGCAACTCACCGAGCTTGATCACTGCCCGGCGCTTGGCCTCCTCGTGATAGGCATGCAACGCGGGAAATTCATCGGGCGTGAAACCATAAGCCGTGTAGCTGGGCTCGGGCTCAATCACATGAAACAGGCACAAATGGGCACCCAGCGCTTTGGCAAGCGTCGCGCCCATGGCAACCACCCGGTGAGTGGCATCGGAAAAATCAACAGCGACTACAATCGTTTTCATGGCATTCTCAACAAAGCACCGCACTTGGCGCCGCGCAATCACGCAATCCGAGCACACGCATCCAATCCGGATTTGGCAAAGCCCGCTTCATCGTCTCCAATAAGCCCGCCATGATCCGATTCCTCCATACCCGCATTCGCGTGCGCGACCTCGACCGCTCGGTCGCCTTCTATCAAAAGCTCGGCTACACGCCCGGCGAAATGAAAGACTCACCGCAAGGCAACCGCCTCGCCTTCCTCGAGTTGCCCGGCAACGATGTCTTTCTCGAACTCTGCCACTCGCCCGAGTACACCGCCACTTGTCCCGAGGACCTCATGCACACCGCCCTCGGCGTGCCCGACATCATCGCCTACTGCGACCAACTCGAAAAAGCCGGCATGGAAATCTGGCCCTCCGGCTGGCGCGAAAAATTCTCCTCCGGCGGCCGCAAAATGGCCTTCGTCACCGACCCCGACGGCTACGAAGTAGAAATCCTCGAAAGATAAGAGAAAGAGTGATTGGTGATTCGTGATTGGTTAATTGGGGATAAAGAAGAAGCCGCTTCTTCTCTTGATTCTTGAATCTTGATGTCTTGCGTCTTCCTCCCCCCTCAATGAAACGAGCGAAATTCCTCGCGCGGAGTTCTGCCGGTTAGCTTCTTGAAGGTCTTGGCAAAGTGAAATTCGTCGTGAAAACCGAGCAGATCGGCGAGTTCCTTGTTGGTGAATGGATGGCGCGCAAGCAACTGCCTCGCTCTTTCGATGCGCCTTTCCAAAGCATAGCGCGCGGGTGGCTTGCCAATCAACTGGGTGAACTTTTTGCGAAAACTTTCATAACCCATGCCGCAGGCGCTGGCCAAGGCCTCGAGTGAGGGGCCATCCGCCGCGCCAGAGTCCCGCTCCAACAAATCCAAGGCCCGCAGCAACCACTCGGGCCGCGCAGTCGCTACACCTGCACCATGCGTCGTACCCGCCGCAGGCATCACGCGCGCGAGAACACCTTGCCACTGCGCCACTGTCTCGCGCATCGATTTTCCCGGCCGGTTCATCTGCGAAAAAAATTCCTGCATCACCGCAAGACCCTTGCTCGGTGGCTGCCATTTGAAAACCGGTCGCCGCACATCAAAAATTCCGGCGCTGCGCCAGACCTCAAACACCGGCCCGTTGAAGCACACATACAATTCGTTCCAAACACCACCGGGGGGCGGACCATACGAATGCGCCAGCTCTGGAAACACCACGATCACATCACCGGCGCGCACCGGCACATCCGTGCCACGCTCGTCGTGATAGCTACCGGATCCTCCCACCAGATACACAATCGCCCATTGACCAAAGGTCCGCGGCTGATCCCGACGAATGCCGCGTGATCCGAAAATCGTGCCGCAATAGCTTATTTCGCCGATTTCTGAGGGCCCGCGCCCTCGCATGAGCGAGGTTTTCCAAGCATCCACTCTGGGTAGCTTCATACCAAATTTTACATAAACAATACCATTCCGTCTATTTCTTTTTCCGGCCTTTTCAGGCACATTGATGTCCTATGCAAACACTCGCATCGCCACCAAGCAGCGCCGTCACCACCCGCAAGCTTACCTCCATCGGCCACGAGCTGGAGCTCGATGAGAACTCCTTCGGCCGGCTCGAAGATTCTTCTTCCATCCGTGGCGATGCGGCCGCCCTGCAACAACGCATGGACGAAAACGGCTATCTCTACATCAAAGGATTTTTCAATCGCGACATCATCCTCGAAGCCCGCCAAGTGCTACTCACCGCCCTCGAAAAAGACGGCATCTTCGAGCCCGGCGAGCCACTGATCGATGGCATCCTCAAGCAAGGCGTTCACCCGCAATTCAGCACCACCGCATGGCGCGACCAACCAAGCCTCAACCGCGTGGTCTTCGGCCCCGAGGTGCATGACTTCTACTCACGCTTCCTCGGTGGCACGATCCGCCACTTCGATTACATCTGGCTGCGCACGATGGGCTGCGGTCACGGCACACCTCCACACTGCGACATCGTTTACATGGGCCGCGGCACGCATCGCCTCTACACCGCGTGGATCCCTTACGGCGAAGTCCCACTCGAAGTCGGCGGCCTCATGATCCTCGAAAAATCGCACCTGCAAGCCGAGCGCATCCGCCACTACCTCGAGTCGGATGTCGATACGACCTGCACCAACATCCCCGGCCACGACGGCTGGAAAAAAGGCGGCGCGCTCACCAACAATCCGGTCTCGCTGCGCAAAAAATTTGGCGGACGCTGGCTCACCTCCGAGTTCCAACCCGGCGACTTGCTCACCTTCCGCATGGACACGATCCACGGCAGCATCGACAACACGACCCAACGCATCCGTCTCTCCACCGACACGCGCTATCAACGCTCGGACGAACCAGTCGACGAACGCTGGGTAGGCGAAAATCCGATCGGCCACGGCCCGGATGCAAAAATCGGCCGCATTTGCTGAGCAAAGCGAAGCCCCATCACTCCCCGCCAATCCACGATGCGATGGCATCGTCGATGGCGAGGGATTGGCGCTGGCGGTCGATGAAATAACTGATCTCCGAGTAGCCGGCCTGTTTCAGCGTTTGCATGGCTGTGAGGTAGCCATCGCCGACGCGTTCGGGCACATGGGCATCGGCGCCGAGCACCACTGGGATGCCACGCTCGCACATCATCGCAAGTTGCGCGGGCGAAGGGTTCATTTCCGGCAAGGCCTTTTGCACGCCGCTGGTGTTAAGCTCCATCGCCACGCCTGTGGAGGCGATGCGATCAAGCGCGCGGGCGATGATCGGCCGCATGCGTTCGAAATCCCAATCGGCTGGTGATTCGTTTTTGATCAAATCCGGATGCGCGAGCGTGTCGAAAAGCCCGCTCTCCGCCGATAGCGCGAGGTGCTCGTAATAAAGCTCCTGATAGCTGAACACATCGCCGGTGTAGAAAAGTTTGCGATAGTCGCTCACCTGATAATGCACCGATCC
>JBKDYW010000189.1:0-54755 GCA_046308575.1 Verrucomicrobiota bacterium
CCCGGCGACCCGAAACATTCGAAAAACATCGAAGTCATTTCGGTGATCGACCGCTTCCTCGAACACGCCCGCATCTTCCATTTCCTCCAAGGCGGCGATTCGGAAGTCTACATCGCCTCCGCCGATTGGATGACCCGCAACCTCGAGAAACGCGTCGAGCTGATGGTCCCCATCGCCGAGCCCACCCTCAAACGCCGCCTTATCCGCATCCTCGAAACCTACTTCAACGACGAGACCCAGGCCTCGCGCATCCTCCCCAACGGCAGTTCCACCCGCGTCACCAAACCCACCCGCGGCAAAGGCCTCCGTGCTCAGGAACATTTTTACCAACAAGCCAAAAAAGCCGCCAAGGCCCGCGAACATGAACGCGCCATGACCTTCGAACCCCACCGCCCAGCGGATTGAGGCTGAAGGTGGTAAAGAGAAAGCGAACTCTTCACCGTGGTGGCGGATTTCATCCGCCAAACCCTCACTTCACCAACTCGTCTACATCATCCTCGGCACCGCTCGCGTCGCCTGCATTCACAGCTTTGTTGACTTCGACAATTGCATCGTCAACATTGTAGGTGGCATTGAATAACAACACCCCTTGTTGCGTTCAATGTGGCAACCAACTGCTAGCCCAATGAGTGCAAACACCCCCCGAATACAAATGGATGCCGGTCTCGAGATCGGCTATGGCACCCCCCTCGCACGCGTCGGAACCAACATAAGCCTGAGCTCCGGCACCCATTTCCTCGTCGCGCGAAACGGGCGAGGGAAAACCACGCTTTTGCGCACTCTCGCTGGCAGCATCAAGCCGGTATCGGGTCATTTTGAAATGCACGGATTCGTGCAATACCTCGCCGAAAACATCCGCTTCGACCAAGAGCTTCCCACCAAGAGGATCTTTCATGCGCTGCTGCCAAAAGGCGGTGTCGATGATGCATTCGCGCTGGCCGACCGCACGGAACTCGATGTCACCAAGCCCTATGGCAAGCTTTCCACCGGTAACAAACGCAAAGCGAACCTCATCGTCGCCGAATGCTCGACCCACCCGGATGGCAACATCCTCCTACTCGACGAACCGCTGAGCGGACTCGATGTATTCGTCCGCCAAACTTTCGAGGAACTTTGGCACAATTCGAACAAGGGCATTCTCCGATTGGTCAGCTGCCACCCGGATTATGACTCGATGGAAATGCCAAGCAGCTTGCTCATCGAAGATGGACACATCCGCCACCTCAACGAACCCGGCCAAAAGTGGAGCGACCTGAAAGGCCTCATCTAACAGAAACTGCAAAATTTGCATCGCCGTTTGACAGCGGCACATCCCGAGCTACCGATGTATTGGTGATCAAAGGTTTTTTTCACCTGCGATCATCCGGATTCGGTCCTCACCACCGACGCCCATGAACCCGCAAACACCCATCTCGCTGCTGACCAGCCTCGCGCTGGCGGCAGCAGCATGCGGGAGTTCCCTAACAGAACGGCTCACAACCACTCATGAGGGATTTCTCAAGGAACGACGCACCGCGCTTGCCTCGTTGAGCGACCCCTTCGGCATCCCGCAAAAACCGCGAAAAGTGCTCGAATCGCAGGATCCCTGGCTCGTTGGCTGGAAGGATTTTATCGCCGCCACAGTCTTCTGGATCGGTGAGAAACCGACCGAAAACAACCCGACTCCGAACAACCGTAGCGCATGGGATCAGAACTGGGAAAAAAATTTCGGCGGCTACGACGACCCAAACAATCGCTCGGGATACAAACCCGCAGGATTCACTCCGCGGCTCAATCAATTTTATGTCGCACTCCCGTACAACGACCTCCTGCCCGATGGATCCCATCGCCCCGAGGCCCCTGAGATGATCCCATGGTTCTGGCGGAGCTACATGGGCAAGGGCATCTCCGTCTGCAAGGGCCGCTGGATCAGCATCCGCCACGGCAACAAAACCTGCTATGCGCAGTGGGAAGATGTCGGCCCCTTCGAGGTCGACCACTGGCAGTATGTTTTCGGAAACGAAAATCCGCGCCCCAATCGCAACGGCAATGCCGGCATCGACCTCAGCCCGGCCGTCCGCGACTACCTCGGCATCACCAGCGGCACTCCAATCTCATGGCGCTTTGTCGAAAACGAGGAAGTACCCCACGGCCCATGGATCCATGAAAAATCGAAGCCCGCAAAAAATGAAATCACCCTCGGCGAAAATTGAATCATGAAAACAAAACCCACCCTCATTCACACCCTCTTCGCGATCGCTCTCACCGCTGCCCACATCGCAAGCGCCGAGCCCGAAATGCGCGATGCCGCCACTCACGAGGAACTACAAAAAAAATCACACGCAGCAGTCATCCAGGATCCAATGAAAAAACTGCCACCCGCCAACGAGTCGGACCCTGCAAAAGATGCACCCAAAGACCTGATAAGCCAGTCGGACATTCTCAGCTTCGACGGCACATTCACACTCGTTCCAAAACGCGCGATCCTCGCCATTCCCAAAGATCTCGAAAAACGCACGCAGCTTGCGGACGCCACCAAGCTCGTCGGCTGGGCGGAATTTCACGCCAACAACCGCGGATGGATCACCACCGTCGAAGTCACCCGCGAACAAGCGGAAGGCAACTCACCGATCGATGAAGACATTCTTAACAGCTTCAAGGACAGCACGACCATCGTCGTGGCCACCTACCACGGCGGCCCAATTTCAATCCTTCCACCCAAAGCACCACCCGCCGAAGAAAAACCCGCCGAAGACCCAGCCTCAAAACCTTAAAGCCACTCTTCAATCCTTTACCGCATCCCCCTCCTTCGCCGCTCCCGGCTCCTTGCTCAACTCCAGCCTCAAATTGTCATTCCGATACACGAGCGAAAATCTCGCCTCCTTGCTCTGACGCAACAAATCCTCCACCTCGGTAAACACCAACAAAAGCATCATCCCCTTCACCGGCTCACGATGAAAAGAAATCTTCCTGGTCGCAAATTTGTCCACCACCGAGCGCTCCTGCTGGTTGGCGGTCAAGGCACCATGACGCGCGGTCAACTCACGCCGCATTTCCTCAAATCGGGCCTCCATCAGATCGGCCGAAGCGTCGGGGTCGGAATAATGAACCGTGAGCTCATAAAGCCGGCCATTCAAAAAGCGTGCCTCCAACGCCGATGCTTTGTGCTCGGGCAAAAATCCCTTGGACGGCTGGATCTTGAGAATCCGCAACGCAGGCTGATCCCCCGGCTGCATGATGTTCAGATCGAGCGATTGACGCGTCGCCCATGCGACCAACTTTTCCGGAGAGTCGCCCCAGTTCAATCCGAAGGGCGGATTCATCTCGGCCTGGGCCAAGCAAGTTCCCGCCGCGAGGAACATGCCAAGCACACCGCACAAAACCATTCGGGCAAGCCGCATCATGCCCATCTCCTGCGGCATTTCACGCCACGAAGCAAGCCCCGATCCTGCCACCGCGCCTTCGCGTTGGTCGAAATCACTCTCGCACTTTCCATGCTCACCGTCATCGGGCTCTTCATGCTCAAGATCTCACTCGACATCCTCGCACCGCGCCAATGGGCACTGCAACAAGCCCTCAGCGATGCCCACATGACCTACGAACGCGCCTATGCCGAACGCCTGCCATTCGACAGCCTGCTCGCCAATGATTCGCCATGGCCGGCCTTTCCCAACACCGCCAGCAGCGCAGTGGAAATCGGCCGACTCCCAGGCGGCACACCCGTGACCGGCACCATCCACCGCACGCGCCTGCCCGATGCGGAAAACCATCCGGTCGATGGTGGCAATGGCGATGAAACCAATAACACCGCCGCAATGAAAGTTTGGACAGTCCTAAGCGTGCTCACCTACCAAATCGGCGGACGCTCCTACGCCAAATCCCGGACCGTGATCCGATCCCAATGACAATCCGCAAACCAAGCATCCGAAGAGCCTTCACGCTCATCGAACTCTCCCTTGCCATCGGCATCGGCATGGCGGTCTCCGCCCTTTCACTGGCTCTGTTTCAACAACAACTCTCATTCCTCAACATCTTTCGCTCGCAATCGTTTCTCACCGAAGAAGTGCCGGTCATCAACATGCATGTCAGCAAACTCGTCGGCAAAGCCGAGCGCTTCAGACTCCACGCCACGGTCGAGGAAGCACTCAGCGGTCTCTCACCACGCCTCACGCCATCGCCGGTCCTGATCCTCAACTTTCGCCAACCCGACGGCTCCGTCCGCGCATCGATCCTGTCCTTCGAAAACCGCGGCAGCGGCAAAGCACTCTACCATTATGTGGTTTCCGAAGATGGCCAGCTCAATGCCCCCCAATGGCATGTCACCAAAGCTCCGCGCGATGTCTCATTTGCAGTCGAACAAGGGATCCTGCGCATGACCCTTACCGGCCCGAACAACGAACGCGTCACCTACTCGGGCGCAATGACCCAATGAAAATTTCCGCCACAAAACACCATGCCGTGGGCTACGCCTCCGTGCTCATGGTGCTTTCGATGGGCACGCTGCTGCTCATGCTGGCAATTTTTTCCTACCGCAGGGCCGTGAGCGCACACTCGATCCAGTCAGCCGTGCAACTGCGCGTCGACTATCAGGAAAAGGAAGACGCGATCCTTCGCTCGATCGTCGCCATCACCCCCAACCGCGCGATCCGCGCGATGCGGCACATGTCGGAATCGGAAAACGCCGCCAATGCCTCACTCACCTGGGAAGGCATTTTCACCGATGCCCTCGCACTCGCAAATGCGGGCCAATCGATTTCCAGCGATGTACTCGCCGCCATCTCCACAGGGCAAACGCAGATCTCTGCAAATTCAGGCGACTCACCACCCGGCGATCCCGACGCAATTTTCAAGTCGCCCGAAAATCCCAACGCCCATGTCGCCGCAGGCATCAACCGCAACCTCGGCCCGCGCTACCCGGTCCCGCTCAACTGCAACGATTCGTCGGACACCACACGCGACTCGGTCTGGCCGATTATATCAAACAGCAAAAAATACGGAAACCTCGCACAAGCAGGCGTCGCACTGCCAGTCGCAACCTATCAGGACTTCAACCTGATCAATTACCCGAACATCAACTTCGGCTACTCAAAACCCGGACAACCCTTCGTCGCCAAACGCAACTGGTGGGCATTCGACATCAACCTCAGTGCGCAGGACTCGGCCAAAACCCGCATCACCAATCCGAAACGCAGCATGGTGCTGTCGATTTACGAGATCCCCTCACAACTCGCCATCTCGTCATCGGCCTTCATGAGCCTCGGCCGCAATGCCGTCGGCGCCACCTGGGGCGACATCAACATCACCGGCGGCGTATTCGCCGGCCGCGCAGTGGTCGAAGGCAACGCCAGCCTATCCGCCATCGCCACTCGCCGCGGCGCATCCATCGGCGCCCAATCAAGCGTCGGCAACATGAGCTTCGAAAATGACCCCTTCGCACCCGGCCTTCGCGAAAGCCACTACCTCACAAGCGGCGATTTCTTCCCCGTCTCGCTTGCCTCGGAAAGCGGACGCGCCGCCTTCGTGTCCATCAACCGCGGCGCGGATTTCTTCGACCGCTTCTCACACGAACCCGAAGTCGACACGCTCTCATCAACCACATGGAACCAATACTCGGTTGGCGCGCTGCAATGCGCAATGCGGCTCGATGTCGTCGATACCGTGAGCCCCGCCGACAAAACTCCATCCGCGCTTCGTTTTTCCTACTTCAAAAACGGCGAGCGCCAGGAGCTTGTCGTGCCACAAACAGCCAACTCCGAAGCGGGACTGCCACAAGGCTACATTCCCTGTGCCGGACCAAGCCAAAGTCACGACTTCGGCACTGCCGTGGTCGATGTAGCTTATGGCGGCAACGGTGTCTTCGCATTCAAAAATGCGGTCACCGGACTCGTCACCTTCAACGAAGCAACCTTCGGTCCACTGCCGCCCGAAATTCCGAAATACGGATACTTCAAACCCAGCTTCCCCTTCGAAGCCACCACCTTGCCCAATGGCAAAAATTGCATCGCCATCTATCCACAACGCTTCGCGAATTTTCTCACCGCCCTCAATGCCGATGGCACCCACATCAACCACTCGCTCGTGGTCAATGTCGATTACACCATCGCCACCGGCAGCGCGAACCTCTCAAAGCCATCCATTCCCTGCACCGACCTCGACTACGGACTCATCCTCAAGGAATGCGCCAACATGAGCTCATTCACCAAAGGCTTTTCACTGGTCACCAACCTCCGGCTCTACCTCGGCGATGACTTCAACATCACACCTACCACTCCGCCCACCGGCTACAATCCACCCAGCGCCTACTACCCACCCTGCTCGATCTTCGCACCGGAAAAACGCTACGGCGTCGATGTCGAACCGCTCGGCGTGAACCTCTCCGGTCAAGTCGGATCCCTCGCAAGCGAATCTGCCACATCACCCGTCCGACCTCTCGAAAGCAAAACCATCAGCGGCGCAAGCATCGATGGCAAAAACATCAAAGCCAACCTCCGCCCGATCACTCACCCGGCCGAACTCCCACCGGTAACGATGATGAACTGGCTCATCCTCATCGAAGAAATACGGGGCGAGTGAAAAAATTCGGCGATTCTAACGACCTTTTGAAAAAAAGAAATAAAAAATCGCACCAGTGAAAAATTTACAATCAAACATATACATGTAATCGGATCGAAATTTTTACCCGCCAGACCCGCATCGAAAATATTTTGGATTTTTTTCATTTCTTTGTTGAATTTCTTCTTATCGCGTAATACCTATAAATATATAACTCGTCGTAGAAGTTTTTATAACAATTTCCACGCGCTGTTCAACCCAATCACCACCCAAAACCGTGAAAACGCACCCACCCACACGGATCCTCACCACTCTATTGGCACTTTTTCCAGCCATCGCACCGGATCAGGCATCGGCACAACAGGCAGCCTCAGCATCCCGCATTCCGGTCACTCCCGACGGGCTTCTCAATGCCTACCCATCCGTCGTTCAAACCGGAACCAAGCCAACCCTTAGCTGGAACATCCTTCACCCCAGCAAGGTCAGCGACCTCGTCGAAGTCGACCCTCCTGGTACGCTCATTGCCACATCGAATGTGTATGCCTCCGTGCAAATCGTAGGTTCAAATGCTGGCACGATCGCCAACGGCGCAGGCACTCCGGTCAGCATACCCACCGATGCACGCCTGAGCTTCAACGGTGGCGCCTATGCGCAGATCTTTTTCGGCACCCAATCGAATGTCGACCCCGTTGACCAGCTCTACATCAAGAAAATGCAGCCGGGCGACACACTGGATTTCGGCGGACGCTCAGTTCAAAACGGCAGCTGGACGCCTTTCTACACGAGCCGCAGCTCCAACTTCCAAGTGGTTTCCCTCACCCACGGCCAAACTCCGCCAATCGGCTTCAATCTCTCGCAATCAGCCACACTCAACAACTTCCTTAGGCCCTACCTCGACGCCTCCGGCAAGGTCAACATCGGCCCGCTCAGCGTGCTTGTGCTCATGGAACTCGGAACAAACGACCACAACAGCCAAAGCTTCGACCTCCAGGATCAGGTCCTGCTGGTGACCTTCAGCAAAAAACATCCCAACAACGGCCACGGCAACAACCTCGATGGCGTCGATTCCTCCAACCCCGGCCAAGGCAAAGGCGGACCCAATGGCGCCGTCGACCCTTCGGGCGGCATCGATGACGAAGCTCGTTGAACTACAAAAATGCTCCCAACTGCATTAAAGTGAAAAATTTCGATCCAGAAAATTCCAAGTCTACAGCCCTATGAGATAATAAATCGAATAAGGCTGCCTTGGCTGCGTCACAAAAGACACAAGCCATGAAAACCACTCCATTCACACTTATTGCAACAGCTCTGATGAGCTTGTTTGCAACAGCACAGAATGGAACCACCTATGTCAATTTCATCAGGCAGGTGCAATTCCCCAGCGGCGTCCAGTGGGATGCGACGATTGCAGCATCGGGCGAACAACTTTCAAACCTGGCCATCGATCCGGGTGGCGCCCGTTTCGAACTCTGGACCGTTCAGTCCACTCCACTCGCCAGCTACATTCTCGATTCCCGTTATGTCGGCACCTACATCCCAATGGCCGAAGTCACCCTTCGCTCAGAAGATGGATCATCAACAATCCCAAGAACCCGCGCCGACAGACCGTTTTATGTGGATGTAACAGTCGAGGGACTTCACGACGGAGAGTCCGAACCTGAGGCCTCGAAAAAAGTCCGTTTCCTCCGCCATGTGCAATCCTACGGAGCGAATGGCACTGGCATCGGCATCGATCGCACTCAAGCGACACTGGTGAGCCAAAGCTTCATCAACAAGAACGGCAGCACCACACTCACCTACCTCATCAATGCCGTGCCCGGCGCCAACCGCGCCAAAGTCCGCGGCGAGGAACGCTTCTCGATCTTCTCGCTCGAAGACTACCAAGCCCCAGCCTCACAACTGGCATCACGCTTCATCCAGATCTGGCCGGTGGCCGATGGCACGATCAGCGGCATCGTGAATGACCAATTCATCCGCTACAACCTCCCGCAGCTCACGCTCACACTCAACGACCTCTACCCGAACTCAACGACTTACGCCCAAGTCTACAAAGGCAATCCAAGTCTCGGCACCAACGGCACGATCGTTCCCGGATCCGCACTCGTCATCCAAGAGTCAGTTCCGCAAAACCGCGTGCTCACGCTCAAGAACTACGAGTCCGTCTTCGATTCCGACGGACGCTGGACGATGGAAATCGTCACCAAAACCCCGTTCGGAACCGACCGCCTTGCCTATGTGAGCTTCGACATCGATCGCACGATGAAGCTCAACACCAACATGAGCACCATCGAATGAAAAAATTGCACAACCACATATCATAAATTTCACAGATTTATTACAAGATAAATTATTAATATTTTTCCGAAATTCATTTGAAATTATCATCAAACATTGAATCGTTATAGTTATGAGATTGTTCAAACTTACCTTATCAACAATCTTCCAACACAAGTCCTGGGTGGTCTGTATGTTGGCGGTGGTGGTTTTGCCCTTCGTGTTGCCAGCCATCTCAAGCGCCTCGGAAAAACCGGTGCTCGTCCAACCGGCCCGCATCCTCGCCGCATGGAACACACTTTGGTTCTGCACCCTGCTCTGGGGTCTCTTCACCGCCGCACGCCACGGCGAAGAAAATGCCAATTCGGGCCTCGGCGAGTACTTCCTCACCACGCGCGTCTCGGCAACCCGCCAGCTTTTCGAAATCTGGCTCGCCGTCATTTGCTTCATCGCACCATTGACCCTTGCCACCGCCGCCATCTGCCAATTCGGCGCCGCCCCCGCCCATCCCGATGAACGCTCAATGTGGTGGATCCTCAACCTCCAGTACGCCGCCCTCTTTCTCTTGGTGGTCTCACCGCTGCTCACACTCGCCATCGCCATCTCCTCACGCTTCGGCAGCGTGTCGGGATTTGCCATCTCCCTTGGCATCGCACTCTACGGACTCTGGGGCGTCGGCTACCTCGACAACATCCTGAAGCTCGAAGAAAACCCCGTGCTTCAAAGCATCTGGCTGCTCTCGCCGCACTATGCAATCGCGGATCTCACCCAGCGCCTGCACTTCAAGCTCGGCGCACTCAGCAACGCCACATTCTGGCAAATGATCCTCTACTTCACCGGCATACTCGCGATTTACACCGCCGTCTCCCGCGTCGTCTTCCGCTGCAAGGCCAGCACCTGATCCCCCCTTACATCACCCTTCCCCCCATGCCTCTGCTCACCCCCCACATCCAGACCGCCATCCTCTTCGGATGCGGTGCAGTGATGCTATCATTTTCCGCGCATCACATGGCACGCAATCCGGAGCTGGATACTCCGCTCAATCCGCTCGGCATCAACCGCAGTCCTTACGGCGAAGTGATCGCCATGGCGGCACAAGGCCCGATCGATACCTATTTCCACAACGGCAGCGGACACGATCATGATCACGAACACGATCATGCGCATGCGCACGACCACGGTTGCGAGCACGAGCACGAACACAAAACCGCGCAGGCTTCCAAAAAAAGCAACGCCGCATTGCCGGACCAACTTCGTGGATTCATCGACCGCCTCACCGCAGCATCCACTGCACGCAACAACCCACGCCCTGTAACATCCGCCCACCAGTTCTACATGCGCCGCAAAACGGAGGACAAACTCCGCTTCGCTTACAACCTCGATCCCGCGCACTACGGCAATTACAACAGCTATCACCTTTTCCTTACCGAAAGCCAGTTTGGCACACGCCGCCAACTCACACCCACGGCCATCAAACTCGCCAAGGAAACCATCGATTACTGCCTCGCACAAAAGGACGATCCGCGCCCCGCACTTACCGCCGCCGCCGCCGCAAGCAATATCCTCGAACTCATGATCAACAATGTGCGCGGCGCCACCCCGCACTTCTCAACCGATCACCTCAAGGAAGCCCTCGCCGTCCTCGACCACTGCCTCGCACGCCATCACGAACTCTCAGCCCAATGGCTGGCAACCGGCAACTGGTCGCGACTCTCCTCATTTCGCATCAAGGAAGTACAGGAACGCCTCCACTTCATCTCCAAGGTTCGCGATGCGGAGGAAAAAGCCATTCAACTGTTGGAAAAGGAATCAAAGCCCTTCCAAGCGATCCAGGCCTCGACCCTGACCGCACCCGCCGAACCGCAAACAAAGCCATGATCGCCACCCTCAACACAGCTTCAGAAGCACCCGCCACATCGCACGATGTGAAACGGTTCGAGGCCGGCATGAGCGGTCGTGAGGCACTCAACATCATCTTCACCATCTGCCAGGACCTCGGCGTTTCCGACATCCAAATGCGCTCCGGCCGCCCGGTGTACATCCACACCAATAAGGGCATGGAAAAACTCGCCCAGCTCGGCAACCTCAGCCCCACCCACCTCGACGAAATCCTCAAGGAACTCATCCGCAACCGCGAGAGTTCCGATCACGGCTTCGGCATCGATCGCAGCATCGGCGAACGCATCGAGGAAAAAATCAGCCTCGCCATCAGCGACTTTGCCAAAACCCGCGTCGCCGACTTTTCCTGCGAAGGCATCCCGATGGGCGATCATGGCGAACGCTCCGGCCGCCTGCGCATCCAAGCCCACCTCAGCGCCACCGGACTCGGCATCACATGCCGCATCCTCAGCGACACCATCCCGGAACTCGAGTCACTCGGCATCGATCCCGACACCACCGCCACACTCCGCCACTGCGTCCTCAAACGCGCCGGACTCTGCCTCGTCACCGGCCCCACCGGATCCGGCAAGTCGACCACCCTCGCATCACTCATCGACTGGCTCCGCAAAAACCACGGCAAACACATCGTCACGATCGAGGACCCCGTGGAGTACCGCTATCCGGACGACATGCCCGACCCACAGGATCCCGAGCACCTCATCCCCTCGCCCAGCATCGTCACGCAGCAAGAGGTCGGCCGCGATGTCCACTCCTACCGCCAAGGCCTCAAGGATGTCCTGCGCAAAGCTCCGCACATCATTCTGCTTGGTGAAATCCGCGACCGCGAGGCGATGGAAACCTGCATGGAGGCAGCCCAAACCGGCCACCTCGTGCTCTCCACACTCCACACCACCGGCGCAGTCAAAACCATCGGCCGCATTCTCGAGCTTTACCCAAAAGAAAACCACACCTCGGTCCTCAGCCGCCTATCCGAAATCCTCATCTTCATCCACTCGCAAGGCCTGCTGCCCGGCCTACACCGGCGCGTCCTCAACTACGAGTTCCTCCACAACAGCGAGGACGCGGTGGCCAGTGCAATCGCCAACTACGACGGCGGCGCACGCTCGCTCGAAGATGTCATCCGCCGCTCCGGCAACATCTCGTGGGACGCCAACCTCCTCCGACTCCTCAAGCAAGGCCTCATCACCGAGGAAACTTTCGTCAATGCACAAATGAATATGAATAAAGAAGATTTTTGAGCGTCTCACTCACATCAGCAGAAATGAAAAATCACCAAGCATGAATCTCCGGGGAAAAGTTGAACATGAAGCGGTCCGGTGACCGCCAAATCGAAGACCTTCCCCACCCGAAAAAAGAAAACACAAACCGAACAAAAAAATGAAAATGACACACACAAACAAAGCAAAACGCACCAAAGGCATGACACTCCTCGAACTGACGGTTGTCATTCTTGTCCTGTTGTCCCTGATCTCGGTGCTCTTCATCGGAGCCCGCGCATGGAAGAAAGGATCCGACCGTGCGGCCTGCATCCTGAACATCCGCAACTTCCAACAAGCGGTGCGTTCCTATGCCAACATGAACGGCAAGAATCCCGGTGATACCGTACCGGCATTCAACACCACCATTGTGGGAGCCGGTCTGTTCATGGAAACCGCTCCGACCTGCCCCGGCGGTGGCAGCTATACCGGGCTTACCGACACGACCATTCCAGCTGTCGGAACCGTGGCACTCGTCTGCGATTTCGCAGAGGGACCAGCCCATGCCCCTGAAAACACCTCCGCTTGGTAAGCACCCAGGATTCCGGACCTTGGAAACCGGAATCCAGTTCACGCGGCCGCCCACTATGGGCGGCCGCCCCCTCGGGGAAAATTCCAAGTCCCCCCATCAGTCAACAGTCACCCCCACACCCTTGAGCACCCTGCTCCATCCCACGACTCTCAATCCCCTGCAACGCTACAGGCAAGCGAGGTCAGTGCTGACAAATACCACCCGCGCAAGCAACCCCGCATGGTATCAGGACGCGCTCTCACTGGATCTGCAACTGCACATCCGCCACGATGGAGAAAACATTACGGCATTCTTTCACAAGCGCTCCAACGCGGAATGGTCGAAAGGACCTGAAATCAAAGATGCCACCCTTCGCGACCCGGAAACAATCCGCAGCTTCGCCACCAATGTCATCAGCCATTCCCGCTCTCTCGGCGCCAGCTCGCTCGGTGTGATCCTTCACATCGCCGACGAATTCGCGACTTCCGAACTCAAGCCGGAACTGGACAGCCCCGCTTCACTCGAAGAACTGCGGGCCACCGCTTACACCAAACCATCCGCCATTCTCGAAGACAACTCGGCGATGATGACCGAGCACTCATGGAGGGTCATCCCATATCCCGCTCAAGGCAGCGGCGTCATCGGCACCACGGCCAGCATCAGCCGCCAATACGACGCGTTTCTCAGCACGCTTCGCGAAACGGGTGAAAATGAAAATTTCCCCGTTATCACCCACGCGCTCAGCGCGCCACTGGTCAGCCTCATGGCCCTGCCACGCCTTGTCGACCTCACACCCGGCAAGCCCTTTGTCGCGGCCCTTCACTACCCATGCTTCACCGCATTGTTTTTCTTCAACGAGCATGCAGACCTCCTTCTCATGCGCTCGCTGCAACACCGGCATTCGCACCGCTCGCTCAACCTGCGCAACGCACTCTCCACCACCGATGCCTCACTGGAGTTGATCGACCCCGACATGCATGTGATCGAGCTCGACCCGAATCCCACCACCTCCATGCACGAGGAGTTGAGCAATGCATTTCCTACCAGCAAGGTTTCCACCGTCACCATCACCGGCGAAAATGACATGCCCGCATGGTGCATCGAGCCACGCATCGCCGTATCACAAACGCCTGGCGAACAAGGTGCAAACAGCCTCACCTTCAGTATCCTGAGCAGTGAAAAATGGGCGCTTCAGGATTTCCTGCCAACACCCGTCGAGACCGCCGAGCTGTACCCAAACCGCTCGGAAATGAAACTCATCCGCAACCTCGCCCACGCACGCCTCGGCCTCTTCGCCGCCGCCGCGCTGATCATTGTGTGGCTCTCATTCGGCATCGTCGAAATCGTGCGCCACGAAGAGTGGGCATTCGATGGCCAGCAAACCAACCTCATCAAAACCCGCCTCGAAAAACTCGATGCGGAACGCAAAAAAATCGAACACTGGGACAACCTCCTCGAAGACCGCTCCAAGGCATGGGTCACGATGGAACTCCTCAGCAGCCTGTTTCCCGAACGCTGCGGTGTGATCGTAAAAGGCTTCACCCACACCATCCGCCCCGAAGTCTCACCAGCCAAGGCCCGCATCGGGCTCATCAAGGAATGGAAAATTACCGGCCTCCATCGCGATGAGGCAATCGACCGCCTTAACACGATCAACACCCAGGAAGGAATCATCAAGCACTTCACCGAGATCTCACGCGCCACCGGCAATCCGGCATTCAATCCCATCGGCGGCAACCGCAGCATCGCCGTGAATGTCCGCACCCAGGAAAACAATCGCTACAAACCAGCGATCAACGAGGAAATCATCGACACCGACGACTCAAGCTACCCCTACGCCTTCGACCTCACGATCACCCAACGCTTCGAGGCCTCCGACCCGATCTCCATCAGCGCCAGCAAACTGCCCTGAACCATGAACCATTATCGGCAATCCATCGCCCTCTTCGGCATCGCCATTCCATCACTGGCAATCGCCCTCGTGCTGCTTGTCGTGTGGTCACTGCGCTCGCACATGGTGGAGTCCTATACAAAAAAACAATCCCTCTTCCGCACCTACCAAACCAATTACAACAAGGCCATGGAGGTGGAAACCAACATCGCCCGCCAACGCCCGCATGTGCAACGCTGGTCGCAAATCATCAGCGAAGAGGCAGCCAGCTCGGTCAACAACAACCTCCGCGCAATCGCCGAAAAAATGCCCGCCAAAGAGTTTCAGAAAACCGCCTTCGAACGCACTGCAGGCAAAGGCGGAATCGGTGCAAACGCCGCCCAAAATTCCTCACAACTTCGCATCATATTTCGCGGCACCTACCGCACGATGCAACGCGCATTCCTCGAACTCGAATCCCGCATGCCTCAGCTCCAACTGCAAGAAATGCGCATCGAACCGAATCAAAACCCACAAAACACCTCTCCCCTTCTCAATTTCCAAGTTACCTATACCGCATGGGAAAAGTAAGTTCCATCCTAGTGCTTACACTCATCACAACCCTGGCAACGGCAAGGGTACCGGAAAACAACACCAACGAATCAATCACCCCCCAACCATCGCGCTACGCAGGCCAAGACACCGCGCCATACACATCCGCCATCAGCTCGCTGTTCTCAATCGCCAAACGCGCCACCGATCCGTTCTGCCAACCACAGGATCCAAACGCCAAACCAATCATCAGGCCAAACAGCAAAACAATCACACGCCGCACCACCACGGCCGAGCCTGCAAAACAACTCTCCAACATCGTCGGCCAAATACCCATCACGACGATCATGCCGCGCGAAAAACGCTTCCTCGTCGGAAGCCGTAGCATCAGCGAGGGCGAAAGCCTTACCCTCAATCACCAAAACAAATTGATCCACACCAAGGTCACAGAAGTCACTTCCGCACGCATCGTGTTCATCAATACAGAGACAGGCGAACAAGCCGTACGCACACTCTCACTGCTGCCCGCGGGCATGACGCCCGGCCAAAACCAAATCACACCCGCAGGGATGCTGCGGAATCAATTAAACGCCCCCTTGGAAATCGGATCCGCAACCGATGCCAACAAACCATGAACCCCATATCGTCATGAAAAAAACAAAGTTACTCATTCCTCTGGGCATCCTTCTCCTCACCGCTCCGTTCAAGGCGCAAACCACTGCGGATGTCGGCACCGATCCAGCACCGCTCCTTGTCGAAACCACTGCAAGCGAGCCCGATGCCGAAGCCGCTTCCAAGGCACCAGCGGCGGAGGCCCCGCCCGCAGTGCCATCCGCTCCCAAGGATCTTCCGTTTCCAATCTCCGAGCCACAAAAACCCAGCACCGAAACGCCCGCTGCGGGAACACCCGCCGCCAGCCCGATGCAAGCATCGGATGAAGGCTACATCCTCAAAGGCGCACCGCTCAACGACATCCTTCAGTTCCTTGCCAAAGCGGCCGGACGCCAGTACTTCCACAACGCAAAACTCAACGGTCCGGAGTTTCTCGTCACCGGCCACCTCAACGACGGCAACGCGATGCGCCAAATGGAGGAAATTTCCTTCATGTACGGAGTCACCCTCCACACCAAAGGCGACACGATCTACGCGCTCACTGCCTCTCAACTCGCACAACTCCCAAGCGCCGAGTTCCACTATCAACTCCAGTACCTCCGCCCAACGGACATCAAACAAATCCAGGAGCTGATCAAACCCATGCTTAGCCCCGCTACCGGCATCATCAATTTCGAACCGAAAACCAACAGCATTATCATCATCGACTCGGCCCACCGCATTGAACAGGCCCGCCAATTCCTCCGCAGCATCGACCGCGCCAAAGGCCAAATCGTGATCGAAACAAAAATCCTGCGCATCAATAGCACCGCCGCCGAAAACATGGGCGTCAATTGGTCCTCGTCACTCGGTGCCAAAGGCGTTCCGCTCTCAGTCACCCGCGACCTCGCCTCAGTCTTCGGCCTACCCTCGTCACCCGCATCCAGCATCGTCGGCGGCGACGGCACCAACCTCGTACTGAGCCCGGTCGAAGTCACCGGCGTGCTATCCGCCCTTTCGGAAGGCGGCATCGCCAGCCAAATCTCCAATCCCACACTCATCACCGAGGACAACGAACAAGCCACGATCTCCATCATCGACCGCATCCCGATCGTGACATCCACCACCACCCCGGGCAGCGGCGGCACCCAACCAACCGTCACCGAAGAAGTCCGTTACAAAATCGACCAAGGCGACAAAAGCATCGACGCCGACCCCGAAAAACACCGTGAAATTGGCATCTCGCTCGTGGTCACACCCACCCTGCTTCCCGACGGCACCGTGCGCATGAAAATGCGCCCACGCTCCGCACAAATCACCGGTGAAGTCATCGGCGTCGGCGTCGACGGACAAGAAGGCAACCGCTACCCGCGCGTTTCGGAATCGATGATCGAGACCCTCGCACGCGTGCCAAACGGTCATTCACTGGTTGTCGGCGGATTTTACGGCCAAACGAAAGACGAGGACAAAACCAAGGTCCCTCTCCTCGGCGACATTCCGATTGTGAATTTCTTCTTCAAAAGCAAGGAAGCGAAAAAGGAAAACACCAGCCTCGTTTTTATCGTCACACCAAAATCCTATGATCCCAAAGACCGGCACTCGAACGACAGCGCCAGCAATTTCGTACGCCAATCCACCGCTCTCACCGCCGATCACGATTGGGTCGATGACAACAATCCCGGCCCTGCACACGAACCGAACGTCGTGCGCACCATTCGCGGCGCAATGCCATCGCAAGCTCCCTACTATCCAACGGCCAGCGAAGTCGTAAACACAAACAAACCAAAGTCAAAACGCCCCGCTCCATTCAGTTACAAGCGCTGATCTTTAACCTGCTTTTCCCTCACGCCGATGATTTCAGGAACATCCATCAATCTCACAAAGACTGACCCGACCGTGCAGGATTCGGTCGAGGCAACCGATGTGTTTGAGGCTTGCCTCGAGAAAACAAGCCACGCGCTCCTAGCCGTGAAAGCAGCCACCCCGTCGGAAGTCGCGAAAGCCGCGGAACTCTACCGCAAGTCAAAGTCCGATGGACGCCCCATCGACATGCTTGAAGCCACAGCAAAAATTCAAGGACGCCAGGAACCACAAATGAGCGATGCGGTAAAATCACTCGCAGAAAAAGTATCCATCACACTCAACACCGCCCCACCGCTCATCCCCTTTGCCGGCAAGCTCATCACACCCACGGCATTCTACGAATCATTCGACCGCATCCACCGCATTGCTGCCGACCTGCTCGTGCCGGTGATCTTTGTCGAAGACACGGATGCGATCGGCGTCGCATCTATCAATCCAATCGCCGCGGAGATGCTTTCGCAAATCATTCAGGATGCCGTCTCACGCCGCTTCGGCATCCGTCCCTTCATGACCATCCTCAGACTCGACCACGAGTCATGGTCATTTCTCACCCGCAAACACTTCGGATCATGATCGAATTCGATGGCATGTCCTTCAATGATTTGATCAGCCGCCGCATCATGGGCGAGCTGGGCCAACACGATCCGTCCTATGCCGATCTCGCTCAGGATCAAGTCGCCAACCGCGTCACGCGCCAGAGTTTCATGGCGACCCTCGCCAAGATCAACGGCCTACCCTTCATGCCCCGCATCGCGGATTTCTGCGAACCCTCGCTCCATGCGAACTGCGATGCTACCGTCATGACCCGCGGCTACTTCGCGCCACTGTGCATCTCGGGCACCGACAAACTCATCGTCGCCATCGCCAACCCATGGAGCCCGCTGCCCGGCGAATACCTTGCACCTCGCTTCCCAGATCACGAAATCGTCGAGGTCGTCACGCTCGTCTCAGAAATCAATCGCGCGATTGAATCTGTCGCCACCAACTCAGGCCCATCGCGCTCCGAACTCGAATCCATCGATGTCGAGGACATGGACGACAAAATCCGCGACTTCGACGTCACCACCGAATACAGCGAGCCGATGTCGCAACTGATCGCCACGATCATGGCCGATGCGGTCAAGACCCGCGCATCCGACATCCACTTCAAGGTGGAAAAAGAAAGTTTCTACTACTGCTACCGCGTCGATGGCGACCTCGGCCAGAAGTTTGAAATCCCGATGAAGCTCAAGGACCGGCTCGATGCCTTCCTGCTCAACCTGATGAAGCTTCCCACCGAGACGCGCAACACCGCGCCAGGCATCTCGGGCCGATTCACGATCTCCTATTTCCACCGGCCGATCGATGTGCGCTACGAACGCCACCGCACCTACCGCGGCTACCATGTCACCATGCGCCTGCTCGATAAAGGCAACATCAATGTCACACTCGGCAAAGGCACGCTCGCATTCGACGATGAAACGCTCTTCGCACTTTCCAAGGTGATGAAAATTCCCGCCGGCATCATCGTGATGTCAGGCCCCACCGGCTCAGGAAAATCCACCACCCTCAACGCGATCCTGCGCGAACTGAACCGCCCCGAAGTGAATATCCTAACGCTTGAAAACCCCGTCGAAGACGAGGTCCCAGGCATCACGCACTGCGACCTCAAAAGCGCGAAGGAATTCAAGCCGATGATCGCATCATTCATGCGCTCGGACCCAGACATCATCCTCATGGGCGAGGTGCGCGATCTGGAATCCGCTGAGCTCGCCATCGAGGCCGCCGTCACCGGCCACAAGGTGCTCACCACCATCCACACGCCACGCGCATCACAAATCATCGAACGCTTCGAACAACTCGGCATCGAACGTTGGAAAATCGCCCAAACCCTCAAAGCCGCATGCGCGCAGCGGCTCGTGAAACTGCTCTGCCCCTACTGCAAAGAACCGATACCCGGCATCAGCGACCTCGACCGCAAAACATTCTGCCTCGATGAAACATGGGCCGCCACCCAACTCTTCGCCGCAAAACCCGGCGGCTGCCACGAATGCCGCCACAGCGGCTACAGCGGACGCACCGCGATTCTCGAAATCATCCCCATCACGCCAAAAATTTCCGACCAACTCTCCAAGGGCCTGATGTCCCCCTACGAACTCGAAGTGAAAATCGCCGAAGAAGGCGTGCTGCCCAACCTCAGGCGCAGCGGACTCAGGCTCCTGCGCGAGGGAAAAACAGATCTCGCCGCCGTCAGCAAAGTGATCGACATGACCTACACCGATGACTAGCACCACCACATCGCCCGCCGCAACGGAAGCACGATTCGGTTCAAAAACCGTAAGGGAAACACCGAGTACAACCTTAAGAAAAGAAGCCAAAGTTAAGCCTTTCTCAAAAAAGGTACTGGTCGATCTGTTCCGTGGCCTTGGCTCAATGCTGCGCGCGCAGATCAACACGGCCGATGCATTGAAGTATTACAGCAACGACCTCCCCGACAAGGTACTCTCCGGCACGCTCCTGCAAATCCGCGAGGACATCGCCAAAGGAATGAATGTGCACGAGGCCTTTCGCCGCACGGGCCGATTCAACGATACCATCGTCGGCCTCATTCAGGCAGGCTCTGATGCAGGCCAGCTCCACCATGCATTCAACTCGCTAGCCGCGAGACTCAAAAGCGAATTGCATTTCTCCAAGCAACTCAAGAAAGCCACCGTCACGCCATGCGTGATCATCTGCGTGCTGGTTGGTGCCTTCATCACCTCGCAGGTGAAGATCGTCCCGCAGGTCGAAGAAATGCTCAGCGGCGTCGGTGCAAAGCCGGATGGAATCACCGCACTCTCATTCAAGGTCAGCCATTTCACCCAGTCAGTCTGGCCCGTGTTCGTGGCGATTCTCGTCGGCATCGCACTCGTGATCTATCGCTCGGGCCATGTGCAATCGCTCATCCTCGGTCTCGCCATGTCCCGCTGGCGCCTGCTTCGCCAGCTCATCATGAGCCTGCGCCAACTCACCTTTCTTTCCACCATCAAGCTCCTACATTCAAACGGCATCAACCTCGCAAAGTCGATCCGCGTCTCGGCCAACAGCGTGCGCAACACACCCCTCTACGA
Organism: Verrucomicrobiota bacterium; assembly: GCA_046308575.1. Lineage (GTDB taxonomy): Bacteria > Verrucomicrobiota > Verrucomicrobiia > Verrucomicrobiales > Akkermansiaceae > Luteolibacter. Next base: position 20,440 of record JBKDYW010000189.1, read on the forward strand.
TGAACTCCGCACCGCCGCAGACAAATACGAGCACTCCGGCGTGCCGCTTTCCACAGCCTTTGCCAAATACACCTCGGTCGACTCGCAAGTCACACACATGCTCTCAATCGGGGAAAAATCCGCCTCACTCGATAGCCAACTGGAGATGCTTTCAGAAATGTACGAGGAGGACGCGCAAAACTACATGGCCGCATTCGCCGCCACGATCAGCTTCATTGTACTGATCATTGCCGTGTCACTCATCGCCGCGGTTTTCATCGGCACCTTCCTTCCCATCTTCATGATGGGACCAAAAATGATGCAAAGCGGCATTTGATAACCACCAATCATGCAACTCACACGCTTCGACCGCTGGCTTCGCGAAAGTTTCGTCAATGAAACCCACATCAGGACATTGCGCGCGCCGGAATCGATCCCGAAAGGCGTGCAATCGCTCGAACTCCCGGAAAAACCCGGCGCTCGCTTCAAACACCTCTTCATCATCCGCAACCCGAAAACCGCCGATGCATTCATCAAGAACCTCAAGGACCAGAGTTTCATGTTCTCAACGACCATCGAAGATCGCAAGGCATGGCATGTGCCGATCATCGCGCCAAAAAATCGCTCATTCACCTGGCGAATCGTCTGGCTTGCACTTGCAATTTCAGCAAGCGGCCTGATCGTTCATATGTACCGGTCCATCTCCCATGATTCCGAGTTGCTGAAAATCCTGTCCGATTCGCTAAAAACTTTTCTCTGATCCACCCAAGCCACCCTCGAACGGTGAAAACAAACCTCCGCCAAATGCATGGAAAGCAAGCTTTCACGCTGCTCGAAATGACGGTGGTGATCATGGTCCTTCTCACACTTATCGGCATCAGCGTCTATTCGGTCGGATCAGTCACATCATGGCGAAAGGGCCGCGAGGCGTCGGACAAATTGCTCAGCGTGCAGACCGCACAAAGGCTCTACCTCTCGGATCACCCGACCGCCGATGTTAGCAGCCTCACCGCCGCCATGCTCATCCCCTACCTGCCGGATCGCGCCACTGCGATACCGACGGTGACCTCACTCGAAGACGCGGAACTGGCGATCAAATTGAATGTTTTCCCGCCAATCGTCGTCAATCATTCAGGGTCAGCATACGACCCCTCGGGCAACAACAAGGACTCCCTCTGGGATGTTGGAGAATGAAACAAGCACTCACAGCCTTCATCGCATTCGCACTCGCCACATCGGCCAGCATTGCGGAAATGCGTCATGTCGGCGACTTCACGCTCGTTTCCCGCTCAAAACTCACCGGCGAAAAACACCAACCCATGCCGATCAAGCCCATGGTCTTTCATGTTTCGACCGATGGAGTGCAGGTGCATGTGAAACTCGACGACAAGGAAGAGACCAACATTTTCCATATCTATGCCTCCGAAGGCATCGGTCGCCTGAACAAAGATAGCAACACGCTTGAAATCGTCCCGGGCATTCAAGCATCAAGCAACAAAGGCGGCGAGCTCCGCCACATCCGCCTCACCACCGGGGAAATGACGATCACCACATTCCCCGCGCGATCGGATCAAGCGGTGGTGATTCACGCCGTAGCCGTCGACAAAAATAAACCCGTGGCGCAAGCCACCAACCCATCGAATGAGCCATGAACAATGATATACCTTCCACCGAAACGAATGCCGCAGAAAAGCCCGCATGCGCGTGCAAGGCCTACCCCTTCCTCTTGATCGCAAGCACGACCATCGCCGCTGTTTTCTGTTTCATGTATGTCACCAAACCGACGGGCCCGCCTGCAATTCAAGCGCCCGTCCCAGCAATCATAAGCGCCCCACCAAAAAGCGAACCCGCCACCAAAGCAGCCCCACCCGAAGCGAAGCTTCTGCCCGATACCTCTAAGCTCCCCGGCAATGAGGCAACACCCGCCGCAGAAACTCGAAACATTGAGCCCAACCAAATCCCCAGCGAACCCAACCCCGCGCAACCATGAAAACAATCCCCATCATCTGCACTCTCGCACTCACTGTGATGACCGCGTTTTTCGTGAAAGCGTGGTGGCCAATCCGTGACATGGGCTGCGACTTCAGGGCCATCCAACCCAAAACATTCGCCAGCATCGCCGTTCCGGTGCTTCCACGCATCGAAATCAAACAACCTGCACCCGCCACCGCACCCGCTGCCGTCGTAACCAAGCCAGAGCAGGCCCCAACCGATGCCGAGTCCGTCACCATCGGCAAAAAGACCCTCGATTCACTCATCGCCGAAGTTCAACGCCTCGGCAAAAGCAACGAAACACTGCGCGATCAGCTTGCCGAATTGAACCGCGACCTCATGCAGTTGGAGTTCCGTGTCGATACTCACTCGGAATCATTCCGCCCGCTGCCCGTCAATGAAGAGCAGATCGCCACCACTTCAGAGGAGCCAATCGAAGAGGAAGCCAGCCTGCTTCCGCCTCTCATCAACTAAAGCGCCGCCGATAATTCAGCTATGATTCGATTTGTCGAAAGCGGCATCGAAGGCGTGCCCGCTGACCGGGAAATCCAGACTGCGCACAAAGGAAGCAGCTTCGGCACCACCATGCACGCGATCCATGCGGATGTCCTCCCACTCGACCGAAAGCGGACCGCCATAGCCGATGTCATTGAGCGCTACAATGATGTCCTCAAACTCAATATCACCACGGCCGGGTGAACGGAAGTCCCAGAAGCGGCGGGCATCGCCGAAGTTGGTATGACCTCCAAAAACACCCACGGTGCCATCGCCGTGACCCCACCACACATCTTTGATGTGCACATGATAAATGCGCTCAGCGAACTCGCGGATGAATTTCACATAATCCACCCCTTGGTAGCCGAGATGCGAGGGATCATAGTTGAAGCCAAAGCGCTTGTGATGCCCCACCGCCTCGAGCGCGCGTTTGGCCGATGCGATATCGAAGGCAATTTCAGTCGGATGCACCTCGAGCGCGAAATTCACATTCGCTTTTTCAAAGGCGTCAAGGATCGGCAGCCAACGCTTGGCAAAGTCCTTGTAGCCCTTGTCGTAATATTCCTGCGAAGTCGGAGGAAACGCATAAATCGAATGCCAGATCGACGAACCGGTGAAGCCGTTGACCACTGCCGGAATGACCGCGTCATCGCCCAAAGGCCTCGCATCAAAAAAAGCCCGCGCCGCTTTTGCTGTCGTGATCATTTTTTTGGCCGCGCGCTTGCGCACGCCTTCTGCATCACCATCACCCCAAACATCCGCCGGCAAAATCGCCTTGTGCCTCAAGTCGATCGGATCGCACACGGCCTGACCGACAAGATGATTTGAAATCGCATGACAGGTCAGCCCGTGATCCGCCCGCACCTCCCACTTCGCACGCACATCCGAGTTGCTCGATGCCGCGGCATCGACATCGAAGTGATCCCCCCAACAGGCGAGCTCCAATCCATCGTAGCCCATTTCATAAGCCATCGCGGCAAGTTTCTCGAGCGAAAGGTCGGCCCACTGGCCGGTGAAGAGTGTGACAGGGCGTGACATGATGATTGGTGGATTGCGTGTGCAGAATCCAGACATCAGGACGACTCATCAATCCAAATTATCACACCAAACGACCGCGATCGCGGCATGAGTGAAACATCAAGCCCTGAAATGCTCGCGCGAAAATGCGATTTTTTCCGCACTCCCAAGGCCCGGATACGACTTGTGTTGCGCGACCACCGGCTCAAGCCGCCGCAACAATCCCACGCCATTCGCCATCTGGATCGCCAAGCCCGGCCGGGCATTGACCTCGATCATCAGCGGCCCAAGGTCCTCGTCGATCATGAGATCCACGCCAAGATAACCCAAGCCGGTCATCTCCTGACAGGTCACCGCAATGTCCAAAATCCTCTCCCATTCCGGCAACTGAATCCCAAGCAAGGACACCTTCAGATCCGGATGCGTTTCCGTCACTTTTCCATGATGAACCGAGCGGATTGTACGGCCGCTTGCAAGGTCAATGCCGATACCCAATGCGCCCTGATGCAAATTTGCCCGACCGTCAGACTCCTTCGTTGCCGCCCTCAGCATCGCCATCACTGGATAGCCGTGAAGCAACACGATTCGAATATCCGGCGCGCCCTGATAGCTAATCGCCGTGAGCAAACCCGCGGGCTTCACTCGGTATTCAACCAAGGCCACATCACGCTGGCCGCCGAGACTGTATAGCCCACCAAGGATGTTCGATGCGTGATGACGCAGCTCAGCACCACTCAACGCCGCACCACTCGGTTTGAAATATTTCCCTTCTTCGCATCGATCAATGACCAACACACCCCGACCACCCGATCCGCAAGCGGGCTTGATCACAAATGACTCATGATCCTTAAGCACGGCCTCGAGCCCGGCCACATCGTGCGGCGTCCGAATCACGGCATAGGTCTTGGGCACCGACAATCCACGCTCTTCGGCCAAGGCCTTGGTCTGCAATTTGTCGTCCACCAGACGGTAAAGTCGCCGCGGATTGTTCGGCAAAAGATAGCGCGCATTGCGCATGTTGATGCCCACAACTCCCTGCTCGCGCAGCTCCCGTGGCGTCATCAGCCAGCGATGCCACCACGGCGCACGAATTTCACTCATTGCCGATTGCATGGTTCGATCAGCCTCCGGCAAAAGTTCGGAATCGGAACAACTCGGAAATCCGGTAACCGGTGTAACGCCCGATCATCAAAATGCCCGCAAGCAACACGAGCAGCAACTCAGGGAAATAAAACGCCCAATGCTGGATCTGCCCCATGCGCATGAAAAGATATGCCAACACCGCCACCACCAGCGAACCGCCGACCTGCACCAACGCGCTGCGCCTTCCCTCCTCCTCCCAAATCAACGACATCCGTTCGATCGTCCACGCGAGAATGATCATCGGAAACAGCGTGATCTGCACACCACCGGTCATTCCGAGGCGATAGCTAACGACACTCATCAGCATCATCAGCATGGTGACAATCACCACGCAGGCCGCCACGCGCGGAACGACCAAGAGGTTGAGCCTTGAAAGCATGAATCGCAGCCACACGCCGACACCGATCAAAACCCCAAACATCACCAAGCCGCGCCCCAGCGGAATTTGCAAAAATGCTAGCGCCAAAAGCACCGGCATGAAGGTTCCCAGCGTGGCCATGCCAACCAAATTTCTCATCACCACCACCACAAACGCGCCCAAGGGAATCAATACGATATAACGAAACACCGCGCGCTCGGAGAGCGGCAGACCAAGGATCGTCGCAACCAAAAGCGGCGACTCGCGCAGGTCGGTAAGACTGGCAAGCGGGATGCGATCCTTCACGACTGTGAAGGTGACCCGCGAATTCTCACCACCATTCACATCAAGCAAGGGCCCCTCACCTCGATGCCAGACAAAGACACTGCGGGCATTGGGCACCACACCCGGCTCGGCAGGATTCCGCACCTTCCATGCCGCACCATCAAAGTACTCGACCATCGGCAGCGGCGCCTGACTCCCCCGATCCTCGTTCAAGCTCACCCCATAAGCCATCCTTGCCGGCACACCCGCCATCTCCAGCAAGTCGATGCCCATCCGGATCATCGGGTTGCCCATGAACTCTTTGGCATAGTGCTTTTTCAAAAGCACAAACTCCTGCGGTTTTTGCTCGTCGTTGATCTGTTCAAACAACGCGACAAAGAGCGAATCCGGATCGGAGCTGATCGACTTGAGCCGCGCCACGATCGCACGCGCCGCCTCACCCGCAGACCCTTGAATGATCGTCGCCCCATCAACCTCGGCCTTGCCCGGCACCGGCTCCGCACCGCTTTCAATCGACTCGGGCAAACGCACACGGAAATACAAAGCCTGCCCACCCTCGCGATTCTCTGCCGACCACACCGCATCGCTCTCATCACCATCGCGCTCGATGTTGTAATGGTACCCAAGCGAGCCGGATTCCTGACCCGCGTCCTTCGATGCGGCTGCCGGAGGCAAAGCCAACCTCGCCTTCACCCTCTCACCATTGGCGAGAAACGAAACCCTTGCCTCGATCTGCCAATCATAACTCTGCTCGCCCATCCAAAACGGCACACCAAGGCGCAACGATTTGTAAGCAGCCAAACCGCCACCCAGACAGATCAGCGCCAGCACCAGCATCGGAAATTTCCACTCCGATTTCATGGGGTATTCATGGTGGTTCAGCGAAGGATGTTCTGATCAGCCAAGTGAGTGCGCGACACATCCACCCAACCAAGATCCCTGATGATGCTGCGGCCGATCAATACCGGCGAAAGCATGTTGCCTCGGTTGTTGAGGGTGAACTCACCGCGAAATTTCCTGTCACCCAAACGGAACGACAAAAGCACCACCTCGCGCGCCACCGACACACCACCAGGCTCCTTGATCTTTGCAACCCGCACCATCGGCGCCTCAAGTCGACCGCTGATGGTTTTATCCTTGCGGTTGTCCTTAACCAAAAAACGCACCCACTTCTTGCCGTCGCGCTCGAAGAATTCCTTTTCCTCGGCGTGAATCGAACTCGTCAGCGCACCCGAATCGAGCTTGGCCTGCAACTTGCCAGGAAAACCCTTGATCTCGATGTCCTCGCGCCAGCCGTACACACGCACCAACTCCGGGCTCACTGGCTTTGCGACAGCCGCCTTGGCCGCATCGGCATTTTCCGCCGCCTGCGCGTCATCGGGATCGACCACCGCATCATTGGCAAGTGGCTGCGGCGCAGGGTTCTCAACTTTTGCAGCCTGCTCTTCGGCCGCAGCCACCTGCAGGACCGGCATCAAAGCCATCCATGCGATTGAAACAAAAACCTTGGCCATTCCGCTCATGAAAAACGACACGCGTATGCACGCCGACTATCCCCGGTAAAACGGCCGCTTGCAATGGAAAACCGAAGCCTGAACCAAAAGCGAGATGCCCGTTTTCCATGCTTGGCAGGTTCTTGATTCCTGTAAAAATTGCAGCCATGCAGACCGCATCATACCTAAAGGATCTCTTCGGGCTTACTGGCAAAACCGCTGTCATCATCGGTGGCACGGGAGAACTTTGCGGCACAATGGCCGTCGGCCTCGCACGCGCTGGCGCGGAAGTCGTGCTCGGCGGCCGCATCCCCGAAAAGGCAGAGAAACGCCTCGACGAAATCGAATCGTTCGGCGGCGAAGGGTACTTCGTCCCGGTCGATGTCACTTCGCGCGACTCGCTCCACCACCTGCTCGACACGGTCCTCGAACGCTCGGGCAAAGTCGATATCCTCATCAACGGCGCGGGCACCAATTCCCCCACTCCATTTCTCGACATCCCGGAAGACGAGTACCAACGCATCATCGACACCAACCTCACAGCCATCTTCCGCGCCTGCCAGGTCTTCGGCCGATACTTCCTCGAGCAAACCCAACCGGCATCGATCATCAACCTCGGCTCCATCTCCGGCCTCAACCCGCTCTCGCGCGTCTTCACCTACTCGGCATCCAAAGCCGCCGTCCACAACCTCACCCGCAACCTCGCCCGCGAATGGGCCGACAAGGACATCCGCGTCAACACACTCGTGCCAGGGTTCTTCCCCGCCGAACAAAACCGCAAGGTGCTCGACGAATCCCGCGTCCTCGACATCCTGCGCCAAACCCCGGCCTCACGCTTCGGCAATGCCGAGGAACTCATCGGCGCCACACTCCTCCTCGCATCATCCAAAGCCGGCTCATTCATCACCGGCACCGAAATGATCGTCGATGGTGGCTTCCATGCGATGACGATCTGATCATCACCAATTTCAAAAACAAAAAACGCCCGACTCCTTTTCGAAGTCGGGCGTTTGTTTTGAATCGTTCGACTTATTCGCCGAGACCGAAGCGCACGAAGCGGGTCACCGTGAAGGTGTCGCCGAGCTCCTTGCCCTTGGCTTCAAGGAATTGCGTGACGGTGACCTTGTCGTCCTTCACGAATGCCTGCTCAAGGAAGCAGTTCTCGGCATAGAACTTGCCGACCTGGCCCTTGAGGATGTTCTCGATGATGTTTGCCGGCTTGCCGCTGTCGGCAAGGCGTGCACGGAAGATTTCCTTCTCGGCCTCGACGACCGACTCAGGGATATCGTTGCGCGACAGACCCTTCGGCGCGCAGGCGGCGATGTGCAAGGTGAGGTCCTTGACCATGTCGCGGAAGGCATCGCTCTTCGCCGACTCGGGCTTGGTGGTGCCCACTTCGATGAGCACGCCAACCTTGCCCGGAGGGTGGATGTAAAAGGAAATGACACCACCGGGAGCAGCATCAAAACGCACATACTTGCGGAACTGAAGGTTTTCACCCACTTCCACCACCTTGGCCTTCACGGTATCCTCGATGCTGTACTCGCCCATCGAAACCGCAAGCGCCGCAACGTGGTCGGCCGCGTTGGCGGACTCAAGAGCATCGGCGATCTGATTCACGAAAGCCTGGAAGTTTTCGTTCTTCGAAACGAAGTCGGTCTCGCAGTTGACCTCGAGCAAGATGCCCGATGCGCCATTCGCAGCAACGCGGGCGGTGATGATGCCCTCGTTGGCGGCACGGTCGGCCTTGGCACCGGCTTTGGCGATGCCGCGCTCGCGGAGCAGCTTGATGGAGGCTTCAAGATCGCCGTTGGTTTCGGTGAGGACCTTCTTGCAGTCCATCATCCCGGCATTGGTCTTGTCGCGGAGTTCTTTGACAATTGCAGCAGTAATCATGTGTGAAATTTCTGTGAGGTTGTTGTTTCGCAAAACACCAAAGGATCAACCCTTGCGGGAGGTCACCATGGCATCGACCAGATTCTGGAGAATGATGCGGATCGAACGGATCGCGTCGTCGTTGCCCGGGATCGGATATTGAACGAGGGCCGGATCGGCGTTGGTGTCGACCAGCGCAACGATGGGAATCCCAAGGCGGCGGGCCTCGGCCACGGCGATGGTCTCGCGGGCGGAGTCGACGATCACCACGGCATCAGGCTTCTTGTCCATGTCGCGCACGCCACGGAGGTTGCGCAGAAGCTTTTCACGCTCGCGGCCAAGAGCGGCGAGCTCCTTCTTCGACATGGCCTTGAATTCAGGCTGCTTCTCGATGTTTTCAAGATACTTGAGACGCTCCACCGATTTGCGCACGGTCGTGCTGTTGGTGAGCATGCCACCGAGCCAGCGGTGGTTGACATAATATTGGCCGGTCGCCTCGGCAGCTTCGCGGATCGCGTCTTGCGCCTGGCGCTTGCAGCCGACGAAAAGGACCTTCTTGCCCTTGCCGGTGAGGTCACCGAGAAATGCCGCGGCCTTGTCGAGCTGCTGGACGGTTTTCTCGAGGTTGATGATGTAGATCCCGCCTTTGTCCTTCATGAGGAAGGGCTTCATGCGTGGGTTCCATTTTTTCGTCTGGTGTCCGTAGTGGACGCCGGCGTCCACCATGTCGTTGATGAGTTCGTTGATCATGTGATGTTTGGTTTCCCGCCTTGAATCAGGTCGGGCGATTCTCGAAGACCCGCCGCATGGGATGTTCCCTCTGGTCTTCTTTGGTTGCTTTGCGGCGCAAAAGGGACGCGCGTGATAGGGTCGGCCCCAGCCGCTGGCAAGGAAAATCCGAGAAAATCGGCGGAATCCGCCGCCATTTCAGGCCGGCCTGAGCAGGTACCCCGCCACCCAGCCTTCCGCGCCGGTTTCGTTCCGGCACCAATGCCAACCATGAATCTGACGCAGCGATTCCAAGGAGTCGCCGCGCCGGATTTTCAAAACCGTGGGGTCAAATGCCTCGATCACCGAAAAGCGCCCATCGCCAAGCGGCTTGAGAATTTCCTCGGGTATATAGCCATCATTGCCTACCGAATCGCTGGCCCACACCCAACCGGGCCATGTCCGGTCGGCCGCACCGATCCGCACCTCGTCACCGGGAGCAAGGCGGATCGGTTCGCTGTCGTTGTCCTCGTAGTCGGAATTTGCAGTGTGCTTGGCCATGGCTCGTGACGCGACCCAATCACACACACGGCCCCTTGGCCAAGACCGAATTCGCCACGCTCTCGCGTAGGTCACGAAGTGCCAATCATTTGCCACAATCGGATCCTACCCCCCGATTGAAATGCATCATATCACCAACGACCCCGATCAAGAACTCGTCGAACTCGCCCAAAACGGAGACACCCGCGCCTTCGATTCACTCATCGAAAAACACCACTCCCGCCTCTACGGCCTCGTCCACCACATGACCTCGCACCACGAGGACAGTCACGACATCCTGCAAGAAGTCTATTCGCGCGCATTCCGCTCGATCCGCAGCTTCCGTGGCCACTCAAGCTTTCACACCTGGATTCACCAGATCGCCGTAAACCACACGCTCAATTTTCTGCGCAAACGGAAACGCCGCTCAGGCATCAGCCTACAGGAAGTCGTTTCCAACGACGGCTGCGATCCGGCACTTGTCGATCCCAGCCATCGCGTCAATCCAGAACGCCAAACGATCGTCCGCGAACTCCGCGCACGCCTCAACGAAGCCTTCAAAAAACTCACCGATGCCCACCGCCGCGTGGTGACGATGTTCGACCTCCAAGGCATGTCGCATGGCGAAATTGCCCGCACGCTCAACACCTCCGAAGGAACGATTCGCTCGCGCCTCCATTACGCCCACCTGCAACTGCAATCAGCCTTGCAGGACACATGGAACGAACGTTTTTGCGATTGAGAGAAAATTCACTCTCTCACCGATGCCCGACGCAAGCGATCCATGATCGCCACACCAAGCCCGGTCTCGCTCACCGGCTCGGCGACGATCGCATCAAGCCCGGCCTCATCGAGACTGCGCATGACAAAAAACAAACGGATCGCAGCCTCGGCGAGTTTCCCGCTGCCAGGGCTCAAAGCCTCGACACACTCCCATGGATGCATGGTCACATAGCGACCATCATCCTCACCACGATACCTCATCAGCCCATATCGCTTGCCAGGCTCGGGATGAAAATCACTCGGATCGGAAAGCAAAATCAATGGCGTGTGCGGCGCGTAGTGGCTCGGCAACTGACCCGGCGCATGCGGCGCATCACCCGGTTTCTCCTTGAGCTTCTCGACCTTGCCGAATGCCTGCAGCTGTTCCTTGGTCACCGGACCCGCGCGATGCAATCTCAACACCGGCTTTTTACCTTCGCGCGGCTCGATGGAAATGATCGTGCTCTCAAGGCCTTCGGTGCAGGCACCACCATCGACGATCAAAGGAATCCTTCCCTCCAATTCTTTCATCACCGCCGATGCGGAGGTCGGCGAAATCCTACCGAAACGATTCGCACTCGGCGCGGCGATCGGCTGATCCAGTTCTTTATTGATCGCACGAAAAACCGGATGCGCGCTCTGCCGCACCGCCACGGTAGGCAGTCCACTCGTCACGAGATCCGGCACATCTGAATGCTTTGGCAAAATCAAGGTCAGCGGGCCCGGCCAAAACGCTTCGGTGAGACGATTGACATCTTCGGCAATTTCATCCGGCACCACCGCCACGCGTTTCAAGTCACCCCGCGAGGCAATGTGCACGATCAGCGGATCAAATGAAGGCCGCTCTTTCGCTGCAAACACCTTCGCCACCGCATCGGCGTTGAAGGCATCCGCCGCCAAGCCATACACGGTCTCGGTCGGCAAGGCCACGATCTCACCCGCACGCAACAATGCAGATGCCTCGCGGACGGCCTCCTTCATGTCATCGTCGGTGGCTTGGATGATGCGCGTTTCGGACATGGCGGGGTCATGCCACAGACCCCAGCGGATTGCGAACACCTATTTTGGGTTTCCCTCGCGATCGCTCATCGCTAGTTTTGATCCATGAACGAAACAAAACCGACACCGAAAAACATCGTGCTGGTCGGCTTCATGGGCAGCGGCAAAACAACCGTCGGCCGTGAACTCCACCAACGCCTCGGCTACCCGCTGGTCGACATGGATCAAGTGATCGAGGAACGCGCCGGCAAATCGATCCCCGCGATCTTCGAGGAGTCGGGCGAAGCAGGTTTTCGCGAAATGGAAACTTCCTTGCTGAGGGAAATCACCAACCACGCAAGCAGCGAGCGACGCATCATTTCCACCGGCGGCGGCATCGTCGGCAGTGAGGAAAATCGCGCGTTGCTCAAACAACTCGGGTATGTCGTGTGGCTCAGCGCGCCGATCAAAGTGATCCTCGAACGCACCGGCAAAAACCGCAATCGCCCGCTCCTCCACACCGAAGACCCGGCCGCAAAAATCCAGCTCCTCATGGACCAACGCACCCCACTCTACGAGGAGGTCGCCCACCTGAAACTCGATACCTCGGGCCTCGATTTCAGCGAGCTCGCCACCGGCATCCTCGAGTGCGCCCGATACTTTTTCACCAGCCGCGCATGACCTCTCCCGAGGCACAGGTGAAACATTGGGCCGCCGAGGCAGGCTTCGACGATTGCCGCTTCGCGAAAGCCGGCACCGCAAGCCATGCACAGGAATTTCTCAATTGGATCGAGCACGGCAAGCACGGCGAGATGGCCTGGCTTGAGCGCAACCCGCATCGTCGCTGCGACCCGCGCGAGGTCCTGCCCGGATGCCGCACGGTGATCTGCCTCGCCCTCAATTATTTCCCAGGCGACAGCCCCTTTCCTGAAAACCACCCCGGCGGCTACCGCATCGCCCGCTACGCATGGAACAACGATTACCACGACCTGATCGAAAAAAAACTCAGGGAGCTTGATCAAAAATTACAAACCCTCGGCGGCACGCAAAAATTCTATGTCGATACCGGCCCGGTCCTTGAACGCGATTTCGCAAGCGATGCCGGACTCGGCTGGAATGGCAAATCGACGATGCAAATCCACCGCCGACTCGGCACCTGGTTTTTCCTCGCCGACATTCTCACGACGCTCGACCTCACACCCGACGCGCCTATCCGCGACCACTGCGGATCGTGCACCCGCTGCATGACCGCTTGCCCGACCCAAGCGATCACCGCCCCGCGCCAACTCGATGCCCGCCGCTGCGTTTCCTACCTGACCATCGAACACAAGGGCCCGATCCCCCACGAGTTTCGCCGCGCCATCGGCAACCGCATTTACGGCTGCGACGACTGCCTGCAAGCCTGCCCATGGAACCGCTTCGCCAGCACCTCCCGCGAAGCGAGCTTTCACGCCCGAGAGTCGGTCTTCTCAATGCAAATGCGCGATTTTCTGAGCCTCACCGACGAGTCATTCCGCGCGCTCTTCGCCAAATCCCCAATTAAACGCATCAAACGCCCAGCCTTCCTCCGCAATGTCTGCGTCGCCCTCGGCAATACCGGCACCGCCGATGACCTCCGCGCTCTCAGGCAAGCCGCCCAAGACCCCCACCCGTTGGTCGCCGAACACGCGCTATGGGCCATCGCCGAGATCGAAAGCCGTGAAACATGCATGCACTCAGGCTCCAAGGCCCGAGTTTGAGCTTGCAAGCCCGGCACGGAGGGCTTAAAAGTCGCCCCCACAGCTTCTGACGAAAGAAAGGAGTGGGTCTCGTACCCACTCTTTTGCGTCTACGGACATCAGAAGCAGCGATCGCACACAACGCCCGCCATGACCAACGATATCGTCGCCCTCATCGAATACTACGAAAAGGAAAAAGGCATCGACCGCGACAAGGTCGTCGCCGCCTTGGAATTCGCATTCATCTCCGCCTACCGGAAAATGGTTCCCGGTGCCGACGCGATCGAAAACATCCGCGCCGATGTGAATACCCGCAAGGGCGAAACCCGCATCTTCGCCTCACTCACGGTCGTGGCCGATGAGGATTATGCGGACAAATTCAACGAAGTCCCCCTCTCCACCGCTCTCAAGAAAAACCCTTCGACCGCCATCGGCGAACAGGTGGAATTCAACATCACCCCGAAAGACTTCGGCCGCATCGCCGTCCAAACCGCGAAGCAAACGATGATGCAACGCCTCCGCCAGGCGGAGAAGGAAATGATCTACGAGGAGTTCAAGGATCGCGCCGGCGACATCGTCTCAGGCACCGTCCGCCGCTTCGAACGCAACGATGTGATGATCGACCTCGGCAAGTTCGAAGGCATCATGCCCAACCGCGAACGCGTCCAAGGCGAAGATTACAACATCGGCGATCGCATCCGTTGCTATGTGCTCGCCGTCGAAAACGAAGGCCGCGGCCCGGAAATCATTCTCTCGCGCAGCCACCCGAATTTCGTCCGCCGCCTGTTCGAAGCAGAGGTCAACGAAATCTCCGACCGCACCGTCGAAATCCGCGGCATCGCCCGCGAAGCCGGATTCCGCACCAAGGTCGCCGTCTGGAGCAGCGACCCGAAGGTCGACCCCGTCGGTGCCTGCGTCGGCATGCGCGGAGCCCGCGTCAAAAACATCGTCCGCGAACTCAACAACGAAAAAGTCGACATCATCCGCTGGAGCGAAGACCCGAAAGAATTCGTGCGCGAAGCACTCAAGCCTGCCGAACTCCGCTCGATCAGCGTCGATGAGGAAAACAAGATCGTCCATGTCACCGTCGACGAAATCGACCTCAGCAAAGCCATCGGCCGCAAAGGCCAAAACGCTCGCCTCTCGTCCCGCCTCATGGGTTGGGATGTGCAGGTCCGCCGCGATGAATCGAAGGAAGAACAATTCAAGGAAAAGATCGGTGGCGCCGCCCACACGCTCGCCGAACAACTCGAGATCACCGAGGAACTCGCCAACAAGCTCACGCTCGCCGGCGGATTCAACCCGGAAATGATCGTCGACATGCCCTCCGAATACATCGCCTCAGCCCTCGAAATCACACCCGAGGCCGCCGATGCGATCCTCGCCCGCGCCCAATCCATCGTCTCCGGCGGAGAAGCAGTCACCAGCAACGACTGATCCCCGCCCGCCCCACACACCACTGCTAGAAAAGCCGGATGCCCAAAAAAAGCGACAGCTCACCACCCGAACAGGACAAGGTGCTCGATCTCCTCGAGACCACCAAGAAACCTTCACGCCGTGAGCGCCAACGCCAGGAAGCGGAAGCCAAAGCCCCGGCACCGAGCAAGCTCGATCAGGCCAAGCGCAACGCCCTCGACCTTTTCGCCGAGGAAGCCAAACCCAAGGTTCGCAAAACCGCCGCGAAGCCAAAGGCAGTAATCGGATCCATTTCCAAGGTTCTTGAAAAAGAGGACCCGTCGATGGTCAAAATCCCGGCTCCTGCAGTTGAAGCCGCCCCCGTCGCAAACAATGCCGCCGATGCGGAATCCAGCGACCCTAGCGACTCCGGTGATCCAAAGCTGATCATCATCAAGCCGCCGATCCTTGTTCCCGAACTCGCTTCACGCCTCGGCTTGAAGCCGTTCAACATCATGGCCGACCTGATCAAGCTCGGCGTTTTCCCTGCTCCCAACCAGCCGATCGAACCGGAAACCGCAGCGAAAATTTGCGAGATCCACGGCTTCACCTTCGAACGCGAAAAACGCGACAAGGAAAAAGGTTTCCACAAGGTCGAGGAAGTCATCACCGAACCCGAAGCCCCCGCCGAGGAACCGGAAGACCAACTCAAGCCACGCCCGCCGATCGTCACGATCATGGGTCATGTCGACCACGGCAAAACCTCGATCCTCGACTACTTCCGCAAAACAAAAATCACTGCTGGCGAAGCAGGTGGCATTACCCAGCACATTGGTGCTTATCAGGTGATGCACAACGATCAGGAAATCACCTTCCTCGATACACCGGGCCACGCGATTTTCTCCGACATGCGCGCACGCGGCGCCGACATCACCGACATCGTGGTGCTCGTGGTCGCCGCCAATGACGGCATCATGCCACAAACGCTCGAAGCGATCGAGCACGCTAAAAAGGCCAAGAAAACCATCATCATCGCGATCAACAAATGCGACCTCCCCTCGGCGAATGTCGAACGCGTCAAATCCCAACTCGCCGAACACGGCCTGCAAACGACCGACTTCGGTGGTGACACGGAATTCGCCGCAGTTTCCGCACTCAATGGCCAAGGCATGAGCGACCTGCTCGACCTGATCAGCCTCCAAGCCGAAGTTCTCGAACTCAAAGCCAACCCAAAATCCACCGCCCGCGCCGCCGTGATCGAAGCCCGCGTGGTCCCCGGCCGCGGCACTACCGCCACAGTCATCGTGGAATCCGGCACGCTGAAAGTCGGCACTCCCTTCATCTGCGGCCCCTACGCCGGCAAGGTCCGCTCACTCATCAACGACCGCGGTACCAGCGTGAAGTCCGCCCACCCGGGCATGCCGGTCGAAGTGATCGGCTTCGAGGAACTCCCAAATGTCGGCGACCACCTCACGGAAATGAAATCGGAACGCGAGGCCAAAACCCTCGCCGCCGATCGCCAAGAACAACAACGCATCGCTCGCCTCAAACCTCAACACCGCAACCGCCTTGAGGACCTCTACTCGATGGTCAAAGACGGTGGCGGCAAGGCAATGCTCAAGCTGATCCTCAAATGCGATGTGCAGGGATCGGTCGAAGCGATCAAAAAAGCCGTGCTCGCTATCGAATCGGAAAAGGTCGAATGCTCGTTCATCACCGCCGCCGCAGGGCCGATCACCGAATCGGATGTCGCCTATGCGGCCTCAACCGATGCGATCATCCTCGGCTTCAATGTGAAGGTGGAAGCGAAAGCAGTGAAGGCCGCCAAGGCCTCAAGCACCGAGATCAAACTCTACTCGATCGTTTACGAACTCATCGACCAAGTCCGCGAAGCCATGCTCGGACTCCTCGAGCCGCTCACCCGCGAAACCGTCATCGGCCACGCCGAAGTCCGCAAGGTCTTCAAACTCTCGAGAGGCCGCGCCGCCGGCTCTTTCGTCACCGATGGCCGCATCCACCGCAAGGCCCACGCACGCGTCATCCGCGAGGGCATCCCGGTCTTCGACGGCCGCATGTCCACCCTTCGCCGATTCCAGGAAGAAGTCGAGGAAGTCCGCACCAACTTCGAATGCGGCATCCGCCTCGGCGAATTCAACGAATACCAGGAAGGCGACATCATCGAGTGCTACAAACTCGAAAAAGTCCCGCAGACGCTGTGAGAGTAAAAGCTGAAACTCTGAAATGCTGAAAAGCTGAAATGCTGAAAAGCTGAAATCAGAGTGCCACAACCCAAGTTACATCTTCTTTCAGCATTTTAGCTTTTCAGCATTTCAGCTTTTATAAAGTCATGTCCCGCCGCCTCGATCGCGTCAATGAACTGCTCCGCCGCGAAATCGGCAATGTGGTCCAAAAGGATTACGAATGGCACGGCAAACTGGTCACCATCAGCGAAGTCGATGTCACCCAAGACCTCAAGGAAGCAAAGGTCTGGACCAGTGTACTCGGCGGCGATGCCCAACCGGTCATCGACAAACTCAACCGCGACCACGGCTCGATCCAATCGAAAGTCATGAAGCGCGTGGTACTCAAATCCACCCCAGTCCTGCGCTTCCACCACGACTCCTCCGCCAGCCGCGGAGTCGACATGGTAAACCTCCTCGACGAGGTCGAAAAACTCCCCAAGGCTCCGGAGGCTGACGAAATTTAAGAATCGTTTTTTAATCAAAAGCGACAATTGCGCCGAAAAGTTTCCACTTGTCTGCAAGCGTCAAAAATTTAGCATGGCGCTTTGCTATACAAGTAAAACACCATGCCATCACAAAAGGTCGAGAATCCTCTTATTTTCGCAAGCGTCAGGTTCTCTTTATTCAAGCGTCTCATAATCTTAACGCTCGCCCTCGATACGGCGACTTCGCTCGCAACCGCCGAGAAATCAGCACCGCTAAAAGGCATCGAAATTGCACAAGAGGCAAATGCACAGAGCCTTACCCAAAAAAAAGATAACGGTCTTCGGGTGCTCATTCTCACCGACTCAATGGGAATGGGTGGCTTTGGCCCTAAAATCGACGAATGCTTTCGTTCCTGCCCCGGCGTCAGCGCGGTTCACACGATCATGGCATGCGGAACTAATCCGCTCTCATGGATGAAACCAGCCCCATACCGTACGGCCACCACACGCTGCGGTTTTTGGAGCATCGAAACGGTCGCCGGCAAAAACCAGCCCCAACAGGTACAAAACTACTATGGAGCCAAAAGAGGATCCCGTCCAAAGCCTCACAGGATACCCAAATTGGAAGACCTTGTACCCTCGATCAAACCCGACATACTCATCATACAAAACGGCAACAATTTTTTCGGCACCTTCAAAAAAGGCAATAAAGTCAACCCCGATCGCAACGGACCTATCATCAGGGCGCATGTGAACCCCATGATCAAATGGCTCACGCAGAATGCACCCAGCGTCAAAAGGCTTTACTGGGTCACGCCTCCGCAGGCGGGAAATGTCACCCCTGAAGTTCAGGCCTTTATTCATGACATCATTGCCGAATGCCTGGGTCAGATAGGTCTCACGATCGATAGTCGCAAAATCACAAGTTATCCTTACAAGGGTCAGGCAAGGGATAAAATGCACTTCGGCGGCAAGGCCGCACTCGATTGGGGGCGCGACACTTTTCGCATCATCGCAGAGGACCTCGCACAAAACGACATCTCTAACATGCAACCGATCACCTCGGTCTCACAAAATCAAGAAACGCCGACTAGTGAACTGGAACAAAATCAGGTCAATTCCCTCTGCCTCAAAGTTCGGCTCAAAACCGCAAGCAGCATCCCCAATCGCAAGAGCTTCGCACCTTACGGCGAATGCATGGTCGCCTACCTCTACGAAGTCATTGAGGTGATGTCTGGCCAATACGATGGCAAGGAACTGCTCATCTACCACCCGGCATACATCAAAAATGTCCAACAGGACCTTTCGAGATTCAAAAAAAACAAGGACCTCGAACTTTCCGTCACCGAACTCAAAGACGAATCCCTTTGGGCCACCGTCACACAAAATGACGAAGTTGGCGCAGCCGATCACACCCCATACATACTCTGCGAAGATGTGAACAGACATCCCAACAGCGACAACTGTCCAGATTGCGACCCATGATAAAATTATCCAGCCATACAGTAAAAAACCACTTCTGGGTCGGTTGCCTCGCATTATCGCTGTGCATGGGGTGCGCCTCATCCAGCCATGCACAATTCACCGGCAAGCTTTCAAAAAACTCCAAAATACTGGTCATAGGTGATTCATTAACCGTTGGCCCCTTTGGCGACTTCATGCAGGAATGGCTGTTCTCAAATCTGCCGCAAAGCCAAATTGCAATTTACGCTGCCTGCGGCTCATCACCGGAGCACTGGATGTCCAACAAGCCAGAGTTCATAAGCCCCTGCGGATATCGTGAAACCACACCCAGCAGCAAAATACTTACCAAATACGAAAACGGTAGAAAGCCTGTCCCCACAGCTACGCCTAAAATCGAAACATTGCTCATGAAATTCAAACCCGATGTGCTCATAGTCCAACTAGGTACCAACCACTTCGATACACTTGAAAAGGATGGGGATAAAGCCATACCAGAACTGCAAAAAATCTACAGACAATTCAGCCAAAGCATAATCGCCAACAAAGGGAACCTAAAAATGGTCTATTGGATTACCCCGCCGGATGCTTCAAAGTACCCAGCACACATCAAGACGAAGGTTCAAAAAATCATTGGAGAAAACAACCGCAACCATGGTTTTCGCGACTTTTATTCATATGAAAAAATACCCTACTCAAAAGGCCTTTCCGGCTCTGACGGAGTTCACCTGAATAAGGAAGCTTCGCGCATCTGGTTTAGTAAAGTTAAAGTAGAATTCAGTAAAGAGCTGAGAAACAGGGGCCTAACGCTCAAATAATCTGATCAGTCGTTCCATGGTCTTCAGCTCGCATCTGTTCCTGTTTGTGTTCCTGCCGCTCGTGCTAGCAGGATACTACGCGATGCCCACAAAAGGCAGATCGGCATTTCTCACCGTCTTCAGCTACATTTTTTACGGCTGGGCCAATCCGCTTTTCGTCTTACTGATGCTGCTATCGACCGCTATCGACTACTTTGCCGGTAGAGCGATCGCCATGGGCGATCCGCGAAACTTCGGCGGAGTTTTTCATCCGCTTGATGAGAACGGCCCGAGAAGCCGAATACAAAAAACAGCCCTCTGGGCAAGCATTACCAGCAATCTCTGCCTCCTCGGTTTCTTCAAATACTACAACTTCGGCATCGAAAACATATCAAGAGCTTTCGAATGGCTCGGATGGGGCCCGATCAGTGACACCCATGTGCTACACGTCGTGCTGCCGCTAGGCATCAGCTTCTACACCTTTCAATCGATGAGCTACGCGATCGATGTCTACCGGGGGCATGCCAAACCGCTAAAAAGTTTCGTTGATTTCGCCTGTTACATCTCACTCTTTCCACAACTAGTCGCGGGCCCGATCATTCGCTATCAGGATGTGGCCGATCAACTACTCACTCGCAGCCACAACCTCGCCAAATTCTCACGTGGCATCGCATTTTTTTCCATCGGACTTGCTAAAAAAATCCTTATCGCCAACCCCTGCGGTCGCATCGCCGATACCGTGCACAACAGCGCCTCGATCACATGCCTCGACGCATGGACTGGCTTGTTCGCCTACTCGTTTCAAATCTACTTCGACTTCAGCGGATACTCCGACATGGCCGTTGGACTAGGCCTGATGCTTGGCTTTGTCTTCATCCGCAATTTCGATTCGCCCTACCGCTCCAAAAGCCTCACGGAATTCTGGCAAAGATGGCACATCAGCCTTTCAACATGGTTGAGGGACTATCTCTACATTCCACTTGGCGGAAACAGGAAAGGTCCAGCACGCACATACATCAACCTCATTCTAGTCATGCTCATCGGCGGATTGTGGCACGGCGCAAGTTGGAACTTCCTAATCTGGGGCGGCATGCACGGCATATGGCTTGCATTCGAAAGGTTCTGCTCAAAAAACGCATCTATTTCCATTCCCAAGCTGCTGCGCTGCCCGCTTACCTTTATTTTTGTGTCCATCATGTGGATCCCGTTTCGCTCACCGGACCTCGATTCAGCTCTCAATTACGCTTCAAGCCTGTGGCCTTCAAGCTCCACAAGCACCGGACTCATCAGCGCCGCTATCAACACCCCTTATCTTTTGATGAGCCTTATCGCAGCGTTCATGGTGACATTTGCGGGCATCAACTCATGGTCATTCACCCGACATCTTAGCTCATGGAAACTCGCCATGTGCGCTATATTCCTCATCACCTCCGCCATCGCTCTGGCATGCCAGACATACAATCCCTTCATCTATTTTATTTTCTGAGAACAAGCCACCGCCCATGCCCGAAAACGGTAAAATAAATCCTGCCATGATGGGACGCCTCGAGCGTGAAGCGATTGAGGAAATCGCAGCTACCCGAATTGGTAAGGCTGGCGCATTCGCCATCACGCTCACATTTTTGCTGACGCTCGCCATAGTATTTATTGTCGATGCCCGCAATATCGCAAGTTTAGGCAAAGCCGAAATCCAAACTTCGGCCACCTATTCATCAGACAACAAGAATGCTGCTGGCTTCATAAAAAAAACATTCAACAATATCATTGCATTCAATGGCAATCTCGTGAGCTGGAAATCGACTGTGGAGAATCAACTGTTCGAAAAATCCATCGTCGTTAAAATAATGCAACCTCTCGGCCAGGCTGTTTTAACGAGTATGGGAGAGGGCGCGAAGGATGTGATGGTTGGCAAGGATGGATGGCTTTTTCATCGACCATCCTTTGATTTGCTCACCAAAAAAACTGCCAATTTATCGAGTAACCTCAATGGCCCCCAAGCTTCGATCACAGCCATATCGGAATTAGCCAAGACACTTCGTGAGCGCGGCATCAGCCTTACCATCATGCCGGTTTGGCCCAAATTATCGGTACAACCGGAATATTTTGTCGGACCAAGCGAAGTCAAATACAATCTAGTGAAACCTGCATGGTATGAATCATGGTCGGCCGAGGTTAAAAAAACGGGCGTCTATCTCCACGATCCCGCCGACTCGATTCGAGAAGCAAAAGCGGCTCAAAAAGGGGTAGCCTATCTGAGGACTGATAGTCATTGGAACTCGATCACAATGATGACATGCGCCCGAAATCTTGCGGATGACCTGGTGGCCAACAAATACATCACGCGCGGATCTCATAAATCCCTCGCGGCAGAACGCAAAATCACTAACGAAGGCGACCTCGCACGGATGCTTCGCCTACCCGACAAGTGGCTAAATTTCACTCAAGAAGAAACAGTCATCAGCGAAGTTAGGACTGGATCCAAAGAGCGCTGGCTGCCATCCCGCCAATCGCCCGTTCTACTCTTGGGCGACAGCTACTCGAACATCTTCAGCCTCAAAAGCATGGGTTGGGGCGAAGATGGGGGCTTTTCCGAACACCTTGGTGCAAACCTAGGATTTCCAGTCGACTGCATCCTACGAAATGGCGATGGCGCTCATGCGACAAGAGCAGAACTCTCAGCCGAACTCGCACGCGGCAATGATCGGCTCCTAGGAAAAAAAATGGTTGTATGGCAATTCTCTGCATCGGAACTCACCGCGGGAAATTGGAAGCCCATGACATACCAGTTAGGAAAACGCACTAACTCCGAAGAATACCTAGAAATCGCCGCAGGCGAATCGCATAAAACAAGCGCCACTGTAACATCCATGGGCCCCGTTCCGCACCCGACATCCACTGTCTACAAGGATTATGTCGGTTTTTTTGAACTAGAAATGATTTCGGATACAGCCCATCCGATGGCAAAAGGAACAAAGGTTTTTGCCTTCGGACTGGTCATCAATGATCACAAATGGACGCAACTAGCAGGCCTGCGTCCGGGCCAAAAAATTAGCGTCACGCTAGGCTCATGGGTTGATGCCGAAACCGAATTCGGTCGCCACCAAAGGGCCGAGCCAGATGGCGAACTTGCCTTACAGCCACCAAATTGGATAAGACAGGTCGAACCAGCCACTGAACCATGATTTTATCCCCCGTCTCCAAACACTGCTTGCTACTCATCCATTCCTGTTTCTTGTTTGCGACAAACGCGCAGGTTACAGGCTCCACCAACACTTCGCCACTGCCCGAACTTCCAAACACTACCATCAACGCAGATAGCCAAACAGTGAGAGGCCGTGATGGATGGTTTTTTCTCCGTACGGAAATCGAGCATCTTTCGACTGCACAAAATCAAATTCCGCGCGCGGCGGATTCACCAGCAATCGTAGAAATACGAAATTACGCTGAGGCGCTCAAAGCTCTTGGGATCAAATTGGTTCTCATGCCCATTCCCGAAAAATCCCTCATACGCATGGACGGCTTGGTCGATTTATCTACATTGCCCGATGCAAAAGGATACTCGAGAGCTACCCGCGCCTACCTGGAGGAACTGAATAAAAGCGGAATCGAAGTCATTGATCTTTACGACAAGTTAACTCAAACAAGTGACCCTACATATTGCAAAACCGATTCGCACTTCACGCCTAAATCCGCCGTCCATATAACCCAATGCTTGATCCGGACCATCGCCGACCGAATGCCTGAAATCCCAATTGGAAACAAATTCGCAGACCTTGAATCGCAGTCTAGCGTAACTCAAATCACGATCAAAGGCGATCTCGCGGGAAATGAAGCTGCAGAAATTATTGATCTCTATACAGCCCCGAAATTCGCATCTGCCATCAACCGGCCCGGAACCATCACCAAGTCCCCCATACTCCTGATGGGCGACAGCCACTTACTCGTTTACAGTCAAGGCGACGATATGCATGCGACCGGTGCGGGCATTGTCGACCATTTGACCCCAGCCCTAGGCTACTCGCCTGATGTAATATCCACCAAAGGAGATGGCATCAACGCTGTGCGCATCAAACTTTATAGGGATATGAAAAAAAATCCCGACCTACTCAAAGACAAGAGGGTCATCATCTGGTGCTTTGCCGCGAGAAACTTCAGCCAACAGGAATGGAAAGCGGTGAAGCTCCGCTGACTCGCGTCAGCTGACCAAACGAAACCATAAATTTGACACCTCCAAGACAAAATTCGGATGCCTCTACTTTTGAAAACCCTCGCCACGCATGAATCGCTCATTGCTCACGCGCTTGGCGATAAGGACTCACTCCACTTCCGGTTTTTCAAGGGCGGCCACCTTCATTCGATTCGCCATAGCAATGACCTGATGGTCAATCTCCGCTTCGGCTGCCCGCTTGCGGGGTCGATGCACCATGTGGCGCTGGAACTTACCGAACCCGATGGCCCGCGCGTGATCACGCTGATCGGCCCAGGATCCGAAGCCAGCTTCTCAATCACTGATGACCATGCCATCTGGACTCATGCCGATGAGCAAATGGAGATCACGGCCATCATTTCTTTGAAATCTGATGGCAATGGCTGGGACACGGAAATTACCGTCAAAAATCACCGTAAGACTCCCATCGCATGGCGCGTGCTTCATGGCCTTGATATCGGCCTCACCTCGCCTGCCGCAGCACGCAACAACGAGTCGTACACCAGTCAGTACATTGATCACCATCCGCTAGATCATCGGAAATTCGGCAAGGTGATCGCCAGTCGCCAAAACCTGAAGGTGAACGGCAAGAACCCCTACCTGATCCAAGCCTGCGAGCAGGGCTGCGACGAATTTGCAACAGACGCCAGCCAAGTGTTTGGCTCGATGATCAATCGGCATCATCATCCTCTTTGTCTCGGTTCGAATGCCATCCGCCTCCCCGGTCTCAAGCAAGCCGAGTCGTCCTACGGCGCGCTGCTCAGTCGCACGATCCATACAAATCAGAACGCAAGCGGCACCTGCCGATTCACTGCAGCATTCTTCACCGATCACCCGAAACCAACAAGTTCTGCCGACCTCTCGCTGATTTCATTCCCAAAAAATCCGCAGCGCGATGCAACACCCACGAGTACCGGTGAATCATGCCGAACCCTGTTTCATCAGCCCGCCGTTCTCCACGGAGAAAATTTCAATGAGTCTGATCTTAGAAAATTTTTCCCCGATGATTGGGACCTCGTCGAACGCGATGAGAACGGCCAACTTCATTCGTTTTTCCTCAAGCACGGCACCAGCCATGTCGTGACACGCGCGAAGGAAGCACTTGGACCACGCCCGCACGCCCACATCCTTCGCTCCAGCGCTGGCGATTTTCCGAATGCCTCGCAATTGAGCACCACCGTACTGATGGCAGGATGTTTCAATTCGCTGCTGAGCAGCGGCCATTCGTCCTTTCATCGACTGCTGTCATTTCCACGCGAAACCCATGGACTCACTCCATCGACCGGCCAACGGGTATGGATCCGCATCAACAACACATGGCAAGTCCTCGGAGTGCCATCGTGCTTCGCAATGTCAATCAACGAGGCCCGCTGGATCTATCAACTCGCATCACGCACCATCGAAATCACGGTTTCCGTCGACCCCACCCGATCATCCTGCAACACAAGCATCAACATCCTGTCCGGTGATCCCGTCGAGCTTCTCATCACCCATGGCCTGATCGCCGGAATCAACGAGTACGACGAAACCGCCGAATTGGAAATCGACTCGCAATCCGCCAGTGCGATCATCCGCGCCAACCGCGAAGGGCTTTTTCGCAAGGAAGATCCGGAGGCGTATTTCACGATACGCGCCAAAGACCCGGCATCCGTCGCATCATTCGGCGGAGCCGAAAACTTCGGTGGCGAGTCTGACCATGCGATGCTCGTGATGCAAACCTGCGCCGCAAACTCTTTCGAAATCGAAATCGAAGGCCACAGCCAACTCGCAAGCGAATCGACGGAAAAATCAAGTTGGCTCGACGATTCACGGAAGCTTGGTCTGGTTCACGAACATCACGCCATCACGCGGATGAACCACATCCTGCCATGGTTCATCCACAACGGCATGATCCACCTGACAGTTCCGCACGGCATCGAGCAATACAATGGCGGTGCATGGGGCACACGCGATGTCACGCAAGGATCCGTGGAAATGCTGCTGGCACTCGGGCGTCATGAAAGTTGCCGCGAAATCATTCTGCTGACTTACCGTCACCAGTTCATCGGCGAAAACAATTGGCCGCAGTGGTTCATGACCGATCCATTCGGCTGGATCCAGCAAGCCCACTGCCACGGCGACATCCCGCTCTGGCCGCTCAAGGCACTCTGCGATTACATCGAAGCAAGCGGTGACTTTGCCATCCTCGACGAACAGGTCGCATGGACCCAACCCGGCAGCGCACAACCCACCAAGGAAACCTCGCCGCTCATCGAACATGTCGCCGCCAACATTGCATGGCTGCGCGAACACTGCGTGCCAGGCACCGCATTGCTCCGCTACGGCGATGGCGACTGGAATGACTCGCTGCAACCGGCAAAACCCGAATTCCGCGAACGCCTCGTGAGCTCTTGGACAGTCGCCTTGTGCTACCAAGTCCTGCGCCGACTCGAAGATCTCTCACGCCAATCGAAGCGCAAATTTCCAGGACTCGATGGCTTTGCTGATGCCGTCAAAGCCGACTGCCACCGTCACCTAATGATCGATGGCACCATCTGCGGATTTTTCCTGTTCGATGAAAATTCAGCCTCATCGGGACAACCTCTGCTCCATCCGGATGACAAGCTCACCGGCATTCATCACAGCCTCATTCCGATGACACGCTCGATGCTTGGAGGACTCTTCTCCAATGAGGAGGCTAAACATCACCTCTCGCTGATCGAAGAACACCTGCTCGCCGCCGACGGTGCACGACTCATGGATCGCCCACCCGCCTATCGCGGCGGCATCTGCGAAATTTTCCAACGCGCGGAACTCAGCTCCTGCTTCTCGCGCGAGATCGGCATCTTTTACACCCACGCCCATCTGCGATTCATCGAAACGATGGCACACCTCGGCAGGGCCGATGCCATGCTCACGGCCTTTGG
This sequence comes from Verrucomicrobiota bacterium, assembly GCA_046308575.1. Classification (GTDB taxonomy): domain Bacteria; phylum Verrucomicrobiota; class Verrucomicrobiia; order Verrucomicrobiales; family Akkermansiaceae; genus Luteolibacter. Next base: position 47,217 of record JBKDYW010000189.1, read on the forward strand.
CATGGTGAATCCCGCCGACCTCAAATCATCCGGCAGCAACGCCTTGCCGCGCCAAGCGAATGCCTATTTTTCTAGCTCCGACGCGGATGTTGCATCGCGCTACGAGGCAGCCGAGCGCTACGATGAAATCGTCTCAGGAAAAATCGGCGTGCATGGTGGTTGGCGCATCTATTCTAGCGGCCCTGGGATTTTTCTCAGCCTTGTGCTCACGCGCATGCTCGGCATCCGCCGGCATTACGGACACATCATCATCGACCCGGTGCTGCCTCGCGAACTCAACGGGCTGGAGGCGACCATCCCATGGGCAAACCACTGGCTCACTGTCCGCTTTGATGTCCGCAACGCGACGCACACACCGAGTAAGGTCAGCCTCAATGGCAGCGAACTCAAACCCGCCAAACTCACCGAGAACCCGTACCGCCAAGGCGGCTGGATGATCGATGCCGACACATTCAGCAAGCACCTTCAGACCGATCACAACCTGCTCGAAATCGCGTTATAAAACGGCACATCGCGCAAATCCATTTGCCCGCGCCGCCATGCAGGCTTAAACAATCCGCAAGCCATGCCAAAGAAACCGTTTTTCTATCAAGATCCCTTTCCACTCGCAGCCGACACGACGGAATACGAATGCATTTCCACCAAGCATGTCTCGATGTCGGAATTCGAAGGTCAGCCGATTCTCAAAATCGCACCCGAAGCACTCACGCTGCTTTCCGCCGAGGCAATCAAAGCGATCAACTTCACACTGCGCCCAGAACATCTCGCACAAGTCGCCGCAATCCTTGATGACCCCGAAGCCTCAGAAAACGATCGCATGGTCGCGCTGATGCTTTTGAAAAATGCCGAGATTGCCTCGCATGGCATCCTTCCATTTTGCCAGGACACTGGCACCGCGACGATCATCGGCAAGAAAGGCCAGCAAGTATGGACCGGCTGCGATGATGCGGAGTTTCTCTCCAAAGGCATCCACGAAACCTACACGAAAGAAAATCTCCGCTACTCACAAACGGCTCCGCTCACGATGTATGAGGAGGTCAACACGATGACCAACCTTCCCGCACAGATCGATCTCTACGCCACCGAAGGCGATGCTTATCATTTTCTCTTCGTGAGCAAAGGCGGCGGATCCGCCAACAAAACCTTCCTCTATCAGGAAACCAAAGCACTTCTCAATCCGAAGCGCCTCAAGGAATTCTGCGTCGAAAAAATGCGCTCGCTCGGCACCGCCGCCTGCCCACCTTACCACCTCACCTTCGTCATCGGCGGCACCTCGGCGGAAAACTGCCTCAAAACCGTCAAGCTCGCATCCACCCGCTACCTCGACAAACTGCCCACCGCCGGCAACGAACACGGTCAGGCATTTCGCGACCTCGAACTCGAAAAGGAACTCCTCGCACTATCACGCGAAATCGGCATCGGCGCGCAGTTCGGCGGCAAGTACTTCGCGCTCGATGTCCGCGTCATCCGCCTCCCCCGCCACGGCGCTTCATGCCCGGTCGGCATCGGCGTCTCCTGCTCGGCCGACCGCCAGGCGAAAGCCAAAATCACCAAGGACGGAATCTACATCGAAAAGCTCGAAAAAAATCCTGGTCGTTTCATCCCGGAAAAATACAGTGAATGGAAATTCAAAGGCGTACCGATAAACCACGACCTCGGCATGGAGGAAACCCTCAAGACGCTGAAAAAATATCCGGTCACCACCGCTCTCGCTCTCACTGGCACGATCATCGTCGCCCGCGACAGCGCCCACGCAAAGCTCAAGGAGATCCTCGACGAAACCGGCGAACTTCCCGACTATTTCAAACAATATCCGGTCTACTACGCCGGACCCGCCAAGACCCCGGCGGGCATGCCCTCAGGCTCCTTCGGCCCCACCACCGCCGGACGCATGGACGGCTATGTCGATCTCTTCCAATCGCACGGCGGGTCGATGGTGATGCTGGCCAAAGGCAATCGTTCTCAAGCGGTGACCGATGCCTGCAAAAAACATGGAGGATTCTACCTCGGCTCGGCCGGCGGCCCCGCCGCACTGCTTGCGCAAGATCACATCCGCTCGCAGGAAGTCGTCGCCTTTCCCGAACTCGGCATGGAAGCGGTGTGGAAAATCACCGTCGAAAACTTCCCCGCCTTCATCCTCGTCGACGACAAAGGCAACGACTTCTTTACCAAGCTCAACACCTGCCCGGTCTGCAAGTGAGCGATCAATGGTGATGATGAATCACGCCGAATGATCACTCACGATCCGAACGCCATCTGCGCCGATCGTGAAGTAGTACCACTGCGTCTCAGGCGGCATGAGTGATGGAAATTTGTCGGCCCACTCGGCCACCACGACGCCACCACCATCAAGGTACTCATCCCAACCCAAGGCGATGAGCTCCTCCGCAGATCCAAGGCGATAAAAATCAAAGTGACTCACCGGCAGGCGTCCGCCGCGGTATTCATGGACCAACCCGAAGGTCGGGCTTGTGACCTCCGCCGCGCAGCCCATCTCAGCTACAAAACCCTTCACCCAATGGGTTTTGCCCGCACCGAGATCCCCCACCAAGCCGATCACCGATCCAGCCTTGGCCAGACGCGCGGCAGCCGCACCCAGCTCGATCATTTCCTCAACGCTCTTGATGCGTGCCGTCATCGTCAGATGCATGGAACATTCAAACCCTCATCGCGGTCGATGCAAAAAAAGGCCAGTCCGCACTCACGGACTGGCCCAAAAAACACAAACCAATGAAACAATGAAAAAAAACTTATGGCAGAAGATTGATCGCGCGCGATTGCTTGATCGCGTTGGTGATCTTGCGGTGAAGCTTCGCCGATACACCAGTCACGCGGCGCGGCAGGATCTTGCCGGTTTCCGAAGTGAACTTGCTGAGCAGCTCAGGGTTGGTGTGGACCACTTGATCGGCAGGGATATCATGACGCCTGCGAGGCATCTGACGGTTTGCCTTGCGGAAGTTGATACGGCGTTGAACGGTTTTAGGCTCGGACATGGGAAAATTCAGCGAAGTTCACGGTGAAGGGTGCGGCGCTTGAGGAAGGGATTGAATTTCACCTTCTCCAATCGGCCGGGTGTGCGGAGGCTCTTCTTGTTACGCGTAGTGACGTAACGGGAAGTCGGTTTGCCCTCGGCTTTGGCCTCGGTGCATTCAAGGATGATAATCTCGCGTGGCATGGATGGAAATTTTGGGGGACGCGGAGAATGCCTTAATCCTCCTCCTCGTCAAGCGAAACCGACTCAGAATCTTCATCGTCGGCATATTTTCCGCCGCTGAAGCCCACTTCGTTGGAGGGACGGAAACGCCTTTTGCCGTATTCTTTCTCCCACTGGGCCTGGCATTCGACGGTCAGGCGCGCAAATGGAATCGCCTCAAGTCGGGCTTGCGGAATCTTGCGGTTGGAAAGCTCACAGATGCCGTAAAAACCCTTGCGGATACGCACCAAAGCTTCCTCGATTTCATACAAAGCATCCTGTTCCTTGGCCAAAACGGAGAGCGCGAAATCACGGTCGTAGGCGTCGCTGCCCGCATCGCCTTGATGCTGACCACTGCCCGAAGCCTCAGAACCTTCCGGAGCGTTGCGGATGGTGTCGCGGGTCATGCCCGACATCGAGTCAACCAGCTCGTCGCGAAGGTCGAGCAAACGCTGACGCTGCTTCTGAATGAAGGCATCGCTGTGAGGGGCAGCAGGAACGACGGCGACCTCGACGACTTCGGGTTTCTTAGCCTCTTTAATCGGCGCAATAGGCTTTTTCTCGGGAGTTTTGACGGAAACGGGCTTCTTGATCTCGACCTTGGCCTTGGGCGCAGCGGCTTCCTTTTCGACCACCTTCTTCGCAACCGGTTTGACAACTGGCTTGGCGGCTTTTGCAGGTGTCGCTTTTTTGACCACGGCTGGTTTTTTCGCGGAAACCGGCTTTTTGGCTGGCGCAGGCTTCTTGGCGACTGCGGCTTTCTTCACCGCTTTTTTGGCGACCGGCGCAGCTTTTTTCGCCGGAAGCGCTTTCTTCGGAGCGGCGACCGCTTTCTTGGAAACAGCTTTTTTTACAGGCTTTGCGGCGGGTTTAGCCTTGCCCTTGGGGGCGGCTTTTTTCGGGGTATTTTTCTTTGCGGCCATGGCGCAGTGTTCAACTGGAAGGATCAAAATCTCCCCGTAGTCTGATCGGAAAATGTTTTGCGATCTCGGAGAGCGGGGTGGGTTAGCCCTTGTCGCGCGACTCATCAAGGGAAAAATTCGCCCCACCGCGAAATATCCATTCGACCGCCTGCCGGCAGCAGGCTTGTAATGCCGACCCGCCACACTAAACTGCCGCCCCATCATGGAGCTCAACGCCATCATCGAAGCCCTGCTCATCGCCTCCCAAGACCCCCTCCCCTCGGACGAAATCGCCCGGCTCATCCGCAGCCGCGTCGCCGAGGCCGAGGATGTGCGCTCCCGCGAAACCGAGGAAGGCAGGGAATCCCCGCCACTAGCCGACTGGCTCATCGCTCTCGGCCAGACCGACGCAGCCCAAGTCTGCGCTGCCATCACCGGCCTCAATGAATCCTACGCTTCCAGCCAACGCTCATTTGTGATCCTCGAACGCCCAAAAGGCTGGAAACTCTACACACGCCCGGAGTTCGGCGAATTCGTTCGTCAACTCTTCCCCGGCCGCAAACCGGAACGCCTCAGCGGTCCCGCCATGGAAACGCTCGCAATCATCGCCTACCGCCAACCGATCACCAAAGCCGCGATCGAAGCAGTCCGCGGTGTCGCTTGCGATGGCATGATCCAAAAACTCCTCGACCGCGACCTGATCCGCATCGGCGGTCGCGCGGAACTTCCCGGCCGCCCGCTGCTTTACGAAACGACCGACCTGTTTTTCGAACACTTCGGCATCCGCTCGATCGACGAACTCCCCAATGCCTCGGAGCTTCGGAAAATCAAACTGCCCGAAGCCACCGAAGTCGCAGATCAGCCAGAGCCGGAAACCCAGCTCGCACTCAGCGCCATCGGCAGCCCCGCCGCCAGCGCAGGCAATGATGAGGCCTCCGAAGACACCGAATCCTGAAACCATCAACTGCTGTGAACCTCGACGACATCCGCCGCCAGATCGACACCATCGACAAAGAGCTGCTCGACCTGCTCAACCGTCGCGCGGACCTCGTGCATGAAGTCGGCGTGGTGAAAAAACGCGATGGCCTGCAAATCTATGCACCCGAACGCGAAGAAGCCCTGCTGCGCCGCCTGATCTCAATGAATCAGGGGCGCCTGAGCGAGACATCGATCCGCGCCATTTACCGAGAAATCATGTCTGCTGCCCTCGCTCTCGAGGATGATCTCAAAATTGCCTACCTCGGCCCCGAAGGCACATGGACGCATCAGGCGGCGATCAAAAAATTCGGCCACTCGGTCAGCTACTCGCCGCAACCAAACTTCGCCGATGTCTTTGAACAAGTCACCCGCCGCAGCGCGGACTACGGTGTCGTGCCGATCGAAAACTCCACCGAAGGCGCGGTGTCCCACACGCTCGATCTGTTTGTCGATTCGCCCCTGCACATCTGCTCGCAGATCCTGCTGCGCATCGAAAATTGCCTGATGGCTGCCATTCCGCGCAGCGAAATTCGCACGCTTTATTCCCACCCGCAGGTCTTCGGCCAATGCCGCTCGTGGATCCACAAGAATTTCCCCCAAGCCGACCTCGTGGAAGTTTCCTCAACCACCAAGGCCGCACAAATCGCCCAAGAACAAGCCAAGCAGGGAGCCGCCGCACTCGGTGGCCCGCTCGCCGCCGAAATCTATGGCCTCGACCTGCTCGAAACATCCATCCAGGACCGCGCCACCAACACGACCCGCTTCCTCGTGATCGGTGAAAAAACCTGCCCACCCACCGGCCACGACCGCACTTCGGTCCTCTTCGCCATCCACGACCGGCCCGGCTCATTGGTCAAGGCCCTCCAAGCCTTCGACAATTTCCACATCAACCTCTCAAAAATCGAATCCCGCCCCTCAAAACGCAAGGACTGGGAATATGTATTCTATGTCGATCTCGCCGGCCACTGCGAAGACCCGCAAGTCTCCGAGGCCCTCGCCGAGCTCCATCAGCATTGCTCGATGATCAAGCTGCTCGGATCCTACCCGGATGTCAGCGAGTGAGGTTGCCCACCGCCCCCCCAAAATTACGCGCAAAGAGAACTGGCGTATTGGAATTGAAACTGCTTGATTGCGCCGCACATGAACAAAAAAGTGGAACTGAACATCGACGGGAAAGTCCTCGAACTGCCAACCATCACCGGCTCCGAAGGCGAGGAAGGCATGGATATTTCAGCCCTCCGCAGCAAGACCGGCTTCATCACGCTCGACCCCGGCTACGGCAACACCGGCTCATGCAAAAGCGCCATCACATTCATCGATGGTGAAAAGGGCATTCTTCGCTACCGCGGCTATGACATCGCGGAACTCGCGGAAAAAAGCACCTTCGTCGAGACCGCCTATCTGCTGATCTATGGCGAACTCCCCACCGCCACCGAGCTTGCCGATTTCTCCACACTGCTCACCGACAATCAAATGCTCCACGAGAGCATGCGCTTCCACTTCGAAGGCTTTCCCCACACCGCCCACCCGATGGCGATCCTCTCGGCGATGATCAACGCCGCATCGTCCTACTATCCGGACCTCGCCAGCGGCGACAACCGCGAGATGAATTTCCCGCATCACGCCGCACGACTCATTTCACAAATCCGCACCATCGCCGCCTTCGCCTACCGCAAGGCCCACGACCTTCCGCCGATCTATCCGCGCACGACTCTCGATTACACCGCGAACTTCCTCCACATGATGTTCTCGCAACCCGGTGAGGACTGCGAACTCAATCCGGAAATCGTCAAGGCGCTCGACCTGATCTTCCTGCTTCACGCCGACCACGAACAAAACTGCTCGACTTCGACAGTCCGCACGGTGGCCTCCAGCCGCGCCAATCTTTTTGCTTCTGCATCCGCCGGCGTCTGCGCGCTTTGGGGCCCACTCCACGGCGGCGCCAACCAAGCGGTGCTCGAAATGCTCGAGGAAATCCACCAGGAAGGCGACGACGGCACGAAGTTCCTCACCGAAGTGAAAAACAAGGTCGGCAACCGCCGCCTCATGGGCTTCGGCCACCGCGTCTACAAGAGCTTCGACCCACGCGCGGTCATCATCAAGCAACAGTGCGACAAGGTGCTCGCTCAACTTCAGAAGTCGGATCCACTTCTCGAAATCGCCAAAAAACTCGAGGAAATCGCGCTCAACGACGAATACTTCATCGCCCGCAAACTTTATCCGAATGTCGATTTCTACAGCGGCATCATCATGCGCGCCATCGGCATCCCAACCGACATGTTCACGGTCATGTTTGCCATCGGCCGCATGCCCGGATGGGTCGCCAACTACAAGGAAGTGATGGAAGACACGGACAGCCGCATCGTGCGTCCGCGCCAAATTTACACCGGCGCCACTCTGCGGCCCTTCGTCCCCCTCGATAAGCGGGCATGAAAATCCTCAGCCACAGCGATCCAGGATATCAGG
>JBKDYW010000190.1:0-5453 GCA_046308575.1 Verrucomicrobiota bacterium
GAGCGACTTGCTGAGGCGGGAATGTAAAAATTCATCATTCGCATCATGTCCATTTTCGAAAGAGCCCGTGAGTTGGCGGTGGTTCAATCCGCCGCCGAAGTCATCGCGTGGGATCAGGAAACCTACATGCCATCACTGGCCAATGATCATCGCGCCAAGCAGCTTTCCTGGCTCGCGGCGCGTGCCCACGAAATGGCCACCTGCGATGGGTGGTGCCGCGATCTCGAGAATGCGGAAAACAACGACAGCGGCAGTGATACCAAACTCACCGCCAACCTGCGCGAGCTCCGCCGACAATTTGAACGCGCAACGAAATTGCCCACCGCGCTCGTAGCCCGCGAATCGTCCGCCACATCGCTCGCCAAGCACGCATGGGCCGAGGCCCGCGAAAAATCCGACTTCAAGGCATTCGCGCCGCATCTCGAAGAGTTGTTGGAAATCGCCCGCGAAAAAACCGCGCTCTGGGGTTATGCCAAGGAACCCTACGACGCACTTCTCGAAGGCTACGAACGCGGCACTTCAACTGCCGCAGTAGCGACGCTGTTTGATCAACTCCGCCCAGAGATCCGATCGATCGCAGCGGCTGCAGTTGAAAAATCAAATCAGCAAAGCATCACCCTTCCCGCAGGCCCTTACCCGGTCGCCGCACAGCAAAGGCTGAATCAACAAATCGCCGAATCGATCGGCTTTGATTTCACTGCCGGTCGCATCGACACCACGGCGCATCCATTTTGCACGACGCTCGGCCCGCACGATGTGCGCCTCACCACGCGCTACGACGAAAATGATTTCACCTCGTCGCTCTTCGGCGTGCTGCACGAAGCGGGTCACGGGCTCTACGAGCAAGGCCTGCCGGCGGATGACTTCGGGCTTCCATCGGGCGCCGCAGTCTCTCTCGGCATTCACGAATCGCAATCACGCCTGTGGGAAAATCATGTCGGACGCTCGCGCGAATTTTGGCAAAAGTGGTATCCGGTCGCGCAGGAAATTTTCCCGCAGTTGAATGCTTTTCCGCTCGATGACTTTCTCCGCTTCATCCGCAGCGCCGCATTCTCACCGATCCGCGTCGAGGCCGATGAGGCAACCTACGATCTCCACATTCTCCTGCGCTTCGACATCGAGCGCCGCATGCTCAATGGCAGCTTGAGCGTGAATGAGGTGCCCGCCGCATGGAATGATGGCTTCCGTGAGTTGTTTGGATTCACGCCTAAAAACGACCGCGAGGGTTGCCTGCAGGACATCCATTGGTCGATGGGCGGACTCGGATATTTTCCCACCTACACGCTCGGCAACATCCACGCCGCCAGCCTGTTTGCCTGCGCGAAGAATGACGCCAACATCGCATCCGCCATCGCCGTGGCCGACTACGCGCCCCTGCTTGCATGGCTGCGCCAAAACATCCACGCTTACGGATCGACGCTCGATCCAAGCGATCTGATCCAACAAGCCACAGGCAAAAATCCCTCGTCCGAGGATTACATCAAGCACCTCACCCACCGCTACCTCTGACCCATGAGCCAAGGAATTTTCATCGTCATCGAAGGCATCGATGGCACCGGCAAGTCGACCCAATCAAAGCGCCTCGCCGCGTGGTTCCGCTCGCGTGGCCGCGAGGTGGGCTTAAGCCGCGAACCGACCGATGGACCATGGGGCAAAAAACTTCGTGAGTCGGCGACCACCGGCAGGCTCTCGGCCGAGGAGGAACTCGAATGTTTTCTCAATGACCGCCGCGAGCATGTGGAAATGAGCATCAAGCCCGCCTTGGCTGAGGGCAAGGTGGTGATCCTCGACCGCTATTATTTCTCCACGATGGCTTACCAAGGTGCCCGCGGGTTTGATCCGGCTGAGATCCGCCGTCGCAACGAGGTGTTTGCTCCGCAGCCCGATCTTTTGCTCATTCTCGACTTGAGCGTCGAATCGGCACACGGCCGCATCGGTGCCCGTGGCGACACCGCTAACGAATTCGAGCAACGCGATACGCTGAGCCGCTGCCGCGAAATTTTTCTTTCGCTTCGTGACGAGCCTTTTGCATGCGTGATCGATGCCGAGCCGTCGCTCAACGAGGTCACCGCTGACATTCTCTCGGTGGTGACTGCGAAATTTCCCGATGCCTAAGACGCTCGGTTTCACGCATGCATGATTGGTGATTCACGCAGCGTTCGCGGGTTGCGAATGTTTGGAATCAGGTCGATGGTGAAGACTTATCGAACCACCAAACATTATGATCACATCATCTCATCAAGATGCCCGCGCCGCAAATTTGCTTTCCCGCGTTAGCGAGGATGTTTCGCTCCTGCGCCAGGATATCGGCAACCTCGTTTCGCACACCGCGCGTCAGACCGTGGCAGGCGGCGCACGCGAGTTCGCCGAAAATGCCAGAACACGCATCAATGCCGGCAAGGAGTATTCCGCCGAACAACTGCGCGCGCTGGGCGAGCAAATAAAACAACACCCGGCCGCATGGCTTGGTGGAGCGGCAGCCGTCGGGCTCATCAGTGCCGGTGCCTACCTGCTCTTCCGCGGTGAAGGTGGCAGCGCCCAATCGCAAGCATCCTGAATCACTTCGCCCACTCCGGGCGCTCGGTCTCAAACTCCATTTTTTCACCCGTCCTCGGGTGCAGAAATGAAAGCTGCCACGAGTGGAGTTGCATCGCTGTGGCAGCAGCATCGAGCGTCTGCGTGTCGCCAAGCTCGCCATTCGCAAGATAGGCCGGATCACCGAGCACCGGAAATCCGAGATGCCAGAGGTGGATCCGGATTTGATTCGTGCGACCAGTCTTGAGGGTGGCCTCAAGCAATGAGGTACCGTCGGCGCGTCGCTCCAGCACGCGAAAATCCGTGCTCGATGGCAGGCCATCCATTTCATCGACTCGATGTGTGCCGAGTTGGTCAGGATCAGCAGAAATCGGCGCATCGCAGGAAAAATGATCTTTCTGCGGATGTCCTGCGACACCGACGAGATAGCGCTTCACCACCGTGCCATCGATAAATTGACGCTGCAAAACTCGGCAGAAATGTCTGGTGCGGGCGAAAAGTACGATGCCCGTAGTATTTGAGTCGAGTCGATGCACCGGACGCGGCACATGCGGCGCGCAGGCAAGGTTGAGCAAATGCTGGAGGGTGTTGCGATGAAAGCGACCGCTCGCATGCATCGGCAATGGTGCTGGCTTGCGAATCAGCATCACCGCTTCATCGAGATGCAGGATACGAATGTCGGTGGACACATCGGGCTCCGCTTCCGGCGGGAAAATTTGCAGGATCCGCTCGCCCGCGCGGACGACATGATCCTTTCCACGGACATTGCCGCCATAATTCACAAAGCGTCCGGCATCGCAGCGTGCCCCCCATTCGCTTCGCTCGATTTGCGGAAACAAAGTCACCAGGGCATCCAAGAGCGAGTGACGGTCCAATGCCGCAGGGATGTTCACAGGTCTGCGGTTTTCCTGCGCGATTGATCCGGGTAATGGGCTGCTGACTTTTTTCAAAGCCTCTTCCAAGGCCTCGATGCGCTCGACCATTTGCTGCGGCTCGCTCTTGTAGCAGTACGGGCAACTTTTTCCCTGAACGAATCGCGGATCCTCCTGATCGCTCTCATCGAGTGGCGCAAGGCAAGCGTAGCAGACCGCATGACCCGACTCGCGCAGCGCAGGATCAACTCCCACCCTTTGATCAAAGACAAAGCAATCGCCGTCGTAGTGCTCGCCGCCGCATTCCTCAAAGTATTTCAAGATGCCGCCATCGAGTTGATGAATCTCTTTGAAGCCCTCCATCTCCATGAAGGGGCCAGCCTTTTCGCAGCGGATGCCACCGGTGCAAAACATCACGATCGGCTGATTCTTGAGTTCTTCGGGCAACTGACGCACCGCATCGGGAAATTCGCGAAAGGTGCGGATATTCGGATCGATCGCGCCTTTGAAGGTGCCGAGCTTGACTTCATAATCATTTCGCGTGTCGAGCAAGGTCACCGGCCGTCCTTCGTCGAGCCAGCGCTTGAGTTCTTTGGGCGCAAGCTTGGGTGATGTGTAGCTGCCCGGCCGCACCCTTTCGACGCCGAAGGAAATGATCTCTTTCTTGATCCTCACCAGCATGCGGTTGAAGGGCTGATGATCGCTATGGCTCACCTTGGGCGTGAGTTTTTCTAAACCGGGAATCGCGCGCAGTCTTGTGAGCAAGTGATCAACCATTTCCTCATCGCCCGCGACGAAGAGGTTGATCCCCTCGGTGCTGAGCAAAATCGTGCCTTTCAAATTCCATGCCTTGCAGCTGGTTTGAAGTTCTTCCCTCAAGTCCTTCAGTCCGCCGAGCTCGGCAAAGCAATAGGTCGAGATGTTGGTGATCACCGGCACGCAGGGAAAACAGCATGATGGCGCTGAAATCGCAAGCCCACACCTCGCACCAGCAAGCGGTCGGGCTTGATGATTGATCCAAGCGTGCGATGATTCGGGCATGGGTTGGCGCGCGCACGGGGACTCCGCATGGCTATTTGTGGCCGCAGCGGGCGATCCATCTGAAAAGTTCGCGCAAATCCTGCGCATGCGACGGCAGATCGATGCTGTCCGGGTCCCGCAGATCCGTGATCTCGTTTCTTCATTCGACAGCTTAGCAGTGCATTTCGATCCGCATAATGGCGAAGCGGTGATGGAGTGGCTCAAGTCCATCGAAATTCCAGCGGCGCTCGAAGATGTGGAAACATCTGAACGCACGCATGAAATTCCGCTGCGTTACGGTGATGACCTCGATAAGGTCGCCAAGCGACTCGGGCGCACGGTGGATGAGGTCATCCGCTTGCACAGCAGCGCGACATACACCGTGGCCGCGATCGGATTTTCACCCGGCTTCCCCTACCTCATCGGTATGCCGGAAGAACTTCGTCTTCCGCGACTCGATACCCCGCGACCAGTGAGCGCCGGATCGGTCGCCATCGCCGGCGATCAGGCGGGCATTTATCCATTCGATTCGCAAGGCGGCTGGCATGTGATCGGGCAAACATCGCTCACGCTCTTCGATCCGCAAAATGACTCACCTTCCCTACTCGCTCCGGGTGATCGCGTGAAATTCACCGCTGTCGAATCTTTGCCCTCATGCATCACAATTTCAAAAAGCCCGACTGCCAAAGCTCATGGCGCGATCGAGATCGTCGAAGCCGGGCCACTGACAATCGTCCAGGATTTAGGGCGTCATGGATATCAATCGATCGGCGTGACTCCAGGGGGCGCCATGGATCCGATCGCGGCAAAAGTCGCCAATGCTTTGCTTGGAAAAACTGAGGACCACGCCTTGCTCGAATGCGCGATGCTGGGGCCTTTGCTTATATTTCACCGCGCATGCCGGATCGCGATGATCGGATGGAGCGATCATCGATGCGGTCGTCCGATCGAAATGGCGGCGGGCGAGGTACTCGACCTGCGTTCACCGACGATCGGTTCTTATGGCTATCTCGCCATCGCCGGGGG
>JBKDYW010000191.1:0-3739 GCA_046308575.1 Verrucomicrobiota bacterium
GAGGAGTTCGGTGTCGGAAAGGCCGGCATGGGACTCGTCGTTTTTCGGCATCGGCGGGACCTCGAGCAGGAGATGGAAGTGGTTGTCCATCAGGCAGTAGGAATTAACTCGGCAGCCGGAGAATTTCTCGTAGATGCGCATCAGCGTGCGAAATTTTTCTTTTTCGCGAGCTCCAAGCACAAAGCGCCGGTCGACGATGCGTGAAATGCAATGATAGAAGACCGGTTTGGACTCCGAATTCCGCCACTCTGCCAGCCAGCGTGCCTGTCGCATGAGGGGAGGATAGCCAGCCGAAGCCAGATGGCAAGGGTAATTTAGATAAAAGGACTGTCCCTTTATAAAATTTACGTGAAACAAGGGTGCCGCCCGAATCGCCGGGGGAAAGCGCCAAAGGAAGGTCAAGCGAGGAAAAAACCGCGCTGTAAATCTACGACCATTCAAATTTGGATTTCGGGTTTAGCTTTTGGTTTTTGCTTTGAGCCAATTGTTGATCACAAAATCAGGAGATTGATTTTTGAGGAGGCTTGGATTCGGGTATGGGTTCGGGTGCTTGGTAAAAAGTGCTGTTTGGAAGCCATGTTGATTGGCTGGGGTGATGTCGTGATTTGGGTCGTTGCCGATGTAGAGTGTGTTATCAGGTGCGATGCCGCGGGCTTTGAGGCGTGATGTGAGTAGCGAGAAAAGTGCGGGTGAGGGTTTCGCTATGCGGTGTTGGTAGGAAAGTATGGTGAGATCAGGCTCGAATAGGTTAGTGAGGTGGCCGAGTGATGAGAGGGTGTTGATTTGCGCATTGGATAGAATGCCAAGGGCAATGCCGGAGTCGTAGAGTTCCGTGAGAAAATGCTCTAAGCCGGGCATGACGCGGGATGGATGCCAGGATGCTTCGAGGCTGATGATGAGTTCCTTGAGATCGCAATCATCGGGAGCCTTGAGGATCTCGCGCCACACTTCACAGAGATCGACCTCCGGAAATTCTTCTGTCGAGTATTCGTGATAACGGCGAATGGCGGCATGCAAGGCATTGCTCGGCGATTGGGGCGGCTTGTAACCGAAGGATTTGATGATCTCGCGCAGTCTGGGATCAGCATCGGGATCGGGTTTAATGCCGCCTGCCGGGGCATCGAGCATTGTGCCGTAGACATCGAAAATTACAGCGCGAAATGGCGAGGTGTCGATGGGTTGAATGCGTGGAAGGTCGGGAGATTTGAGAAAATGAAATTCCGGTGCGGTGAGGTGTGATTCGAGGATTCTGTCAGACATCAGCGCTCCTGCCGCTGAAGTTTGCTGATCGAGGATCAGCTTTAGAATGTCGACAAGTTGCTGTCCATGTGAGGCAGTAGAAAATGCCTTTAGCGCCTGTTGTGCGCCTGCTTGGTGATGGTGAGTGAGCGCATCGTCAAGCCATGACTTGAGCGGCAATCTTTTGCCATTGATCAGTACCTTGGGCGCGGCGTGATGGCTGGGATCGAGCAGTTTTCTTATCACCCTTTCCTGAAGGATTTCAGGGAGATTTCCGAAATCCAAAAAGCCATCATGTTCCAGCGCTGCGATTGTGGATTCGATCTCATTGGCATTTGGTTCGCGATTCCATGCCTGCCACAGGCGTGTGATTGAACTTTCAAGATGTCGCTTGAGCGATTCATGCGGAATCCAATCGGCAGGGATTAAGATTTTTTCGTAAAGCTTGCTGTGTTCGACGCCGTGTTTCGCTAGATCTTTTGAAATGTTCGGCAACTTACGACCTATGAGGGGTTTGCGGTGTGCGAGCGATTCGAGAAAAACGAGTCCAAAGCCTTCGGCAACCGAGCAGGTGACGAAGTGGGTTGCGTGCGAGATCCACGATTCGAACGACGCGTCGGAGTTTATTGTGGGCGCGATGCGGTCGACGACGGCGAATTCGACAGGCAGTTCATTGGCGGCGCAGAAATTTTTCCAGTGCTCGTGGATTGCGAGCCATTGTGGGTTTTCGGGCGCGAGCGTGATCGCGGCGCGTGTGCCTGTTGGTGCGAGCTGGGTAAGAAGGATCAGTTCGCCGATGTTTTTGCGGCGGATGCCGCGTGCGGGGCAGAGCAATAAGGGCGCGGTCTTTGGTGTTTCCGATGATGTGTTGGGAATTGAATCCGCATCGAATACCGGATTCGGTATCAAGTGCGCGTTGGCTGCGGGAAGCCCGGCTTTGATGAAATGGTTGCGGTCGCGTGAGTTGATGAACGCGTAGTGGATTTGCGGCGCGAGCGGGTAAAGATTTGGGCAGTCGGCGATGTTCGCGCGGTTTTCTGGTCGGCCATCTTCTGCGAGATCGTGGATGTGCAGCAGGAGTCGCTCGCGCTGTGAGGCGAGCATTGAAACGATCAGCGGGACCGCGCGGTTTTTGCCGAGCGAGTGGTTGTGGAAATGCCAGATGTCGGGCGGCGCACCTAACGCATCAGTCGCGGTGGTGCGGAGTGCATCCAGAATTTTTTCGGCCCCTTGCTTGTCGAGTGGCGCGTCGCTGTAGGCAAGTCCATCGACCACACGGACGGGCAGCGTGTCGGCCATGTCATGCGCGCATTTGCCGACTAGAATGACATGTGCGATGTCTCGTCGCGTTAGTTCGCGCGACGCGCGTTCGATGACGCGCGATACGCCCGACGGCTCGAGGTGGTAGTGGATGATGGCGACCTTCATCGGGTGAGGGAGGTCGACTCGCGCTTGGCTCAGATTTTTTTCTCCTCGTCGTCCTCGTCGATGTTGTGCGTGAGGATGAACTGCAGGTCATCAATACCGAGGTTCGAGGCGAAGCCTTCGTCGCCGAGGACATTGGTGACCAGCTGTGTTTTCTGGTGTTGGAGGATGCGGATCTTTTCTTCGACCGTGTCGCGGGTGAGCAAACGGTAGGCGATGACCTTGTTTTTCTGGCCGATCCGGTGGGTTCGGTCGATGGCCTGGTTTTCCACGGCCGGGTTCCACCACGGATCGTAGAGGATCACATAGGAGGCCGAGGTCAGGTTGAGGCCGGCGCCACCTGCTTTGAGCGAGAGCATGAAGACCGAGGGGTCCTTGGTGGTTTGAAACTTCTCGATTTCGCCTTTGCGGTCTTTGGTTTGGCCGGTGAGGTAGTTGTAAGGGCGGTTTTCCAGTTCGAGGCGGGCCTTGATGAGGTCGAGCATCGAAACAAACTGCGAGAATACGAGCACCTTGTGGCCTTCCTCGTGGAGTTGATCGAGCAGGTAGAAAAGCGACTCCATTTTCGCCGACTCTTCTTTGAGGTATTTCGGATCGATGAGGCCCGGGTGGCAGCAAATTTGGCGCAGGCGCATGAGGCCTTGGAGGATGGCGAAGGAATTTTTCTTCACCGCTTCGTCCGAATCGAGTCCAAGCAGTGCCTTTTGGATGCGTTTCAGCTCGGCCTTGTAGAGTTCGAGCTGGATGCCCTCCATCTTCGAGTAGACCTCCTCTTCGGTACGCGGTGGCAGGTCTTGGGCGACTTGCAATTTGGTGCGGCGAATGAGGAATGGGCGAAGGCGCGAGGCCAAACGGGTTTGGCTGAGTGGGTCCTTGCGTTTGTCGAAGCGCTTTTTGAAATAGGCGCGCGAGCCGAGCACACCGGGCATCGCGAAGGCCATGAGCGACCACATGTCGAGCAGGCGGTTTTCGATCGGCGTACCGGTGAGTACGAGGCGGTTTTGCGAATCGAGTTCGCGAGCGCACTTCGCGGCCTTGGAGTCCGGGTTTTTGATTTGCTGACCTTCGTCGAGGA
>JBKDYW010000192.1:0-18478 GCA_046308575.1 Verrucomicrobiota bacterium
CAGTAGGTCGGGAAGAATGCGAGATCGATCGTGCCCTTGCGAATGCAGCGCTTGATGGTGTCGATGTCGGGCTCAACGCCTTCGAGGTATTTCTCCATCACTTCGTCGTCTTGTTCGACGGCGGTCTCGATCATCGCGGCGCGGTATTCTTCGGCCTTTGCCACCATGTCGGCGGGGATGTCGGTGACCTTGAAATTTTCCGGCTGTCCGGATTCGTCCCAGATGTGGGCCTTCATCGAAAGCAGGTCGACGACGCCGACGAAGTCACTCTCGGTGCCGATCGGCAGGACCATCACCAGCGGATGTGCGCCGAGAACGGTTTTGACCTGTTTGACGACGCGGTAGAAATCAGCGCCGATGCGGTCGAGCTTGTTGACATAGATGACGCGGGAAACTTTCGAGTCGTTCGCATAGCGCCAGTTGGTTTCCGACTGGGGCTCAACGCCGCCGGATCCGCAGAAAACGCCAACGCCGCCGTCGAGCACCTTGAGCGAACGGTACACCTCGATGGTGAAGTCCACGTGGCCGGGTGTGTCGATGACATTGAATTGGTGGCCCTTCCAGAAGCAGGTCGTCGCCGCCGATTGGATGGTGATGCCGCGCTCGGCTTCCTGTTCCATGAAGTCCATGGTGGATGCGCCGTCGTGCACTTCGCCGATTTTGTGAATCTTGCCGGTGAGCTTGAGAATGCGCTCGGTGGTCGTGGTCTTGCCGGCGTCGACGTGGGCGAAAATGCCGATGTTGCGATATTTGGTGAGGTCCTTCATGGCGTGAATGTGCGATGGGTTGGCGTTGTCGTAGTGATTGCGGGCGCGCATTGCTATGCAGAGCGAAGATTTTAGCAATCCCCGAATCGGAGAATTTCGCGGAAAATTGCCGATTTGATGTAATTTGCATCGGTTCCGGCTTGCTTCACCGCCTGCAGGTGCCTTGTTTGCCTCGATGGCCGATGTCACGACAAGGATGCTGACGCGAGCAACGCGCCTAGCCGGCCTGCGGCCGCTGGAGGTGGCCAGCCAACTGCGGCACCTGCCGGGCATGGTGTTTTTTGATTCGGCGGGCCATCTGCCGTCGACCGCCGATCGTGCGGTTTCGGTGATCGCCGCCCGGCCCGAGCGGCTCCTGCGCGGGTCGATCCACTCGGCCGCCGACCGCGCGGTGCTGACCAAGGCGCTTGCCGATGGCCATGGCGTGCAAGGCGACACCGGATTTCCTGCGGGCGGGCTCTGCGGGTGGATCGGCTATGAGGGCGAGTTTGTCTTCGGCGACTACCGCGAAATGCTGGTCTTCGATCATGCCGATGAAAGCTGGTGGGAAATCGGCCAACTTTCGGCAGAGCTGCGTGAGTCGCAGGACGCGCCCTTCGCGATTGGTGATTTCCATGCATCGACCAGCCGCGAGGGATTCATGCGCAGCGTCGAGCGCGCGAAGGAGTGGATCGCCGCCGGGGACATCTATCAGGTGAATCTCGCTCACTCGTTCGAAGCAAGCATCAACGGCGGCTCGCTGTTTCCACTCTACCTCTCGCTGCGCGAAAACTCACCCGCACCGATGGCCGCTTGGCTCGCGCTTGATGACCGCGAAATTCTCAGTTCATCGCCCGAAACCTTTTTGAAAATCTCCGGCTGCGGCATCGAGACAAAGCCGATCAAGGGCACCCGTCCGCGCTTTCATGATCCGGATGAGGACCGGCGCTCGGCCTACGAACTCCAGACCTCGGCCAAGGAAATTGCCGAGCTGGTGATGATCACCGACCTGCTGCGCAACGACCTCGGCCAAGTCTGCGAATTCGGCAGCGTCGAGGTCAGCGAAATGCTTCAGCTCGAAACGCTGGCGCAAGTCCACCACCTCGTTTCCACCGTGCGCGGCACGCTGCGCGCAGACATCAATGTGATCGAGGCCCTCGCCGCCTGTTTTCCCGGCGGCAGCATCACCGGCGCGCCGAAAAAACGCGCGATGGAAATCATCTGCGAACTCGAAAATTCTCCCCGCGGAATCTACTGCGGCGCGGTCGGTTGGCTCGGCTTTAATGGCGAAAGCTCATTCAACATCGCCATCCGCACGCTGGTGCGAAACAAGGAACGCCTGAGCTATCATGTCGGTGCCGGCATCGTCGCGGATTCGGATCCGGAAAAGGAATACGAAGAGACCCTGCACAAAGCCGCCGGCATCCGTGCGGGCTTGAATCGCTGCAAGCTCTAGCACCCGCGCGGGTGGCGCATGAAGTTGGGAATTCAGTTTATAATGAATTTTTTAACGGCAACAACTGGCTGCCCACCTGCTTGAGAAGCTATCAACATGACACTGTGAGTTCCTTTAGATTGGGTTTTGCCTGATATGAGGCCTGTTGAAGAATTGATTGTTAAGCCGCTTGGCAAGCCGATCGCCGAAAATTCAATCGCCTTAAAATTAGCTGTTGTAGAGTACCTAATGGAGGCCCCGCTCTTTGCTCTCAATGGCGCTAAATTGCTTGTGATGGCTGGCAATGGATTAGGCGTTAGCGATTTCTTGTTTGCCACATACACTTCGGCGACAACCTTGTTGCCTGCATCCTTGAACAGGGCGAATGTGGCGGTCGGATTGGCAATGTCTGGCCAGATAGATTCATCGTTATCGCCTGCCCCTGTTAGAAATTTCCTGGTCTCTTTCCATGTACCGTTGGAGTAGGCGTAAAAAAAATGCTCCTCTGCCCGCGCGTCAACATGAGAACCACCGTAGCCATTTTGCAAATTCTCGCTTTCAATGATCACACAAAAACCACCATCTCCAAATGGGAGCAATTGGATATCGTCAATGCTATTATACTTAGAAGAAGTAGGCAAACTCTGGAGGAGCTTCCCGCTTGGTGAAAAAACGGACAAACTTATTTGAGATACTGCGTCTGTGTATGTGTATGAGGGATAAGAACCATCAGTCTTACCGGGCGTCTTTTGCGACAAACCTATTACAAATCCAATGGTTTGATTTTGAAATGTGATCGGAAATATTTCCCCTTTGAGCTCGTTTCGGTTTGCGAGCTTGTCCTGAAGCGTCGCGGTAAAGAGCAATTCCTGTGCGTGCGCCATGCTCATTAAAACCGCAGCAAACAGAGGCAACACTACCGATAATTGTTTTTTCATGATGAAGTGTATTTTTGATTCACACTTGATTAGTGTGCACCCTTGATAGACAAAGCTATCTTTTCGACAACCCAAAAAACACTCCTCAATACCCACGCGGGTGGCGCATGAAGTGACCTTTGCCTTGGCGGGTCTCGGGTTTCCAGAGCGGACCTTCGGATGAGCCACGGCCGCCGGTGTCGAGACGCAATCCGGCGATGGTCATGAAGACATGGCCGTCACGAATGTAGAGAGTAATCCAGCGGCCTTCGCCTTTTTTGCCATATTTAAAAAACCCTTTCGAGTGCAGCGAGCCCTTCAGCAGTCCCGCCTCGCGCAGCACATAGGAAACCGTGCCGGAGCAATCGTAGCCGCTGTCATCATGGCGGGCATGGCCGCCGCCCCACTTGTAGGGTTTGCCTTGAAGGCGGTTGCCGGCAGCGATGGCTTTTTTTACCGCTCGCGGTGCATTGCGCGGCGCATAGGCGATGCCGTCTTTCAACATCGCGGTGCGACCATGCTCAAAGCGGTAGCTCACCGGCTTGCGCGCCTTGACCTGACTCGAACACGACGCCAGTGCAGCGATGAGAAATGTGGCGATAAAAATCCCGTGCAGCAGGCGTTTCATTGACTGCGAGCGTAGGCAAAAATCGCGCCGCGTGTAAATCACCGGGGCGTTTGTTGTGAAAGAAATTCCACCGCTTGCGTCAGTGCGCGCGCGCGGTGGCTAAGGGTGTTTTTCACCTCATCGCCGAGCTCGGCGAATGTAGCCGCGTGCCCCTCGGGCACAAACAAAGGATCATAGCCAAAGCCCATGGCGCCGCGCGCATCGGCGATGATCGCGCCTTCGACCGTGCCGCTGAAGTGAGCGACTTCTTTGCCGCTTTGCGCCAGAACCATCGTGCAGCGAAAGCGCGCGCGGCGGTCGGCCTTGCCTTCCATTTCGCGCAGCAGGCGAGCGTTGTTCAGTGCATGATTTCCCTCCTCGCCGCCAAAGCTCGATGACCACACGCCCGGCGCGCCGCCAAGCGCGTCGACTTCGAGGCCCGAGTCGTCCGAGAGCACCCAGCCATCAAGCACGCGGCTGATCCCCTCGGCTTTGAGCCGCGCGTTTTCGAGAAATGTCGTGCCGGTTTCCTCAATTTCCGGGCACTCGGGAAACGAGCTGACATCGAGCACCTCGAAGCGATCGCCGATCATCGCGCGGATCTCGGCGGTTTTGTGAGCGTTGCGGGTGGCGATGATGAGACGCGGCGCGGGGTCCATGGGCGGGATTGAACGCGATTCTTTGCTCGACGCGAATCATTAAGACAAATTTCCGTCGAGGCGGCGTTTGCATGGTATGAAAGCAGTAACCTGGCTTGCCTCATTCACCGTCGGCATCGCATCACTTGCCGCTCCCGCCTTTGCCAACACGCTCGAAGGCTGGTCGACCGACCTCGACAAGGCGCTTGCGGACGCCAAGGCCGGCAAGAAGAGCGTGCTGGTCGAGTTCACCGGATCCGATTGGTGCCCGCCCTGCATCGCGATGCGCAAGAATGTCTTCTCGACGAAAGAATTCGTCCAAGCGGCGTCGAAAAATTTCATCCTCGTCGAGCTCGATTTCCCGAAGGCCGACAAGGCGCTTGCCGAAAAGAACAAACCGCTCGCGGAGAAGTACAAGATCGAGGGATTTCCCACGGTGATCTTGCTGAATTCCGAGGGCAAGGAGTTCAATCGCTTCTTCGCTTCGGAGTTCCCGAAGACCGAGGATTTCCTCAAACACCTCGATGAGTCGCTTGAGAAAAAAGACATGGATTGAGCGATGAGCTCAGGGCTCGGGGTTCTCGACTCCGAGTATGCGGTCGAGCTCGGCCACGCGCTCCCATGGGCAGCGTTTGCGCTGGTATTTTTTCCAGACGATGTCGCGTAGCTCGGCCCAGACTTCCATGGGTGGGTTGTCGAGCCTGTCCCATGTGGGATTGCGTTTCTGCTGCGTGGTCAGAATCGTCCAGCGGCCGCTCATGTAATTGCCGCGGTAGTAGCGCTTGCCGTCCTCGGCATTGAGTTTCCACTCGTGGCTCTCCATGCCGCGACCATGCGATGAAGCCCGCGCGTGGCACAAGTGGCGAATGCGCCGACAGCGGCCAAAATCGCAGGAAAAAACCCGAATCGGGAAAAATTTGCCGGAAATTCATTCCTTCGGAAAATCAATCGGCTTGTCACACAGCGGCTGCGGGTGGATGGATGTGTTGCAAGCGAGGATGTCGACCGAACGCAAACAAATGATCCGACTGACCTGGAAGCGCTTTTCCGGAGCGCTTCGCATGCTTGCGCAGTCAGAGGAGGGTTCGCGGGCGATGGTTTTTGCACTGACGCTCTTGGCGATGATGATCGGCATGAACGGTCTCAATGTGCTCAACAGCTATGTCGGGCGCGATTTCATGTCGGCAATCGAAAACCGCAATGTGAGCGAGTTCCGCGCGCAGGCATTGCTCTACGCGATGGTGTTTGTGGCATCGACGGTGGTGGCGGCGCTGTTTCGTTTTACCGAAGAGCGCCTCGGCATCCTGTGGCGGCGCCAACTGACATGGCGGCTCACCGAGACCTACATGAGCGAGCGTGCTTACCACCGGCTCGACTCGGCCACCGGCGTGGCCAACCCCGACCAACGCATCACCGAAGATGTAAAGGCCTTCACGACCACGACGCTTTCATTCATGCTGCTCATCATCAACGGCACGCTCACGGCGGTCTCGTTCTCCGGCGTGCTTTGGAGCATCAGCCCGCAACTTTTTGCCGTGGCCGTCGGCTACGCATTCTGCGGATCGATGCTCACGGTCTGGCTCGGCAAGCCGCTCATCCGGCTCAATTACAACCAACTCGACATGGAGGCGAACTTCCGCGCCGAGCTGATCCATGTGCGCGAAAATTCCGAATCGATCGCACTCGCCCACCGCGAAGGACGATTCAGCACGCGCCTGAAATCACGGCTCGACGACCTGACGATGAATTTCCGCAAACTCATCCGCGTCAACCGCAACCTTGGCTTCTTCACCAACGGCTACAACTACTTCATCCAGATCATCCCCGCGCTGATCATCGCGCCGATGTTCATGAGCGGAAAAGTCGAGTTCGGTGTCATCACGCAATCGACGATGGCATTTGCGACGCTGCTCGGAGCTTTTTCGCTGATCGTGACGCAGTTCCAATCGATCTCCGCCTTCACCGCGGTGACCGCGCGCCTGCACTTGCTCAACGACGCGATCGAGAACGCGCACGAGAACAAACCATGCTCGATCCAAATCGACGAAGAACCCAACCGCGTGGCCTATCAGGATCTGACGCTTTGGAATGCCGACAAGACGCATGCCTTGGTTCGCAACCTCAACCTTGAGATCAAACGCGGTGAATGCTGGCTCATTTCCTGCGTCGACGATGCGCCCAAGCTCGCGCTGTTTCGCGCCACGGCCGGTGTGTGGGAATGCGGCGGTGGCCGCGTGGTGAGGCCGGACCTCGACAATATTTTGTTTTTGCCCGAGCGCCCCTACCTACCGCCCGGCACGCTGCGCGACCTCTTACTGCGCACCGGCATGGAAAAGGTCACCAAGGACGCGGAGATTCACAAGGTGCTTCAAGAGCTGGGGCTTGATGAAACGATTCGCCGCGTTGGAGGTCTCGATGCCGATCGCGATTGGGACGATGCCTTTTCGATCGGTGAGCAGCATCTGCTCTCTGTCGCACGCATCTTTTTGGCAAAGCCCGCATTCGTTTATCTCGACCGACCGGGAAGCTCCCTGCCGAAGTCGCGAATTTCGATGATCCTCAACAAGCTCATCAGCCAAGGCATCGGCGTGGTGATCCTTGCCAAAAATGGCGAGGCCGGCGTGGACTATGATGCCTGCCTCGAGATTCACGAGGAGGGCAAATGGGAGCTCATGCCCGGCTCAAGCGCCAAGGCCATGGCCAATCACTCAGCGCTGCGCGACTTGAGCTGCTGATGCAGGAACTTGCGATGCCCGCGCGCTGCCGAGCTTTTCGTTTGCGCCGGCGATGAGGTAAGCCACATACGCGACATAGCAGAGGAAAAAGAACGCGCCGTTGGTGCGTGAAATCATGTGGTTGTGGAAGAAGATCGGAAGGCAGGCGATGGCCACGCCGATCATGACGGGGATATCAAACTTGAGGGCGGCGGTATCGACTGCAATGCCTGAAGGGGCGATGATCGATGAAAGGCCCAGCACGACGAGGATGTTAAAGATGTTGGAGCCGACGACATTGCCGACGGCGATGTCGCGTTCGCCCTTGATGGCGGCAATGACCGAGGTGGCGACTTCGGGAAGCGAAGTGCCTGCCGCGACGATCGTGAGGCCGATTACGAGTTCCGAAACACCGAAGTTGCGAGCGATGAAAACAGCACCTTCAACCAGCCAACGCGACCCAAGAATGAGACCTGCAAGACCCAGCACGATGAAGAAGATGTTGCGCGCCCACTTGGGTTTTTCCCCATGCTTGCCGTACTCCGTCTCGTATTCCGTGATGACCTCCGCATCCTTTTCCTTGCGCGATTGCCTGATGAGAAACGCGGTGTACGCAAGGGCGAGAACAAAAAGAGCCGCGCCATCGATCAGCGAAATCTTGCCGTCACGCGAGACTCCGTACAACAGCAGTGAGGCGCCGATCATGATGGGCACATCGAAGCGCACAAGTTGCTGATGAACGATCAGCGGCACAATCAACGCCGAGATGCCGAGGATGAAGAGGACGTTGAAAATGTTGGAGCCGACGACATTGCCAAGCGCGAGGTCCGCCTCGCCCTTGAATGCCGACATGATGGAGACCGCCAGCTCGGGCGCACTGGTGCCGAAGGCCACCACCGTGAGGCCGACGACGAGCGGCGAAATGCCAAGATCCGTGGCGATCTGCGAAGCACCTTTTACGAGGTAGTCGGCCGCGTAAACAAGAAGAACAAGTCCGAGGATGAGGAAGATGATTGCGTTAAGCATGGTGCGCGTAAAATGATAGGCGTAGATGCACTTTGTCGATGGATTATTGCACGCTTTGCACAGTTCCAAAAAACAAAGAAGCCATCAGCACATGAGGCCGATGGCTTCTTTGGAAAAAATCAGCGAACGCGATCTCAAGTCGGCTGCTCGCCGCGAGCCATCACGACCTTGCCGGTGCGGACGGTCTCGATGATGTTGAACTGCGAGAACATCGCGATCGCGGCGTCGACCTTCGGGCTGTCGCCGTTGATCATGACGATCATCGAGGTTGGCGTGAGATCGACGGTTTTGCCGGCGAAGTGTTCGGTGATCTGCAGGGCCATCGAGCGTTCCTCGGGCGAGCACTGGATCTTGATGAGAACCATTTCCTTGGTGACCGAATCGGCGGAGGTGTGCTCGAAGCAATGGATCACATCGATGAGCTTGCCGACCTGCATGATGATTTGGCTCAGGCCTTGCGGGTCGCCGGAAATGCCGATAGTCATGCGCGAGAAGTTCGCGTTACGTCCTTCGGAAACAACGAGCGAGTCGATGTTGAAGCCGCGGCGCGAGAACACCTGGCAGATGCGCATGAGCACGCCGGGTTGGTTGTTGACCAGGATCGAAAGCGTGTGGCTTGGGCCGCGGGCGATGACCGGGGCTGGCACCGGAGTGTCGGTGGTGACGATGTTGGGCATGGGAAAATAAGTATCGGGTGGGAGTATTCGGGTGAAGAACGGGAAGTTTGGCCTCGGTGTGATTTGAAAAATTTTTCAATCATCCAAACACCGAAGCCATTCGTCATTTCATCATGTGGAACCGACGGGTTTGGCCATCTTCTGCTTGGGAGCTTCGGTGATCATGTCCTCGAGCGCCGCGCCGGCAGGGATCATTGGGAACACATTGTCGGTCTTGACGCATTCCGCGTGGATGAGGATCGGGCCATCGTTGTAGGCGAGGGCTTTTTCCAGCATGCGGGTGACATCGGCCGGGCGCTTGATGTGCACCGACGGGATGCCGTAGGCGGCGGCCAGTTTGCAGAAATCGGGATTGCCGATGAGGTCGACGCCGGAGGTGCGATCCTCGTAGAACAGCTCCTGCCATTGGCGCACCATGCCAAGGTAGTGGTTGTTGAGGACCACGATCTTGATCGGCAATTTGTGAAGCTGCGCGGTGGCGAGTTCGAAGAGGGTCATTTGGAATCCGCCGTCGCCGGAGATCGAGATGACCATTTTGTCCGGGCATGCGAGTTGCGCGCCGATAGCGGCGGGAAAACCGAAGCCCATCGTGCCAGCGCCGCCGGAGGAGAGCCAATGGAAGGACTCGTGGTTTTTGTAAAACTGCGCGGCCCACATCTGGTGCTGGCCTACATCGGTCGAGACGATCGCCTTGCCTTCGGTGAGTTCGTAAAGCTCGTCGATCACCTGCTGCATGCGCAGGCCGCCTTGTTTTTTATAACTGAGCGGAAATTTCTTTTTGTAGCCATCGAGCTTGCTGAGCCACTCGGAGGTTTCGAGCGGTCCGATCTTTTCGTTGATCTCCGCCAACGCGGCTTTCGCGTCGCCAACGATTTGCACATTCGGTTGGATCATCTTGCCCATCTCGGCGGGATCGATGTCGATGTGGATGATCTGAGCGTCTTTGCAGAACTTCGCAGGCTGGCCGATGATGCGGTCGTCGAAACGCGAGCCGACATTGAGCAGCAGGTCGCATTCGATCATCGCCTTGTTGGCGTAGGCGGTGCCGTGCATGCCGAGCATGCCGAGCGAGAGCGGATGAGTCTCGGGAAAAACACCTTTGCCGAGCAGCGTGGTGGTGACCGGCGCCTTGAGAGTCTCTGCGAGATATCGCAGCTCCTTGTCGGCGCGCGCGATCATGCAACCTTGGCCGGCAAGAATCACCGGACGCTTGGCCTTGGCAATGAGGTCGGCGGCTTGCTTCACGGACTTGGCGCAAATTTCCTTTGCTGTTTCCGGATGATATCCGGGAAGTTGCAGCGGGGCATTCATGTCACCGGTGAAGGGGCCTTGCGAAATGTCCTTGGGCACATCGATGAGCACCGGGCCGGGGCGACCGGTGGTCGAAATGTGGTAAGCCTCGCGGGCGATACGCGGCAGCGCGTTGGTTTCCTTCACGAGGTAGTTGTGCTTCACCACCGGAATGGTGATGCCGAAAATGTCGGCCTCCTGGAAGGCATCCTTGCCGAGCATCCAGGTCACGGTCTGACCGCAAATGACGAGCATCGGCACGGAGTCCATCATGGCGGTCATGAGACCGGTGACGGTGTTGCCGGCACCAGGGCCGGAAGTCACGAGCACCGCGGCGGGGCGGCCGGTCGCGCGGGCATAGCCATCGGCCATGTGCACGGCACCTTGTTCGTGACGCACGAGGATGAATTTCATCTTGGTCTTCACCGTCTCCAAGGCGTCGAAAATCGGAATCGCGGCACCGCCGGAATACCCGAAAATGTACTCGATGCCGAGATCGTCGAGGGTCTTGATGAGCGCTTGAGCGCCGTCCATGGTCGATTTGCTCATAAAATTAGGGTTGGGAGGCGCAAGTTGGCGGATTAATGGGCGAGTTGCAATCAAAAACGATCGAAAACGGAGCAAACTGAGATTTTTCGCGATTTAAAGTACCCGAAGTTTGGTGATTTTTTGCCAAAATGGGGATTTGAGGTGCCGCGAATGCCCAAAAACACTCCCAAAGAGCCACTCGGGTAAGCGCACGCCCATGCCCGAGCGACTTCTGATAAAAGGTCTGTCCCTTTATGTTGTGCGCAGGCCGTTCAATTTCCCAGACAAACTGAAAGCGTTGACACCATGGGCGGTTGGCAGGCGGAGCTGATAAAAGGTCTGTCCCTTTATATTGTGGCGGCGATCACCGGTCGCCGCTCTTCCACTCATTCACTCATTCATTCACGCGGCGACCACTGATCGCCGCCACAATTCATTCCAAAGCCGCCTCGGAAAACCCGGGCGGCTTTTTTGGCGCCGGGTAGAGCTAAGGCTTCAAGACGCAAGACGAAATGAGAGCGTGACTAGAAGTCCGGCACAGGCACTTAATGCCTGCCTCATGAAACACTCTGCCATTGTCACGCTCTTCGCCTTCATCGCATCGCTTCTATCGCTCAAGGCCGCCGATGAGCTCGCGGCATTTCCGCAGGCGGAAAAGGGCAAGGTGAGACATGTCCTGCGCCTGCCGAAAAAAGATGATGAGGATGCATTCAAAATCGAGCTCATCGGCGGCAAGACCGTCAAGGTGGACGCCGCAAACCGGTATTTTTTTGGCGGCAAGATTGAGGAGCAAAATATCCAGGGCTGGGGCTATGTCTGTTATCGGATCAGCGAACTCGGCCCGATGGCGGGCACGCTGATGGCGGCCGATCCCGCTGCGCCGAAGGAGGATCGATTTGTTGCGTTGGGCGGCGAGCCATACCTTGTGCGTTACAACAGCCGCCTGCCGCTCGTGGTCTATGCGCCCGAAGGCGTGACCGTGCGCTACCGCGTGTGGAGTGCCTCAGCGGAAACGATGGCGATCGACGCCGAATGATTCATCGCACCAGCAAAGCAAAGCCGCGTTTCATGCGGGGCCCTTGGTGTGTGGCGGCGTGATCAATTTCAGCTTTGCGACGAAGGGCAGGCTTTTGACTTCGACGCGTGTGCCGTCTTCATCGTTTGCATCGATGCGTGCGCCGGGCGGCAATGGTGGCTCGATCCATAATCCGCCGGCAGGCATTTCACGCAGTCCGTCGACGGAAACTTGGATCGTATCGGGATCACTCATCGCGATGCGGAAATCGAGTTTCCCATGGCGGGTTGGCAGTCCGCGCGCTTCGAAGCCATCGCCAGTGATCCATGCACATGGCATGCCCGCAGCGAGCACGAGCTTATCGTCGGCCTCGCGCTCGGAGGCAATCATCGAGCACAGCGCGAGCACATACTCCGCCGCGATCCATGTGTGCGGCAAATCGCCGAGGTGGCCGGGCGAGCGCGGATCGCGCCATGAAATTTCCGGCCATTGGTTCCACTCGACCGGCCTGCGATCGGCGAGGAAAAATTCCAACAACTCATTTGCCTCCGCGCGTTTGCCGAGTCGCACCAGCGCGCCGATGATGCGGATTTCGTAAGCGCTGTAATTTGTCCACGGCAATTCCGGATCTTGCCTGCGGCGAAACCCTTCGAGGTAAGTCGCAAAGGTTTTTTGCAGCGGCCCTTGTGGCAGGGCATCGGCAAAGTCGAGTTGCGAGATCGCATTGGCGGTCGCGGTCGGATCGAAATCGGCCCACTCGACCGATCCCGGAATGTACTGCAGATTGCGCGTGGCGATGACGCGTTCAATCGAGCGCACCAGGTCGTGCAAAAACGCATCGGCTTCATTTTTCCAAAGCACCGCATCTTCATTGCGACCGATTGCCGTCGCAAGTTCCGCCGCCGCTTGCAATCCACGCAAGGCCCAGAAGTCGTCCCAATACGAATGCACCGGATGCGCCAAGTACCCTTCGTGGCTCGCCGATTCGGGCAAGAGCCCGAAACACGCAGCCAGCTCGCCGCCGCGATAACGCTCGCTCATGCGTTGCCGCCGCAGCGCGATCAGATATTCGGCCGCGCGCTCCACGCGATCGAAATACGAAGCGACAAATGCCGCATCGCCGGTCGCGCGATGCACTTCTCGCATGCCCCAAATGAATTGCCCATGGCTGTCGTGCTCGACCAAGGGGTCCATGCCATCGCGATCGACCACACAAAACACAAAGCCATCGTCACGCTGGAACGGGGCATACCATTCCATGAAGTGCTTGAATGGATCGGCCAAACCACACTTCGCCAAGGCCGCGCCCATGATCACGCCATCGCGGATCCACGAGCGCGTGTAACGCCGCGCACCGGGCTGCAAGGCTGCGCCATCGCGGTTGATCATGATCTGCGCGCAGGCGGTGCGCAGTGTTGCGATCGCGCCTTTTGCAGCATCCGGCACACGCCATTCGATGCCACCAAGCGTCCTTTGCCACTCGCGCATCGCATCATCGCGAGAGACATCCGGCGCTGGTGTTGCGTTCTCAAAATAGGGAACGCGCACCGTGACCTCGAGCGTCGTTTCGCCCGGTGCAAGCGCCCACTCGATGGCGGCCGATGCAAGGCCGGATTCATCATCGACGCGCGCACTTTGCGGCATTTGCTTTTCCGCCAAAACCGCAAGTACGCCCCCTTCATCGAAGCTTGCCGCACCGATGCGCGATGCAGGCAGCGAAAATGAAATTTGTTTGCCATCGGCCACCACGCCACGCTCGCCGCATTCGATTTTTCGCAGCGCGGCACGCCCGCCCATGTTGCGAAATGCCTGCCAAGGTGGCGTGACCTGAAAGGGTCGCAGCGCGAGCACCAGCTTCACACCGGAATGCGCGCGTTCACACTCGAGCCGATAGCTCACACACAATTCGATGTCCCTGCCGCTGCCGCGAAGCCATGGCAAAATTTCCAAGCTCAGCCCCTCTGCCCGCCACATCACCGAAGGCATCGGCTCGCCACCCTCGGGCAAAGCAACGCGCGTGGAAACATCGGCCCATGTGAGCAGCCCATCATCAGTCACGATAAACGGCTCGATGGAAAACGCACCCTCGTCGGTTTCGATCAAACCCTCTTCATTGATCAATGCGCGGCGACCGCCCTCGGGCGTGCCGACCACCGTCCAATAGGATTGCTCACGATGCCAGTAACGCGGAAACCAACCGCGCGGGAAATCTGCCGCGACATGATGGATGAATTCATTCGGCAACCGCGAAAAGGCATCGGGCTTCAAATGCAAACGACGCAATGAGGCTGCTTCGGCATTCGAAAATGCGAGCCGCAAAAATCGCGTTTCCGCACCGGGCGTGGCCAAATGGTTTTTTGCGCCACGCGCATCCGCCACACGCCGCAACAGGGACCATGATTGACCATCATTCGAAACCTGCACTTCAAAGCTGCGCGGCACACCCGCTGCGGGCCACTCGATGAGCAGTCCGCCGAAGCGATGCATCCTTCCAAGATCGACCATCCACCACGGCTTGGCATCCGCCGCATCCGCTTGCCAATGGGCGCCGCTTTCATCCGACAAGACCGATGCCGCGCCAGCGCCACTCGATGCCATGACCTCCAAGGGCAAACGCAACGATTGATCCTCGAACCATGGATTTGAAATTTCCAAAACCCCACGACCGCCAGCGGCCGCCGTCACGACAAACTCCACTGCGCCGACCGCAGATGGCGTTCCGCCCCCTGCCGGACCCCACGCAAAGGGCAAATCGCGCTCACAGATCCGGCAACCGAGCCACTCGCTTCCCAAAATCAAACCCTCCCGCCGGTGACGCCAAACATTGACGCCCGCCGGATCGGCCACCTTGAACTCAAAATCATTCGCCGCGCCCGAGCCCTTGAGATCGAAGCCCAACTCAAAAGTCTCGGGCATCGCAAATGCTACCTCTCGCCGCAGGGCCACAAATCCACCGCCTTCGTGAAAATCGTACTCCAATTTCAAGCCCCCACCCTCGCCGCGACTCACCCGCCCCTCCGCATGACCCGACGCAAAGACCTTCCAGGATTCAATGTCTTCAAACAGCGAACAAATGATTTTCTCGGCAGTCACAGGGATTCCAAACAGGCTAAATCGTCCACGCTCTGATGCCAGCACCGATTGCAAGAGGCTTGAAATGAGGGCATTTCAAATAATACCATTCGGTTGGTATTTTAAAAAAGCCCCATTTTCACACCGCCGTGATGGCGGTTTTGACAAGATCAGCGGCGGATGGAACTTGCTTGGCGCGACCTGCGGCAGGGCCGCTTTCAGGGATTTTTGGTGAATTGGTATGAAATGAGCAGCAGGATCGCTCCATGTCCGCAACCGCGGCGGCGTTCAATAATTTCACATGATCAAAATTTAATCCAACCGCCACAGCGTCGGTCACATTCTACAGCACACCTTTTACAATAACTTCAACATGGCATCATCCTTTCTCCCCAAACCATTTTCGCACAGCTACAAGATCGATCCGCAGTACGCCAAGAGCGCGGTCTATTTTTCCTGCGAGTTTGCGATCGATCAGAGCTTCAAGATTTACTCCGGTGGCCTCGGTTTTTTGGCCGGATCCCACATGCGTGCGGCGGCCGATCTGAAACAAAACCTCTGCGGCATCGGCATCCTTTGGACCTACGGTTATTACAATCAGGCCCGCGGTGAGGATCGCGAGCTCGCCATTCAGTTCCGCAAAAAAGAATACGCCTTCCTGCAGGACACCGGCATCCGCTTCACCGTGCCGGTTCACGGTCATCCGGTGTGGGTCAAGGCGATGTACCTGCCGGGCGATGTTTTCGGCACGGTGCCGATGTTCTTCCTGAGCACCGACATCGAGGAAAACGATTCGCTTTCGCGCGAAATCACGCATCGTCTTTACGATCAGGATCACCGCCGCCGCATTGCGCAATACATCATCCTCGGCGCGGGTGGCGCGCGTCTGCTCGATGAGCTCGGTGTTGATCCGGAAATCTGGCACCTCAACGAAGCGCACGGGCTTTCTGCCGCATTCCATCTTTATGAGAAACACCATAGCCTCGAGGAAGTGAAGAAGCGTTTGGTTTTCACCACGCATACTCCGGAAGAGGCCGGCAACGAGCGTCATGAATTCAATCTGCTTAAGGATTTCACCTTCTTTGGCGGCGTTTCCGAAGAAGAGGTGCGCAAGATCACCGGCATCGAAGGCGACGAGTTCAATCACTCGCTGGCCGCGCTGCGCATGGCGCGCATTGCCAATGGTGTTTCGAAACTTCACGGCGAAGTCTCGCGTCAGATGTGGAAGGATTATCCGAACATCTGCGAGATCACCCATGTCACCAACGCGCAGAACAAAAAGTATTGGGCCGATCACGGCATCGAGCACGCGCGCGTCACCGGATCGACCGAAGAGCTGCGCCACCGCAAGCGCGAGCTCAAGGAGCGTTTGTTCCGCGTCGTGGCCGACCAGACCGGCAAGCTTTTCAAGCCCGATGTGCTGACCATCGTGTGGGCCCGCCGTTTCGCCGCCTACAAGCGCCCCGATCTGATCACTCGCGACATCCAGTTGTTCCGCGAGATGCTCAACAATTCGAAATACCCGGTGCAAATCATCTGGGCAGGGAAGCCCTATCCCTTTGATTACACCGCGATCGAAATCTTCAACCACCTCATCCGCCTCACCCGCGATTACCCGAACGCCACGGTCCTCGTCGGCTACGAACTCGAACTTTCCCGTTTCCTCAAAAACGGATCCGACATCTGGCTGAACAACCCGATCGTCACTCGCGAAGCCTCTGGCACTTCGGGCATGACCGCCGCGATGAACGGATCGGTGAACTTCTCGACCTACGACGGTTGGGTCTGCGAATTCGCCAAAGATGGTGAAAATTCCTTCATCATTCCGCCGGCCGATCCCGCGCTTTCGGCTGAAGATCGCGATCGCCACGACATGCTCGGTTTCTACTCGGCGCTCAACGAGAAGATCCTGCCAACCTACTACGACAAGCCCGATGAATGGAGCCGCATTGTCCTCAACTCGTTGAACGATGTCGTGCCTTTCTTCGACGCCGATCGCATGGCCGACGAGTACTACAAGAAGATCTACGCATGAGGCGAGCGGGGGATTGACGAATCAGCCGCACCCGCCACCCTTGGCGTGTCCTGATGAACGCACCTAACGCCGATTGGATCGATCGACTCGTTTCCCTTTTGGGAAAGGAGAAGGTCAGCACCAGCGCCGATCTCATCGCCACGCACTCGACCGACAAGTGGGGTGCCAGCCATCCGCCTGAGGCGGTGGTCTTTGCAGAGTCGACTGCCGATGTCGCGGTGCTGATGCGCTTTGCGAGCGAGCATGAAATTCCGGTTACCACGCGTGGCGCGGGGGTCGGCTATGTCGGCGGCTGCGTGCCGATCAGCGGCGGCATTGCACTCTCGATGATGCGCATGAATCGAATCCTCGGCATTCACCCCGAGGACGGTGTGGCCATCGTGCAGCCGGGCGTGATCACCCACGAGCTGCAAAAAGCCGTGCGCGCGATCGGCTGGGAATACCCACCCGATCCAGCCTCGCTCAAGGAGTGCTCGATCGGTGGCAATATCGCGACCAATGCCGGCGGCCCGCGATGCTTGAAGTACGGCGTGACTCGTAGTTATGTGCTCGGCCTCGAAGTCGTGCTGGCCGACGGCCGTGTGATGAACATCGGCGGTCGTCTGCACAAAAACAAAACAGGCTTTGACCTCATCGGGCTTTTCACCGGATCAGAGGGCATGCTGGGCATCGTCACCGAAGCCACGCTGCGGCTGATCCCCAAAGCGCCGGCTCGCGCGATGCTGGCTGCGGTTTTTCCAGAGTTCTCGTTGGCCGCCGCCGCTGTCCAGGCGATTCTCAACGCTGGACATCTGCCCTCAGCGCTTGAAATCACCGATGCCTTCACGCTTGCTGCCGCGCGCAAACGCCTTGGCGCCGAGGTTTTTCCTGAGGGAAATGCGCATTTGATCGTTGAAGTCGATGGCCGCCCGGCCGCAGTCGCTGCCGAAATCGATGAGCTGCAGACTTTGCTCGAATCCCTCGGTGCCTGTTTCATCGAGCGCGCGCCCGACGAAGCGTCCTGCGAACGCATTTGGCAACTGCGCCGGGAGTTCTCCTATTCGCTGCGCGACACCGGGCTCACCAAGCTCAACGAAGACATCGTCGTGCCACGCTCAAAGTTGGTCGAACTCGTCAGCTTCGCACAGAAACTTCAACGCGATACCGGCATACCCGTCGCCTGTTTCGGCCATGCCGGCGATGGAAACATTCACACCAACCTGATGGTCGCAAACTACGATGAACCTAGTACTCGAGAAAAGGCCGACCACGCTCTCGACCAGCTGTTTACTTGGGTGCTTAAAAATGGCGGGACCATCACTGGCGAGCACGGAGTCGGCCTCGCCAAAAAACGCTGGCTGAAACAAGCGATCGGCGAAGTCTCACTCGCCACGCACCACGCACTCAAAAACGCCCTCGACCCCAAGGGCATTCTCAATCCCGGGAAGTTTCTGTGATTTGAGAAATTTGGGTAGCCGCACCCCCGCACAAAGCCGCTTGCCGACCGGGGAAATCAAAGGTAGATGTTTCGATATGAAAAAGACCCTTCGTATTTTGTTTCCGGCGCTGATTCTTGCCAACACCGCACTTGCACAAACCTCTCGCGAGGTGGTTCGCGATGCAAGCGGTAGAATCATTCAAACCATCGACCACCGCACCGATGCAAGCGGCACGGTGAAATCAACCACCCGTGATGCGATGGGCCGAGTGACCGGCACCGCAGTCACCCGGCAATCAGCGACCGGAACGGCACGCACCGAATACCGCGACTCAATGGGGCGCATGGCTGGCACGGCGGA
>JBKDYW010000193.1:0-3003 GCA_046308575.1 Verrucomicrobiota bacterium
CAAGAGCATGTCACACCGCGCCGCGATCCTTGGCGGCCTTTCCAACGGCACTTGCACCATTAAAAATTTCCTTCCCAGCGAAGACTGCCTCAACACGCTCAACGCGATGAAGGCGCTCGGCGCCGAATATGAGGTGATCGAGGAACTCGCCGGCTATGGCCCGACGCACTTGCGCATTCATGGTCAATCGATGCAACTCAAGGCCCCGGCGAAACCGATCGACTGCGGCAACTCCGGCACCGGCATGCGACTTCTCGCGGGTTTGCTCGCGGGACAAACTTTCACTTCGGAATTGTTTGGCGACGCCTCGCTTTCCTCGCGCCCGATGGGACGCATCACCATCCCGCTCGCGCAGATGGGTGCCCACATTGAAACGCTCGGCGAAAAGCCCGGCTGCGCGCCGCTGCGGATTCATCCGGCGACGCTTAGCCCGATCACTTATGAAATGCCGGTCGCCAGCGCGCAGGTGAAAAGCGCGGTGCTTCTCGCTGGCATGTTTGCCAAAGGCACCACCACGGTCATCCAGCCCGCTACCACACGCGACCACACCGAGCGCATGCTCGCCTCTTTCCGCGTCAACACCATCCACGCCGGCAACTCGATCTCACTCACCGGTGGCCAAGTTCCGCAGGCCTGCGATTTCACCGTGCCCGGCGACATCTCCAGCGCGGCATTCTGGCTGGTCGCCGCCGCCGCACTGCCCGGCGCCCGACTCACCCTGCGCAATGTCGGACTCAACCCAACGCGCACCGCGATCATCACCGCACTCAATCGCATGGGCGCACACATCATCGAGACGCCGCATCAATCAGCCGGCGAACCGATCGGTGACATCGAAGTCCACGGCGCGAAGCTCAAGGGCACGACGATTTTCGAAAGCGAAATCCCCAACCTCATCGATGAGATCCCGGTGCTCGCCGTTGCCGCCGCGCTTGCCGATGGCACCACGGTCATCCGCAATGCCAGCGAACTTCGCGTGAAGGAAACCGATCGCATCACGACCGTCGTCAACAACCTCCGCGCGATGGGTGGCAATGTCACCGAGTACGAAGATGGCATGGAAATCACCGGCGGCTCGCCACTGCACGCGGCGGAGATCGATAGCTTCGGCGACCACCGCATCGCCATGGCCTTTGCCATCGCCGGTCTATTCGCCTCGGGCGAAACCGTCATTCGCAACACCGAATGCGTGAATACTTCCTACCCGGGATTCGCGCATCATCTCGATGCCATTCGCCGCGAAAAAACCATGCCCGCCGATTTCATGCTGCCAACCACACGCCCTTCGTGAACGCGTCCGACTCCAATCATTTCGCCATCGCCATCGACGGCCCCGCCGCCTCAGGCAAAAGCACCGTCGCACGCCTGCTCGCGCAGCGGCTTGGGCTCGTGATGGTGAACTCGGGCGCGATGTACCGCGCCGTGACATGGAAGGCGCTCAGTGAACACATCGATCCGCACGACAGCAAGGCAGTCGCAAATCTGCTTCATCGCATCCACATCGAGTGCGGCCACGACGGCATCAGCTCGACCATCACCATCGATGGCGTCGACCCTGGCGATGCACTCCGCAGCGAAATGGTGAACGCAAATGTCTCGGCGATCTCTGCCATCCCCGAAGTGCGTGCAGCACTCATCGGCCTTCAACGCGGATTCACCCAACATTCAAATGTGGTGATGGAAGGACGCGACATCGGCTCGGTGGTTTTTCCCGACACTCCATACAAAATCTACATCGATGCCGCGGAAGAAATCCGCGCCGCGCGTCGCAAGGCCGCCGGTGAAGTCGACTCGATCGCCAGCCGCGATGCTGCCGATAGCTCGCGTCAGACTGCGCCGCTCGTTGTCGCACCCGGTGCCACTCGCCTCGACACATCGGACCTTACCATCGATGGCGCGGTCGATGCCGCGATCGAAATCCTCCGGCATCAAGGGCTCAAGGCCTGAGCGACTGACAAACATTTCCCAACATGAACTGGCTCTACTGGCTCGGCTGGATGTCCTTCGGCTCATCATTTCGCACGCTCTTCGGCATGCGCGTCATCGGTGAGGAAAACCTCATCACCGAAGGTGCGGTGTTGGTCGCTTCGAATCACCAAAGCTATCTCGACCCGCCGCTCATCGGCAATTTGTACAAAACCGAGATGACCTATCTCGCCCGCAAGACGCTGTTCCGCGGTATCGGAAAATGGCTCTACGCGCGGTGGAATGCGATCCCCGTTGACCAAGATCGGCCAGACATGGCGAGCCTCAAGACGATTATCCGCAAGCTCAAGGAAGGCCACCGCGTGCTGGTCTTTCCCGAAGGCTCGCGCACGCTCGATGGCTTGATCGGCGAAGCGGCCCCCGGCATCGGCCTCATCGCTGCGAAGTCCGGCGTGCCGATCCAGCCAGTCCGCATCCGCGGCGCCCGCGAAGCCCTGCCCCGAGGCTCGGGCCGTATTCGGTTCTCACGCATCACCGTCAGCATCGGCCCGCCCATCCAGCTCACCCCACAGGAGCTGGAATCGGCCAAAGGCAAGGCCGACTACGACCTAATCGCCAAACGCATCATGGCGGCCATCGAGGCTCTTTGATTGCAAATGATATGCAAAACGCGGCAGCGACTTTGGGGGCGTCCGCTGGACTTCCACATGCTGCAGGCCGGAAACACCTGTGCTTTTGCCGCATGACAAATCGCCTGAAAGCCTTATTTTTACAGGGATTTAGCGCTTTCGGAGGCCTTCAGGCGGTGGTCTCAAAATAATTGTCAAGCCACGCAATGAATACACTTGTCATGTATATAAATTTTGACCATTGTATATTTAGAGACATTAGGATTAGTAGATAGGCCAAATACTGAATGAATTCTTGATGCCCCGACGGAAAACCGCAACAATTAGAAACCGATGTACAAAAAGACTATGGATCCAATACCCGTCCGACTGCCCGCCGAACTTCAGGCGCGTGTCGATCAACTCGCCAACAAGATGGCTATCTCGCGATCTGCCGTTCTGCGTCTCG
>JBKDYW010000194.1:0-9557 GCA_046308575.1 Verrucomicrobiota bacterium
TCTTGGCCGGGGGTGAAAGCTTCTTCCGGGTTCCAAAATGCGACGGTGTTGTCGAAGGTCTCATCGGGGCTTGGGATTTCGACGAGTTGGATCTGACCTTTGCCCCATGCTTCGAGAGGCTCGACCCAAAGCGATGGCCGCTTGTGGTACATTGCGCCGTCGTCGAGGTAGTGGTCATATTTCTGATCGCGCTGCAGCAGACCGAAGCCTTTCGGATTTTCGTCGAGAAACGAATTGAAACGCAGGGTGGGGGGATTCACGAGTGGTCGCCAGATCCATTCGCCTGCGCCATTCCACATCGCGAGTCCGTCGGAGTCGTGGATCTCAGGGCGCCAATCATCGGCGACGCGGCGATCGTTCTCAGCGCACTGATACATCGAGGTGAGTGGCGCGATGCCAATGCGTTCGATGCTCTTGCGCGGGAAGAGCGTGGCATCGACTTCCATCAGGGTCATTTCGCCGGGTGTGACATCGAAGGTGTAGGCACCGGCGATCGAGGGGCTGTCGAGCAGCGCGTGGATGCGCAGGGTGCCGGAATTTTTCGCCGGTTTTTCGAGCCAGAACTGGCGGAAGTCGGGGAACTCCTCCGGGCGTGGCAAAGCCGTGTCGACAGCAAGCCCGCGTGCAGAGAGTCCATATTGTTTGGTGCCACCTACCGCGCGGAAATAACTGGCACCAAGGAATGCGAACATGTCGGCATTGAAGTCGGGAGCCATGCCGATGCGGAATCCGGCAAAGCCGAGGTTTTCCTGATGCTCGGGCACCTTGAGATTTTTGCCGTAGGTGAAGAGGTCCTTGGAGTAGGAAATCGTGCGAGCGCGGCCGCCATCGACTTCGTGAATCGTGACCGGGTGGCGGAAAAACAATCCAAGGTGGAAGAGCCGTGCTTCGAGTTGGCGGTTCTCGCCATGCCAGAGTGCTTTTTCCGGGCGGTACTTGATCGATTGATAGCCATCGTAGTCGAGGCCTTCGATCCATGCGGGAAGTTTCGATGGTGGTGCATCGTAAGGAAGGCTCGCGATGCGCTTGGCTTCCGAGATCAGCCAATCCCTGTCGAATGGTTTGCCGGGATCATTGGCGGCCGATGGATTTTCGGCGGCGCTGAGTGTGGAGCGTGCGGCGCTCCATGCGGCAAGGGTGGCGAGGTGTTGAAGAATTTCGCGGCGGGTGATCATGGGTGCTGGTGTGACACGCGCTGATTTAGATGTGCGGGAATGCCGCGCCAATGGAAATTTTTGCGAATGATTTTGTCGCCAAACGCTTTGGTAGTCGGATCATATGATAAAAAACTCTGCTTGAGGTTGCAGGTTGCTTCGGGTCGGTGTTTCATCCAGTGCTTTGAAGTCACCTATGAAATATTCGCTCATCGTCACCCATCCCGGCAGTTCGCACAAAGACGAGTTTCTTGCCTGCTGCGTGTTGTTGGCGGTGAGCCCCGCGCCGATTGTGCGCAGGGAACCGACCGCGGCCGATCTGGCTGATCCGACCATCGCGGTGGTCGATGTCGGTGGCGAGCATCAGCCCAAACTTGGCAATTTCGATCATCATCAATTTCCACGCGACCATGAGCCGCTTTGCTCGCTGAGTTTGGTGCTTCAGGATTTGGGATTGTACGACGATGCCCGCTCGTTTTGCGATTGGCTTGAGCCGGCCGAGTGGCTCGACACGCGCGGGCCGCAGGAAACATCGCGGTGGCTCGGCATCGGTCGCGATACGCTGGCGAAAATGAACTCGCCAGTCGATGTCACCTTGCTGCGGCGGTTTGCGATATCATGCCGATTGGAAAAAGGCGCGATCCTTTGGGAAATGATGCGTTGGATCGGCGAGGATCTCGTGAGCTACATCAAGAGACTTCGCAAAAGATTGAATTTCATCGAGAAAACAAGCGAATTTTGGGATATTGAAAGTGGTGGTGAATCATTTCGCGTGCTTTACCTGCCGCGCACGGAGCCGCTGCCCGATGAGCCATCGGCCGGTGTCGGCCGCTTCATTTTGCGGCATCCCGAAGGCAGCAAGATTGTTGGCCTGGTGTACCCCGATCGACGCAGCACGGGCTTCGGTCTTTCGCGGCACAATGATCATCCGCGTTTGGATTTCACCCGCATCGAGCAATGCGATGATGTGCATTTCGCGCATGCGCGGGGTTTTGTGGCCAAGACCAAGGCGACCGATCCGGAGAGGCTTCGCGAGTTGTTGCGGATGAGCTGGATCGCGGAGTGAACTGGATCAGGCCGGCACGCGCGTCCAGCGACGGATCTCAAATTGCGGATGGGTCTCGATGATCGTCGAGTGAGGAAACTCATCTTCAAAGCGCGGCAGGTAGGTGTCGCCAGCGTGGGGTTCGAGCACATGGGTGACGAGGACTTCGTCGGTGTGTGGGAGAAAGGCCTGATAGATTTCGGCGCCGCCGATGATGTAGACCGTGCCGCTGATGCCAGGGAGTTTTGCGAGCTCTTCCGGGCTATGGATCACTTCCGTGCCGGGTGCGGACCAGTTCGGGTCGCGAGTGAGCACGATG
The DNA here is from genome assembly GCA_046308575.1 of Verrucomicrobiota bacterium. GTDB lineage: Bacteria > Verrucomicrobiota > Verrucomicrobiia > Verrucomicrobiales > Akkermansiaceae > Luteolibacter. The sequence continues at coordinate 2,519 of JBKDYW010000194.1, forward strand.
TTGCGGCGCTTGGGCAGGGGTCGACCGATCGACTCGAAAGTTTTTCGGCCCATCACGATCGGGTGGCCGCTGGTGTTGCGTTTGAAAAATGCGAGGTCCTCGGGCAAGTGCCATGGCAGCGTGCCATTGCGGCCGATCACGCGATCGGTGGTCATGGCGACGATGGCGACAAGGTGCATGGCGAAAAAAATTACCAATCGGTGCCGAGTCCGTAGCGTCCGGCGGTGGCGAGCAAGTCCTCGCGCATGGGCCATTCGTCGGGGCGCTCGCTGGTGCTGTGGCGTTTGCTGGCACCCTTGAGGGTCATGCAGCCGGTGTTGTCGCCAATCATTCGCACGGCTTCGACTTCTTCGGCGCTGAGGCGAATGTCGGGCAGCGCGGCAAACTCGCGGATTTTATCTTCGATCGGACGCGCGCCATCGCCGGCTTCTTGGATGAAGGTCGGAATCACGCATTCGACTGCCGGGTGGCTGAGGTTCCAGATCGATGCAAATTGGATCATCGTGAGTCCGTGCTTTTCGGCGATCGGTCGCATGCGGTCGGCTTTTTCCATGCCGTGCTGGACCCAGCCTTCGGGGCGGTAAGTGCGGTGGTCGCCGGGCTTGAAAATGTGGCCTTCGCGGGTGAGGTCATCGTGAAACACGCCGCCGTGATCGACGACGCGGGTCATGACTTTCACGCCATGTTTCTCGCAGGCGGGAAGGGTGAGGCCGACCGGCCATGGTTCGAGTGGATTGAGAATGAGCATCGCCCAATCGATGAGCTCACCGAAACGCTCGAAGGATCCGACGAGGTCGAGTGAGAAGCCGTTGGCCGGGCCGGGTGCGATGCCGAGCATGCGGGTGAGGCCTTGGTCCTTGGCGGACTTCATCGCCTGCCAGAGCACCTCGCTGGTGTAGCCACTCTCATCGGGGTTGTGCAGCATGAGCAGGTCGAAGTGATCGCTGCCGCAGCGTTCGAGTTCCTTCGAGGTCGCCATGTGCACGAAGTCGGCGTAGCCCTCGGGCCCGCGTAGTTCGGGATCGGTGAAGCGCGGGTAGCCGCGTGAGCCTTGGCGCTGACCTTGATAAAAATCGTGGCCGATCATTCCAACCAGCGAGTAAGTCGAGCGATCGATGCCGGCGAGCGCGCGGCCGAGCAGTTCATCGGCCTTGCCATTTCCATAGACATCCGAGGAGACGAATGTGCGGATGCCGGATTCATAGGCGGTCTCGATGCACTGGATGAAGCGGTCCTCGTCGAGGGTCTCGCCAAAGTGCATGAAGCGTCCGCCGCTCCATGTGCCGTAGGCTGTCGTGGTGGGATTCATGATGCGCGGGGAAACTATGAGCTGACGCGTGACGGGTCAACCGCAAGCGCGCGGGCATCAGCGCCAGACAGGATTTTTTCGATCGTCGATTTTCATACAGGTCCGCGGTCGACATCCATGCGGAAGGCTTTGCCGCGGAGTTTGGAATTGCGGGTGTTGCGGATCGCCTGATCGGCGAATTGTTCCGGCACATCGACCAGCGCGTGTTTCGGGAAAAGCGTGATGCGGCCCAGGCTGCCATCGGGCAGTCCGGCTTCGCGATACATCATGCCGACGATGTCCTTGGGCAACACGCCGTGGGTTTTGCCTAGGGAGACAAACATGCGGGTCATGCCGGCTTCGTGCGGAATTGGGCCGCGTTCGAATTTTGCGCCGGGCCTCGGGCGTTCGGTTTTGAATCCACGCTCATCGCGCTCGAAGGGTCGGGCGTCGCGGACCTTGCCACCGCGTGCGGGTTTTTCCGGTTCGCGGTCTTCTTCGATCGGTGAGCCTTCGCGGCCGCTTGCTTCGCGCAGCATCGTGACGAGTGCGCCGGCGATGTCGGTGGGGGTGTGGCCTTGTTCGAGGAGTCGGTCGATGTTGTCCTGATAGGCATCGAACTTTCCGCTTTCGAGGCGCTCGCGAAGCGATTCAAAAATCAAGTCCGCGCGACGGCCTTCGACTTGTTCGACCGAGGGGATGCGTTCGCGTTTGATCACCTGGCGGGTGTAGCGTTCGATCGACTGCAGGCGGTAAATGTCGCGGCCATAGACAAAGCTCACTGCGCGGCCCGAGCGTCCGGCGCGGCCGGTACGACCGATGCGGTGGACATAATCCTCAGGGTCGGTGGGCAGGTCGTAATTGAAGACGATGTCGATCTCATCGATGTCGAGTCCGCGGGCTGCGACATCGGTGGCGACGAGCAGCTCAACCGCACCATCGCGGAAGCGTTTCAGCACGCGCTCGCGCATTTGCTGGGTGATATCGCCATGGAGGCGGTCGGCGGCATAGCCGCGGTTGATGAGATCCTCGGTGCATTCGTCGACCGAGCGCTTCGTGTTGCAGAAAATGATGCCGAGGCGCGGGGGATTCATGTCGAGGATGCGCGAGAGCACCTCGACCTTGGAGCGTTGGCGGACTTCGAAATACGATTGCTCGACGGTCGAGACCGTGCGCGATTTTTGTTGGATCTCGATGACCTTCGGGTTTTTTCCAAAACTCTTGATCAGGCGCGAAACGCCCGGGCTCATCGTCGCCGAGAAGAAAAGTGTTTGTCGTTCGGCGGGAAGTGCGGCGAGCAGTTCGTCCATTTCTTCCTTGAAGCCCATGTCGAGCATGCGGTCGGCCTCATCGAGGATCGCCATGCGGACGCGCGATGGATCGAAGGATCCGCGGCGCAGGTGATCGAGCAAACGGCCGGGCGTGCCGACCACCACTTGGGCACCATCGCGCAGGGCGCGGAGTTGGCGATCCATCGGTGCGCCGCCGTAGACCGGTGTCGCGTGAAGGTCTTTCATTTTTGCGCCGAGGCGGTGGACCTCTTCGCAGACTTGGACTGCGAGTTCGCGGGTCGGGCATAGGATCAGCACCTGCGGAAAGCGTGCGGCGGTATCGACCGAGGCGAGGGCTGGCAGTGTGAAGGCAGCGGTTTTGCCCGAACCGGTCGCGGAAAGCCCAAGCAGGTCGTGACCTTCGAGCGCCGGCGGGATGCTCATGGCTTGAATCGGCGATGGGCGCTCGTAGCCGAGCGTTTCGATGGCGGAGAGCAGGGCGGGTGGCAATCCGAGTTCTGAGAAAGGAGGCGTGTCCATGAAGCGTGTGAAAAAATCCGGCGCGGAAAAGCAATGTGCCTGGGCGGTCGGGAAACAAGGCAATCACCTATTCTCACTGGAAAACAAGCCCAGATGTGAAATATCGGCCGATTCCGTTATCTTTCATGCGATATCGTGCATGATTCGACGGCGGGCATTGTTCTTGTCAGGCCCTGCGCGGTGGATTGAATGGTTTCACTTTGCTGATTCCCGCCTTCGATCATTGGCTTTGGCTGATTCCGGTTATTTTGATCGGCGCGTGCATTGGGTCGTTTCTGAATGTGGTGATTTACCGCGTGCCCTTGGGGATGTCGGTGAACGAGCCGAAGCGATCGTTTTGCCCGAAGTGTCGTGAGCCGATACCGATGTGGTTGAACATTCCGGTGTTGAGCTGGCTGTGGTTGCGCGGCCGATGCGCGAAATGCGGTTGTGAAATTTCGGTGCGCTATCCGATGGTCGAGTTGCTCACGGCGCTTGGGTTTCTAGCAGCGTGGAAATTTTTTCCGCCGCATGCTGCGTTGTTTCTTTGGGTGCTGGTGGCCTTGCTGGTCGCGATCAGCTTCATCGACGCCGATCATTTGATCATTCCCGTGTCACTCACATGGGCGGGATCCGCCGTTGGTGTTTTGGCTGCCATCGTGTGGCCGACTTTCCCGCGAATGGCCGGTGGCTGTGAGTCATGGCGCGAGGCCTTGATCCAATCGGGCATCGGCTGGGCGGCGGGATTTTTCGGGCTTTGGCTGGTGGTCGAGTTAGGGAAATTGGCCTTCGGCAAAAAGGCGATGAAGTTTCAAACACCGACCGCGTGGGAGCTCAAGGAGCCAGCGGGCGAGAGTGACCCGCTGAGCTTTGTGATCGATGGCGAGTCGATCCCGTGGTGGGATTTGTTTTCGCGAAAGAGCGACCGATTGATCATCGAGACCGGCGAGATTCGCGTCGATGGCGAGACGCATGGGGGTGGTACGCTGGTGATTCGTGAGACTGAAATCGAGCTGCCAAACGGCGCGAAGCATTCGATCGAAAAGCTGCGATCGCTTTCCGGTACGGCGACATCGGTCGTGATCCCGCGCGAGGCGATGGGCTTTGGCGATGTGCACCTCATGGGCATGATCGGTGCGTTTTTCGGTTGGTCGGGCGTGTTGTTCGCTCTTTTTGCTTCGTCGATCTTTGCCTTGGTCGCGGCGTTGATTGGTCGCATCGGCTTTGGCAGGCAACTGCCCTTCGGTCCGTTTCTTGCGATGGGTGCGCTGACCTGGGCCTTCGGCGGTTGGCGGCTTTGGGTTTGGTATCTCGATTTCCTCGGGCCGCTTTGGCAAAGGTAGGCGATGCGCGAAAACGACGATTGGAATAACAGCAAGCAGATCGCGAGCGGGATTCTGCTCGATCGCTCGTCGCGCCGCCGCTGGTTGGGTGCTTTCCTGTTCGCATCGCTGGTCATGATCGTCGTCGGCGTATGGGTGCTGGATGCGTGGCTGGCATCGGGGCCGCTGGTGTTTTTGCTGTGGTGGGGAGCCTGTGCCTTGCTGACCCTTTTCACGCTGCTGTTTGCCGTTTACGACGCGCTGGCGGCGGTGAAGGAGGTAAAGGCCAAGGCGAAGGGGGTAAGTGGATGTTCCGATCGGCCGGAGGTTTAACGAAATCCGCCAAATTTTTCGAATCGCGCGTGAGGGCTTGCGGTGATGCAGGGGGTGGGTGGTAGTCTGTTAGCGCAACAACCCATTCACATCATGACCGACAAACCTCGACTCTCATTTTGGCAGATCTGGAACATGTCTTTTGGATTCTTCGGGATCCAATTCGGCTGGGGTCTGCAGATGGGCAACATGTCCTCGATCTATGAATACCTTGGCGCCAAGGAAAACGAGCTACCGCTGCTGTGGCTCGCCGCGCCGCTGACCGGTCTCATCGTGCAGCCGTTGATCGGTGCGATGAGTGACCGTACCTGGCATCCGTTCTGGGGTCGTCGCCGGCCGTATTTCCTCATCGGTGCGATCTTCTCATCGCTCGCGTTGCTGTTCATGCCGCACTCCGGCACTTTGTGGATGGCTGCCGGACTTCTGTGGATCCTCGATGCAGCCGTCAATGTGAGCATGGAGCCTTTTCGTGCGTTTGTGGCCGACCTCTTGCCCGAGCAACAACGCACCGTGGGCTTTGCGATGCAATCGGTCTTCATCGGTGCCGGTGCGGTGATCGCTTCGAAGCTGCCCGGATTTTTGCGCGACTACTGTGGCGTGAGTGCTGATACGGGGGTGGGTCAGGCCATTCCCCAGACCGTGCACATCGCCTTCACGGTTGGCGCGATTGTCTTTTTGCTTTCGGTGTTGTGGACGGTTTTCACGACCAAGGAGCATCCGCCTGCGGCTGATGAACCGAAGAAGGAAAAGAGCGGAGTGGGTGAGATCATCGATGCCTTGAAGCACATGCCCGGCCGCATGAAACAGCTGGCATTCGTGCAGTTCTTCACCTGGATGGGATTGTTCTGCATGTGGATTTTCTTCAGCGTCGCAGTTGCCCGCAACATCATGGGCGCGGAGGACACCGGCTCGAAACTTTACAAGGACGGCATCGACCTCGCCAACAACTGCTTCGCGGTCTACAACCTTGTGGCATTTCTTTTCGCGATGGCCTTGCTGTGGCTCGGTCGGATCTTTTCCGCCAAGTGGATCCACTTTTTCTCACTGCTCTGCGGTGGCCTCGGCCTTGCGGCGGTCGGCGTCGTGCGCGATCCGATGATCCTGCAGTGGGTCTGCTTCACCGGCATCGGCATCGCATGGGCCTCGATCCTCTCCATGCCCTACGCGATGCTTTCCAGCGCTCTGCCTGAGAACCGCATGGGGGTCTACATGGGGATTTTCAACTTCTTCATCGTCATTCCGCAGATCCTCGTCGCGATCGTGTTGAGCCGCGTGATGGAGAAATTTGAAGACTTCAGCCGCCTCAATGCCGTCGTCATCGGTGGCATCTGCATGCTCATCGCCGCGGTCTTCACGCTGGCCGTGAAAAATGATTCCTCATCAAAATCCACATCGGCCGCATAACCATGACTTGGCAGCATCTTGCAATTGGTGTTTTGTTTCTTGGCATGAGTCCGCTGGCAAACTGCGACGAAGCGAAGCGTCCGGTCATTTACCAGCTTCTCGTGCGGACCTTTGGTAACACCAACGAGGCGCGCAAACCCGGCGGCACGATGGCCGAAAACGGATGCGGTAAATTTGCACAGATCAATGATGCGGCGCTTGAGTCCATCGCCGCGATGGGCTTCACGCACATTTGGCTCACCGGCGTGCTCGAGCAAGCGAGTGGCACTGCCTACCCGAATCGCCCGGCGGATGATGCCGACATCCTCAAGGGCGTTGCGGGAAGTCCCTATGCGATCAAGGACTACTTCGATGTATGCCCGGACTATGCGATGGATCCCGAGAAGCGGATGGATGAGTTCAAGAGCCTTCTCGAGCGCTGCCGCAAGCATGGATTCAAGGTAATCATCGACTTCGTGCCGAACCATGTCGCGCGGTCCTATAGCTCCGATGTGAGGCCCGAGCATTCGTTTGGCGCGGATGACCGCCGCGATGTTTTTTTTGATCGCGACAATCATTTCTATTACCTGCAACCAGATCACGCGGGCGGTGGCGCTCCGTTGAAATTGCCCACCGCAGGCAAGCCCGGTTGTGATGGGTTGTTTGATCTGGAAAGGGAATTTGGAAGGGTCACGGGAAACAATGTCATTTCATGGTCACCATCGATCAATGATTGGTACGAAACGGTGAAGCTGAACTATGGGCATGACTTCACTCAGGGTCGTTTCACCGCGCATTTGCCGGGGCCGGATGCCAGCACGGATCAAGTGCCCAAGACTTGGCGCACGATGGATGCGGTGCTGGCCTATTGGCAGGAGATGGGCATCGATGGATTTCGCGTCGACATGGCGCACATGGTGCCG
>JBKDYW010000195.1:0-19544 GCA_046308575.1 Verrucomicrobiota bacterium
CATCCTCTCCCTTGCCGCTCCCCGGACGGTCGCAATTTTCGCGCAAGCGGATGTTGAGGAAAGTCCGGACACCACAGGGCAGCGCGCCTCATGAAAGTGAGGGACGGGAACCGCGAGGGACCCGGACGGAAAGTGCAGCAGGAAACATACCGCCGATGGCCCGCAAGGGCACAGGTAAGGGTGAAATGGTGGGGTAAGAGCCCACCGCGCCGAGGGCAACCGGAGCGGCATTGCAAACCCCGCGTGGTGCAAGACAGAACATGGGAAGGGCTGCCCGCCCGTCAATCTCCGGGTATTAGTCGCACTCCGCGCAAGCGGGGCGCTTCGCTCCGGCGAAGTGAGAGAAATGACCGTACAGTCCCGCGCAAGCGGGATGGACAGAATCCGGCTTACAGGGGAGCGGCAATTTTTTTATGATAGGGAGGTAGGGCCACAGGTCCTATGGGGCATATTGAACCTATAACCCCCTCAATGCCCGTGGCCCTGCTGCTCCTGAATGTATTCCTGTTTGAGGCCCAAAGCTTCCGGCGCATGCAGCACGAGCATTTTCATGCGGGCATCGCTGGGCACTTGTGAGCGGGTGGCTTTGGAAACAATGACCATCAGCAGGATCGCGGTAGGCACAGTCCAGATCGCGGGTTGCTCGGCGAGGATGCGCAGCAGCGGGTGCTCTTGCCAGAAGATCGAAAGCGCGTTGGGCGACCATGTCGTGCCGGCTTTGAGTGCGGCGGCTTGGCCGTTTTTGGCGATGATGTCGCTGACGCTGGTGAGTGTGACGCATGCCAGCGCGAGAATGCCGCCACCAAGCATGCCGGTGGCCGCACCACGCATCGTCATGCCACGCCACCACGCGCTCATGAATAGCAGCGGGAAATAGCTCGCGGCCGCGATCGCGAAAGCTTGGCCGACCATGAAGTTGATGTCGAGAAGCTCGACCTGTGTGCCGAGCAGCATCGCGAGACCACCGACGACGATGGCGGCAATTTTGAACATGCGCATGCGCTGGGCGGGTGTGGAGTCGGGCTTGAGCATGCGGCCGTAGATGTCATGCGCGACGGCACTGGTCATCGAAACAAGCAGCCCGCTGAAGGTGCTCATGAATGCCGCGAAGGCTCCTGCGCAAGTGATACCGCTCAGCACCGAGCCGAGAATGTTGCCCTTGCCCAGCAGGGTGGGAAGCTCGAGCACGACTTTGTCGGGGCCCTTCGATCCGGTCGCATTGTAGAGCTCCGGCATGAAATTTCTTCCCAGCGCACCGAACACCGGCGGAAAGACATAGAAGATGCCAATGAGGATCATCACCCACATCGTTGTTTTCTTGGCCGCGACACCATCGGGGTTGGTGTAAAACCGCACGAGAATGTGAGGCAAACCTGCAGTGCCGCAGACGAGCGCGATGATGAGCGAGTAAGTGTAAATGAGCGAGAGAGGTCGGCTTTCTTCTTCGGAAAGGCCCGCGGCTTTGGCGGCCTTGGTCGTGAGCGGACCAAAGGGCGCGATCCATTGATCGTCCTTCGGCGCTTTTTCCGGCAGCGGTTTGCGGGCGTGTTCGGTTGTTTCAACACTGCGCTCAATGGCAGGTGGCGCGGCGGCATCATTGAGCGAAAGATTTTTTCCGTATCCGCCATAGACCGAAAGCAGCACGAAGATCGGCAGCGAGATCGCGAACATTTTGATCCAATACTGCACCGCCTGTACCAGCGTGATGCCCTTCATGCCACCGAGCGCGACATTGAGCGTGATCACCGCGCCGACCACCACTACGCCAACCCAATACGGCAGGCCGGGAAGGATGTAGGAGAGCGTGACGCCCGCGCCCTTCATTTGTGGCATCGTATAAAAGAATCCGATGAAGAGTACGAAGCACACCGCGATGCGGCGGAAGAGTGGCGAGTCAAAGCGGCCTTCGGCGAAATCCGGAATCGTGTACGCACCAAAGCGTCTCAAGGGTCCGGCGATAAAGAGCAGCAGGAAAAGATAGCCACAGGCATAGCACACCGGGTACCACAGCGCGTCATAGCCGGCGGACATCACCATGCCGGCGATGCCCATGAAGCTCGCGGCGCTGAGGTACTCGCCGGAAATTGCCGAGGCATTCCAACCGACCGACACCGAGCGTCCGGCGACAAAGAAATCGGAGGCCGACTTCGATGTCTTGGCCGATCGAAAGCCCATCCATATGGTGACCACCACGGTGATGGCCGAAAGGGCGAGGATCCAGGGATTGATTTGTGAAAAGTCCATGATCGTTGAGGTGGATTAGGAATTCTTGCGATTGTTTTCCTGGGCGAGCTCGACTTCAGCGGCTTCGAGCGCCATCGAGCGGCTGATGAACCAGCGCGCAATGATCCAGACGTAGGGAAAGAACAGCACGCCGAGCACGAGCCAGCTCAAGGTGAAGCCACCAACGCGTTGTGCCATGAAGTCCGGTGCGAAGTAATTGAGCAGCGGCAGCCCGAGCAAGAGCAGCAGAAAGGCCGAGGCGCAGGCGATGGAAAGGCGGAGCTGGCGCTTCATCAGGCCTTGGAGGAATTCCTCGCTATGGATGAAGTCGTGGTGGTCTTGCGGGTTGGGTTGCATGGGTGGTTGATGATGTTAGCGGCCGTGTGAAGTGACACTCGGCGTATTGCATCAAGACATGAGTCCACAGCGGGGGCGTCAAGAACCATTTGGCCCGTTGGATCCTTCGAGGATCGCTGGATGGATGTTTTGAAATTTGCGAATGCCAAAACGGGCCTCATCGCATAGTCTCCGGCGCATGAACCAGCTCGAATCCTTTCTCGATCACCAAAGCGTGTCGCTCAAAGTCTGTGGCGTCACGAATGCGGCGGATGCGGAAAGACTCGTTGAGCTGGGCGTCGATGCGATCGGTGTGAACTTTTGGCCTAGCTCACCGCGCTGTGTCGCAAGCACGGAGGCCAAATGGCTGGCCGCACTCGAAGACCGCATTTTGCGCGTCGGTGTGTTTGTGAACGCGCCGGCCGAATTTCAGATCAGCCTCGTTCGCGAGGGTCTGCTCGATCTCGTGCAACTGCACGGCGATGAAAATCCCGCCGATGCCGCAGCACTGCGCGAGGCCGGCATTCCGTTCATCAAGGCGATCGGCGTGAAAACGCATGCCGACCTCGAGCGCGTGAAAGATTTCCACGCGGCCGCTGTCCTGCTCGATGCTCACGCGCCCGGCGTTTATGGTGGGACCGGCGAGACATTCGATTGGAACACTGCGCTTGATTTCAAATCGAAGCACACGCAACTGCCGCTCATCCTCGCTGGCGGAATCAAACCCGAGAACGCCGCGCGCGCTGCGGAAATGCTTCACCCCTCGGCGCTCGATGTCGCATCCGGCGCAGAGTCTTCACCCGGCGTGAAGGACTTCGACAAAGTGCGTGGTCTTCTGCGGGCCTTAAATCGTTGATCCATGTTCATCGACTCCCACTGCCATCTCGCATCGCACCGCTTTTCGAAAGACGAAGTGCCGGGCCTGATCGATCGCGCGCTCGCCGCCGGCATTGACCGCATGGTGACGCTGGCGACTTGTCTTGATGATGTGCCCGGGAATCTTGAGATCGCCACGCACCCGGCAGTCCATGCCTGCATTGGCATCCACCCCTGCGATGTGCATCAGGCGCCAGACGATGCGCCGGAGCAGCTTGCCGCATTTGTCGCCGACCCGCGGGTCTGCGCGATCGGCGAAACCGGCCTCGATTATTATCATCCCGCGCCCGAGGGGTGGACCGATGAAAATTTCCGTGAACGCCAGCGCGATTTTCTCGAACGCCACTTCCAACTCGCCGCTCGGGCCGAGCTTAATGTGGTCATTCACACACGCGACGCCGTTGGCCGCGAGTCGTTTGAGGACGCGCTGGAAATCTACCGTCAGCACCACCGCAGCGTTCGCGCGGTCTTCCATTGCTTTGCCGGAACCTGGGAAGAAGCCTCGCGTGTGATTGATCTCGGAGGGCTGATTTCCTTTGGCGGCGTGCTGACTTTCAAGAACGCGCAGGCGATCCGCGACACGCTGCTGCACTGCCCGGCCGGGACATTCATGCTCGAAACCGACTCGCCCTACCTCGCGCCTGAGCCACATCGTGGCCAACGCAACGAGCCTGCGTTCGTACGCCATGTGGCCGAGAAGACTGCCTCGCTGCGCGGTGAATCGCCCGACGAACTTGCGCGTCATACCAACGAAGCTGCAGAACACTTTTTCCGTTTCCGCCCGAAATCTATTTGAATAAACCAGCCGCCTTGTGGCGTTTCAAACTTGTGCGGCACAGCTCCGCGCCCAGCTCCAAACACCCGCCAACACCATGATTCCGATCCGCATTCTCACTCCCGCGCTCTTTGCCGCCACACTCGTTTCCTGTGGTTCGCGCCGCGCCGACATCTACGATACTCCTACGAATTCCTACGCCACTCCGGACCAAGCGGCCACAACGGTCACCGATCCGGCCAGCACCGTTTACGATGCGCCTGCCGCTTACGATCACAGCACGATCAGCCCCGCGGCATCCAGCACCGCGCCTGCCGCACCGATACCTTCTAGCGCTCCAGAGCCGAGCGCAGCGATGACTCCGCCACCTCCACCATCCACTCCGTACGGCGCGGCCACCATTCACACCGTCGTGGCAGGCGACACGCTTTCGGGCATCAGTGCGAAGTACAAAATCCCCGCGGCCTCAATCCGCCAAGCCAATCGCATGACCAATGATGTGGTGGTGCTCGGCCGCAAGATGGTCATTCCACCCCGATAAATCCAGTCTCTGCGAGGCACCCGTAAAACGAGCGGCAGGGTCATTCGGGCGCCTGCCCACGCACCAGCGCATCGGGTTGCGAATCGAAATGGCGATGATCCGCAGTCATCCGAGTCGCATGATTTGCGGATGAAATTTTCATCGATACGGCCGTCACGCGTTGAGGATTTCATTCACTCGATCACTCTGCGTTCGATATCGCGTTATGCGATCATCATCGTTCATTGTGCATGTGCGATGAAGCTCACTCGTATCATCGCATCGTGCGCGACAACGAGTTTGTTTTCGATCGATGTGAGATCATCAATGCGCGCGCCTTTGTTTTGAATCTACGATCCTCATCGTAATTTCGCGCGTTTGAGGTCGAAATCGGCCTTGTAAACTTTTCTTAAAAATCTGTACATTTTAACTTGACCGATTTCTTAAATGTTGGTTTTATCCCGACTAGCAACAAGGTTGCGAACGCATGGCAAGGTTGTCACACCCATCCAATCTTGAGCTGCAAGCCCTTTCGGTTTTGTGGCACGAAGGTCCGTCGACGGTCGCCGCGATTCACGAAACGATGCCAGATGGCAAGGATCGCGCCTACACCACGGTGCTGAGCGTGATGCAGAATCTGGAGCGCAAAAACCTGGTGAAGCGTGCGCGCATCGGCAGGGCGCATGTCTACCAGGCTGCCTACTCACAGGAAGTGATCGTGCAGCGTGCGACCCACGATTTTCTCACCAACGCTTTTGGAGGACGCCTCGGTGAGGCGCTCCTCGCGATACTCTCCGCCGGCACATTAACGCCGGAAGAGAAAACAAACATAGAACGCGAACTCCAACGACACAAAACTATGGCTGCAAAAAAAACAGCAAAGAAAAAGGTCGCGGCTAAGCCCGCGAAGAAGGCCGTGAAGAAAGTTGCCAAAAAAGCTCCGGCTAAAAAGGCAGCCAAAAAAGCGGCTAAAGCCCCCGCCAAGAAAGCAGCGAAAAAGGCTCCGGCCAAGAAAGCTGCCAAGAAAGCGGTGAAGAAGAAAGTCGCCAAAAGCGCCAAAAAGGCTGCTAAAAAGGCGGTGAAGAAGACGGTTGCCAAGAAGGCTCCGGCCAAGAAAGCCGCCAAAAAGGCAGCTAAGAAGGCCCCAGCCAAAAAGGCCGCCAAGAAAGCAGTGAAGAAGGCTCCGGCCAAGAAGGCTGCTAAGAAGAAAGCCGCCAAGAAGGCCGCGAAGAAGAAATAATCCAATCGTCCAATCGAATCGCCGGAGTGGTCGTGCCTGATGGGCGGCCACCCGCGATTCAGGGATGACGAAATGTCAACGGCGGGAGATCTTCGGATCTCCCGCCTCTTTTTTTGGGCATCGCAAGCGACAACATTTCAACGAGGCCGGCATTTGTGATGCCATCACCGATAAAAGAGGTTGCCAACGCCGCGAGGCTGACCATACATTCTCCGCCCCGACGGCAAACCAAGCGCGGTTAGCTCAGTGGTAGAGCACCTCCCTGACACGGAGGGGGTCACTGGTTCGAACCCAGTATCGCGCACCATCCGTCCACTCCTTGAGGCAAGGAACTTTGTTCCAGACTTTGCCCACCACGCCGACCATGGTTTTCCTTGTCGCCCGCATCTGCCTGCGGTTATTTTTGGCGTTGATCATCCATTCATGCCCGTGACCCGCAGCACCGTTGACGCCAGCGATCCGCCGACTTCGGAGGAGCTCGATGCCTTGCTGCGTTTGCTCGACGACGACACGCCCGAAGTGCGTGAGCGGGTGGCGCAGCGATTGGCATTGTGCGGGGGTGATTTGAGCGATTGGCTTGCCTCGACTCCGCGCCAACTTTCGTCCAAGGAAAAATCCGTGCTCAGCCGATCACTGGGTGTCGCGCGGCGCGAAACGCTTGAGCGCGAGTGGTCGGTGCCAAGCGGTGGCGCGGCTGCGCTGACTGAGGACTGGGAAACGCTGGAGTCGATGCTGCGGCTGATCTCCGATTTCCTGCACGACGGCATCACGATGCGGCAGTCGCTTTCCGATGCGCTTGATTTGTTGGTCGAGGAGGCATGGGAGCATCCGGTCGTTTCGGCCTGCGAGCTGGGGGGATATCTTTTCGGCAACGAGCGCTTTGTCGCCGACGATGATGGAGAAGGGGAGCCGTCGAACTGCGATCTCGCGTGGGTGCTGGCTGAGGGCCGATCCCACTCGCTCGGACTCTGCATGATTTTTTTACTCGTTGGTCAACGCATGGAATTCGATGTCGAGATCGTCGATTACCCCGGGCGTTTTCTCTGCCGCATTCATGAGGAGGGTCACCCCCTGATCGTCGATTGCGTGGATGGCGGCCAACTTCACTTGCAGTCTGCCCTGCTGGCCGATGGCGAAATCACGCGCGAAAGTCGCGAGCGTTTGCGGGGAAGTGTCGCACCCGGAAGTCTGCTCTGCCTGTGGCTCGATGAACTCACCGAGGCGCTGTGCTGCGTGGGGCGCGACGAGGACGCCGGGCTCATCCAACGCCTGCGCGACACGCTGGGTTGATCGATGACGCAATATGCAGCGCTGCGGCGCATGGAAAAATCGCGAAGTTTTCGGTTTCCACTCATCCGTGTAATTATGCAAAGTGCCTGTGTTCCCTGATGTGAAAGGGCACAGATCATCCAACTCAACAGAGCCATGTCCACCGATCCCTTGCTTGAATTGCTCCGCCGCAAAGCCCGTTTCACTCATCAGGAACTGGCCGATTTGCTTTCGCTCGACAAAGAGGCGGTGGCCAAGCGCGTGGCATCATGGGAAAAGGATGGCACGATCCTCGGTTACCATGCGGTGATCGATCCCGAGTCGGCCGGCGACACGGCGGTGTCGGCATTCATCGAGGTGAAGGTCACGCCCGAGCGCGGCGGTGGTTTCGATCGCCTTGCCATGCGCATTGCGCGCTTCGATCAGGTGGTTTCATGCTACCTTGCAAGTGGTGGCTACGACCTGATGGTGGTCGTCGAGGGCAACGACCTCCGCGATGTTGCCAGTTTTGTTTCCGAAAAACTCAGTTCGCTCGAAGGCGTGCTTTCGACCGCGACGCACTTTCGTCTCAAGACCTACAAGGAAAACGGATTCCTCTTCGAGCGCGACACGAGCCCTGAGCGCCTGGCTGTTGCTCCTTGATCATTTCGTTGTGCCAATTGCTTCGCGAATGGCTTTCGCAACGCGCGCGGTTTCCAATTCGTTCTGGCAGCGCAGATCGAGCGGGCACTTTGCCAGCAGGCAGGGCGCGCATTCGACATGGTGACGCAACACCGTGTGGCGTTTGCCGAGCGGGCGTTTCCATTGGGGATCATTAGGCCCAAAAAGCACGATGCAGGTCGCACCAAAGTGCGATGCAAGATGTGGCATGGATCCATCGGCGCTGATGAAGAACCGGTGATCGGTGAATGAAGTAAACGCCTCATGCGGGGCAATGATGTCTTCGCATTCGATCGCATCGCCCAACACCTCCGCCATTCGCGAAGCCAGTTGCCGACCGGTGTTGGTGCGGATCAGCAGAAGTTTTGTGCCAGCATCGATCAGCTCCCGTGCGATCTCTAGCCAGCGATCAAGCGGCCATTCATGATTGCTGCCAAAGTCGGAATCGGGGCACAGTAGAATTTGATCGCCGCGTGATGCGGGGGGCGGACCCAACGGTGCGAAAAATTCCGGCAGATAACTTTCCACGCCCATTTGCATCGTAGTCTGAAGATAAAATCGCACGCGATGATCCATCGCCGCTTCGTCGATCATGATCGCTTGCGTGAGAATTTTTTTCAGCGGCTTGATCGCTGGTCCGATGCGATTGCCAATCTTAGCATGGCGCGCGGCATCGGCCGCAGGGGAGGCATCCCACATCAATGCGCTGTGAAAATTTTTCACTGAAAGATCTGCGGCGATTAATTTTGCCTTCGCGCTGGAGGCGTAAGTCATGACCTCGAGCCCCGGAATGCTTTGCCAAAATTCGCGCATCTCCTCGGCGCAGAGAACAAGCGGATCAAGCCCGGCAGCGATCAATGCCCTCACTGATGGCACCGAAAAACAAGCCTCATCCCAACGAACGGGAGAGATGACGAGCAATGGGCCTTGGCGATCGGGCATGAGGGGGGATTTAAATGGAATCATCGTCTTCCCATGCAGGCGCGGCTTCCGCGATCGCTTCGGCCAGCACGTCAAGGGTGCCATGTTCGCTGCACCAGCGCTCGATGTAGGGCATGTCGAGTTTTTTCAAGCCTTGCACGGCGATTACGGCCACAGTGTCATCAAAGTCTTTGGATCGCTTCGCCCCCTTGCACCAACGAAGCTTTTGCACAATCACATCCTCTGGGGTTGGAAGCCACGCATCCTGCGACAAGAAGGTGAGTTTGTTTCTGCGGGCAAATCGGCTTTGGTCGTGAGGGTCGTCGCTAAGCTCGAAAAGTTCGATAGTGAATGGGATGGTGGGAATCGTGATGATCTGGCGCCAGGTGCCTGTCACCATCTCGAAACTGACTTGTGGGTCTATTTTGAAAGATTTTGGAAGAACAGCAAACAATCTCTCCCTTTCCGCAGCCACAATGCGCAAAACAATATCCGCATCTTTTGTGGCACGGGGCACTCCGTAACGGTTTGAGGAAAACGAGCCGACGACCATGTATTCCAATCCGAGTCGGTTGAATGCTTCCAAAAGC
Organism: Verrucomicrobiota bacterium; assembly: GCA_046308575.1. GTDB lineage: Bacteria > Verrucomicrobiota > Verrucomicrobiia > Verrucomicrobiales > Akkermansiaceae > Luteolibacter. The sequence continues at coordinate 9,411 of JBKDYW010000195.1, forward strand.
AATATGACTGCTTCCTCACCGTTTTTCATGGGCTTGTACGCATGGGGCGATCCAGTTTGGAAAGACGGGTCAATCTTTTGAGCAAGAGACGGTGAATTTCATCTTCCTTCGCATCTGGCTCTTCATCTCTGAGCCCTTCTTTCATGCGCTCGCATACTCCGGCGAAAAGCCGGGGGCCAGCCAATACCCGCTCCTCCTCGGTCATCCGACGCGCTTGCCTTACTTTTGCCAAGTTGGCAAAGCGTGCGTCGCTGGCGATCTGTTCGTCCATGCGGGAAAACTACCGAAAATCCGCCTCATTGCGAGAATTTTGCATCCGGGGTCGCATATCGCGGAGACTTGCTGCATGACCGATGATGCCGCTGCGGCCCGGATTTTTCGTGCCATGTCGGCGGATTCCTGCATTCTCTCGCCGCGCGCCGCCGCATCCATTTTCCTGCCATGTCTACCGAGTTGACCCGTAATTTTTCGATCATCGCCCACATCGATCACGGCAAGACCACGCTTTCCGATCGCCTCCTGGAGGCGACGAGCACGATCACCCAGCGTGAAAAGCAGGATCAGCTGCTCGATGCGATGGATCTCGAGCGCGAGAAAGGTATCACCATCAAGTCCCATCCGGTGGCGATGGAGTACAAGGCGAAGGATGGAAAAACTTACAAACTCAACCTGCTCGACACGCCGGGCCATGTGGATTTCTCCTACGAAGTTTCGCGTTCGCTCGCAGCTTGCGAGGGTGCGATTCTTATGGTCGATGCAGCCCAAGGCGTCGAGGCGCAGACCGTCGCCAACCTGCATCTCGCGACGGAACAAAATCTCACCATCATCCCGGTCCTCAACAAGATCGACCTCCCTGCGGCCGATGTGCCAAAGTGCAAAAAGCAACTCGAGGACATCCTGTGCATTCCGGCGGAGGATTGCATTCCGGCATCGGCCAAAGGCGGCATCGGTATCGACGATATCCTTGAAGCGATCGTCGCACGCATTCCCGCACCAAAGGATTATCCCGATGGACTGCTGCGTTGTTCGGTTTTCGACTCTCTTTATGACACCTATCGCGGCGTGGTTTCTTATGTGCGCGTTTTTTCCGGCACGGTGAAAAAAGGTCAGCGCGTAAGGCTCTTTGCGACCGACAAGGTTTATGAGGTCAAGGAGGTCGGCGTCTTCACGCCGAAGATGAGCGCGCGCGACAAGCTGGTGCCCGGCGATGTCGGCTATGTCATCGCCAACATGAAGTCGGCGAGCGAAGTGAAGATCGGCGACACGATGACCGATTCGACGCATCCCTGCCCGGAGGCGCTGCCGGGCTACAAGGAAATCCAGCCGATGGTTTTCTCAGGTATTTATCCGGTCGATTCCTCGGACTACGAGGCGCTCAAGACCGCCATGGGCAAGCTGCAGATCAATGATCCGGCGTTCACTTATCAGCAGGAAAGCTCAACAGCGCTCGGCTTCGGTTTCCGCTGCGGTTTCCTCGGGCTGTTGCACATGGAGATTATCCAGGAGCGCCTGCGTCGTGAGTTCGACATGGATGTGATCTCGACCTACCCGTCTGTCATTTATCAGGTCACGCTCACCGATGGCACCGAGCTGATCGTCGACAACCCGACACTTTTTCCCGAGACCCAGACGATCCAGGAAATCCGGGAGCCAGTCGTCAATGTCTACATCATGGTGCCCGGCGAGTACATCGGCGACATGATGCAGCTCGTGCTCGAAAAACGCGGCGATGTCACCAACACCGAGACCATCGACGACATGCGCGTGATGCTTTCCTGCGTGCTGCCACTGGCGGAAATCCTCGTCGACTTCAACGATAAGCTCAAGTCGATGACCCGTGGCTACGGTTCGATGGACTACGAGCACGCCGGCTATCGCGCCGCGAAAATGGTCAAGATGGACATGCTCATCGCCGGTGACCCGGTCGAGGCCTTCTCGACCATTGTCCACCGCGACAAGGCTGAGTCCTATGGCCGCGCGCTTGCGATGCGGCTCAAGGAAGTGATCCCCGCGCACCTCTTCGTCGTCGCGATCCAGGCTGCGGTCGGCGGAAAAATTGTCGCACGCGAATCGATTTCAGCGATGCGCAAGAATGTGACAGCGAAATGCTATGGCGGTGACATCACCCGCAAACGCAAACTTCTCGAAAAGCAGAAAGAGGGCAAAAAGAAGATGAAGATGTTTGGCAAAGTCAACATCCCGCAAGGCGCCTTCATCAAGGTGCTCAAGAGTGGCGATTGATGGGGCGAGGGAATCAGCGTCCTAGTTTCAGAAAGATGGTCTTCTTGGCTTGTCGGCGACAAGAAGTTGCTTTTTGGCCTTGGCCTCTTCATCTGCCGTAGGATACCTCGCCACGGGTGGGCGGAAATTGGTGAAATCTAGCGGCAAAAGGATCCTGCCGCCGTTGAGTTCGACATACTCGGACAGAGCCTGAAGCGCCCAACGCAGAATCGTGGCCGAACTCACATGGTAACGGGCCGCCAATTCGTCGAGCCTAGCCATTTCATGGTCTTCGAACCGGACCGTGATGCCTTTTTTGTCCTTTTTTGAAGCCATTTCGGAGACCTTCGACCGATTTTTAGGAAATCTCAATAATTTTTCTTTACGCTGGTGCGTAATGGTGCAAAATGGTGCGCATGAAAGCGGTGCGCTTACATTTGGCGGACAAAGAAATACACCTGCTGGAAAGGGTTCGCTCGCTGGGCTTCCGCTCCGTGCCGGAAGTTCTGCGTTGCGCTGCCCTCTCCTTCGCCGACTCCAAGCGCCTCCATACCCAATCCATGGAATCGGTCTCCGACTGCTTTGCCTCAGCCCCCTCCCAAGTCCCGCTCCATGCAGCGCGAAGGCACCACCAACCAATGAGCGGCGGAGAACTCAGAGCCAGCTGAGTTCAGAAACAAAGAATCACCGATCACCCATTTCAAATCCACCCATCTCCCAAGACCCCTTTGTTCCTCGGGGAAAACGCCCCTGAACAATAAGACAAACAAATAAAGCAAAATAAACAACTGCAACACCATGAAACAAAAATACAATCGATTCCTGCCGCTTGCGGCTTTAGCAATCCTCACGGCCTCCGGTCATGTGCTGGCACAGTATTCGGCGGAGAACTCCGCCCTTTCGTTTGCCGACACGAAAACTTCGACTGCATTAACAACCGCTGTGGCACTTGTAAGCAATGCTCAAGCGAATGCTCTCAATACAAATTTTAATAATACCATCGCAGAGCTGAATGGTGCAGACACCGTGCTTGGTTCTGCTGCACGTTATCAAAAAGCTCAAAATGATTTGGCTGCCAATCCAAGTAGTTCCGCAGCACAAGCGGAATTGGATCTTGCGCAGACTGCATACTCAAACAACATCACGAGCGTTAACAACCTCAAGGCAGCAGCTAAAATCGACGCAGGCACCAGTTTCAAAACGTTCAATGGTGTTCCAGGCGCTTCGCTTCAAGATCAAAGTATCACCGCTAGTGAAGGCGCCATTGCGACGGCTGTCACCGCAGCCACAAACGCTGGTAATGTAATCAATGATGCTGTTACCTATTACAAAGCGGGTGCTGGTGCAACAACCGTAGCAAGTAGCAAGGCTGATTTGCAGGGCGAAGTCATTGATAAGCTGACGCCTATTACAGCCGCAGCGGCTGCGGATGTTGATGCCAATGGCTTTAAATTAACCGATGTGACCGCTTACAACACCGCAGCTACAAATCTGACAACTGCTCAAACAGCCTACACAACGGCAATCAATGATCCTACCTCTACTTCGGGGGCTATTGCTACCGCTGCAGCCGATTTGGCCTCGAAGGAGAACGCTTATACAGCAGCAATTTCGACCTTGTATGCAAATTATTCGCCAATCACTGATACGGCCAAAACAGCTCTAGTTGAAACTGTTCTGAACGGTTCTTGGGAGCGTGATGCCATCAAGTCAAATTCAGAAGGTTTGGCAACTACTAAGGCAACTGCGGATGCAACAAAGGCAAAAGTTGACAATGCTACTACCGGCTTGGATGCGACCAAGGCAATCGCGGACGCTACGAAGGATAAAGTTGACAATGCAACAACCGGCTTGGATGCGACCAAGGCAATCGCGGACGCTACGAAGGCCAAGGTTGACAATGCAACAACCGGCTTGGATGCGACCAAGGCAATCGCGGACGCTACTAAGGCCAAAGTTGACAATGCTACTACCGGCTTGGATGCGACCAAGGCAATCGCGGACGCTACGAAGGCCAAAGTTGACAATGCAACAACCGGCTTGGATGCGACCAAGGCAATCGCGGACGCTACGAAGGCCAAAGTTGATCATGGAACGACAGGTCTTGCTGCAACAAAGAAAATTGCCGATGACGAAGTTGCTATTCGCACTGCCCTTATCCGAGAAGAGAATGGACAGATTCATATCGGACAAAACTCGTTGGTGACCAGTGAGGCCGGTGGATTCCAAGAATTGTCCGCACAGGATGCTCTTGGAGGCTCACTTGATATCAATGTGACCAATGGTTCCGACCTACGGATTGATGGAGTGAGCGTTGCCACCGATGATGACATCAGTGCGATTCGCAACGAGTTTCAAGCTGCGGACAGAAATCTGCGAAACGACATCGATACCAACACCCGTGGTATTGCCATGGTTGCTGCCATGACCAACACCACCATCCGAGATGGAATGACCCAGGGTGTTGACTTCAACATCTCACAATTCGAGGGAGAAACCGGCTTTGCCTTTGGTTACGCTCACAAGATCAATGAGAATATGCAACTTCATGGTGCAGCTGCTTCCACGACCGATTTTGAAGAGTCGGTTGGCCGACTTGGCGTCAGCTTCCAGTGGTAATTTGGAATTGCAGTAGTTTATAAGCAATAAAATCGGCACGCAGCGCCTTTCGGGAGCTGCGTGCCGAATCTTTTTCAACCTGACATGCGATGAGAATCAACGCTTTGCAACCCGTTCAATCATCAAACCAAGGAGCCCTCTTGAGCCGTATGTTCATGGCATGCCTCGTCGCGCTAAGCCTGGCGTCATGCGCCACCAAAGCTCCCTCAAACAAAGCGGCGGTCGACAAGGCGCAGTTCAGCTACACCGCCGTGTGCCGCACGCCGCGGTCGGCATTGCCCTATCAGATCTATTTTTTCCCACCGCTTCTCTCCGACGAAAAGGGGCGACCGAAGCAAGCAATGAAGCCGATGCTGGATGCCAGCGGCGGAATCGCTGGTTGGCAGACACCTTCGGAGAAGTCACGGCGTTTTCTCGCTTATCTCACCAAGCAAGCGGCAAAGTCCGGCTACCAAGTGGTCACCTTCAAGGATGTGCTCGCGATGAAGGAGCCCTACTCGATAATGATAGTAAGCAGCTTTTATACCGAGCCCAAAGCGACGGAGAACCCCAAGCCGGGTCAGGCCGACCGGTTTTTCCTCTGCAAACTCAAGGGCAGCACCTTCGATCTGAATCTCAATCCAGCCACCAGCAAAAACATCGCCAATGTGGATGGCGCCACGGTTTTTTATCAGCATCAGGACATTCAATCGATCGAGCAAAAAAGCCTCGAGTCCTGTGCCAGTTGGCTCGGCGACGATGTCTCGGGATTTGTTTCCATAAAGCTGTGATCTCGCCGTAGCGGGCTTGATGCGTTCTATTTCGCTGATAGAACTGCTCCATGTCCGAAAGCGTCAGAGCCGACAAGTGGCTGTGGGCCGTGCGGTTTTTCAAAACGCGTGGTGTGGCGGCTGAGATGTGCGAGGCGGGAGAGGTGCGGCGTGCCGGGCATGAGTTGAAACCGGCATCAGCATTGCGTGTGGGTGATGTGTTGGAGTTGCCCTTTGCTGAAGGGCCGGGCACGCGCGTGGTGCGAATCAGCGGCCTAATCGAGCGTCGTGTAGCGGCACCCGAAGCAAGGCTATGTTATGAGGAAACAACGGATCCGTCGGTCTTCGAAGAGCAAAGGCTGTGGCATGAGGCTCGCCGTGATGCGCCGCGTGGCCGACCAACCAAGAAAGACCGCCGCGACATGGGGCGGATCCGTGGGTTTTGGGATTGAAGATTTTCGTTTGTGGATGAATGGATTCAACCACGAGTGATCGCGCTACTTGGTGATCCGCTCGCGAAAGATGGTGATGTCCTTGGATGATGCGCGGATCTTTTCGCGAAGTTCGGTGATCGCTTTTCGGCGCTTGATGGCTTCGAGGGCGGCGATGACTTCGGGTTTCATTTCATCGAAGTTGGCTGCTTCTGCGGGTTTGCGTGCGCTGACCTCGACCAGGTGCGAGCCAAGGCTACTGCGAATGATGGTAGGTTGGCGGATGGGCAAAGAAAAGACTGCTGCGGCAAAATCGGCGGGCAGGCGGGACTTTGTCATCCATCCAAGCGAACCGCCGCGCTCCTTGCTGGCAGGATCGTCGCTGAGTTCTCTGGCAAGCGTGGCGAAGTCCTTGCGCTGGGATCTGAGATCATTCAGCGCTCCGCTCAGCTTGGCATCAATCTCCGGCTGCGGATGATCCATCGCGGCCATAAAAATGTGGCGGACCTCTACCCGCTCGCTCATCGCCATCGACGCAGCATTTTGATCGAACCACGCACGCGCTTCATCATCGCTCGTGCGAATTATCGGCGCGATATGTGTCTCGATCCACTTCTCCTGCTGCAGTCGCGCGGCGACCTTTGCACGGAGTTCGCTTTCGTTCGCAATGCCTTGGTCGTGCATCGAGCTTTCCATTTCGCCCTTGGTAGTGAAGCGGCTGAGCATCGCTCGCAGCCGAGCGTTGATTTCATTGTCGCTGATTTGAATCGACTTTGTGTCGCCAGCGATTTTGTCGCGTAGCAGGGCGTGATCGATCAGATCTTGCAGGGCTTTCTCTTGGGCCTGCGATTTTTCCATAGCACTAAGCGAATCGAATGACTTCCCCTCGAGCCAAAGGTTTTCGCGCGTCGCGCGTTCGAGTGGGCTGTGGGTGATGAAATGGCCTGCCACTCGTGCGACGACATCTGGTCGGCTCGACAGGCTTTTATCGACAGCTTGGCGCAGTGGTCCTTTGAAAAGGAAAAGGTCTCCAAGCAAATAAGCCACGATCACGCCAAACATCGCGAGACGAAGGATAAATTTGGCGGTATGGAACATGAGATCAAAAGGAGTAAGAACTGAGTGCTGAAGCCAGTAGCCGCTATTTTTTACAACACATACAATTTCCTCTCAATCCTCAATTAGGAAACAGACTTCTTGCTGTGATGATGAATTGCTCAGCATTTAGAGCATAAGTCTTTGCAAGTATTCATCAACTTACCCAATACCTTTTCGCAGATCGCGCATGCTCCAGAGGAGGGCGCCTGCGGCAGCGGCGTCGCCGCGCATCTTGCGGGCGCCGGAGTTTCGCTTCGGGCCGAAGCGCGAGCGGGAATTGGCGAATGCCTCGTCGACAAAGATGCGACTGCCGATCACCGCCCCGTCGGTGAAGTAGCGAATGCGATGCTGCAGCATGCGGGCGAAAGGGATTTCGCCATCGCGTTGCTCTTTGGCCACTTGATCTTTGGCAATACCTTTGCGCGTTGTTTTGCGCACTAAAGAACCATCGCGACCAATGCTCTCGGAAGTTTTTTCCACCGCATGTGCCATCAGCATTTTGCGGTATGCGCGTGAAACTTTGCCCGACCACAAGGCGGCATCGGCAACCATGCCCTTGTGCGCACCCCATGCTCGAACGAGCCCTGCACGCGCGGTTTTTCCATTTCCTTTGGCACCACCACCAATCGCCTCGCCATAGCTGCTCCAGCGGTATTCTGCCGGATCTTTCACAAGTCCGGCGCGCACTGGGTTGAGGTCGATGTAGGCCGCCATGGTGCGGGCCGCGACGCCGTCCTCGACGATCACGCTCTTGAAGCGATCCTCCCACAAGCGGCCACTGCGTTCGTGGATGCGGTTGTGCCATTGGGTGTAGCGTTGCAGCAGACCTTTCATGAATTCGCCGAGGTCATGCATGCGATAGGTGAAGCGCTCGTGGATCTGTGCCACGACGACGGATTCCTCCGCGAGGCCGTCTTTTACGAGCTTGCGCGCATCGGCAAGTTCCTTGGCCACGGTTGCGACGAAGGCTTCGTTGTAGAGGGCGGAGAGGCGCTGGAGGAGTTCGGTGTCGGAAAGGCCGGCATCTGACTCGCCGTTTTTTGGCATCGGCGGGACCTCGAGCAGGAGATGGAAGTGGTTGTCCATCAGGCAGTAGGAGGTGACCCGGCAGCCGGAGAATTTCTCGTAGATGCGCATTAGCGCGCGGAATTTCTCCTTTTCCTGGGCCCCGAGCACAAAGCGCCGGTCGACGATGCGAGAAATGCAGTGATAGAAGACCGGTTTGGACTCCGAATTCCGCCACTCTGCCAGCCAGCGTGCCTGTCGCATGGAGGTGATAGTAGCCAGCCAAAGCCCGATGGCAAGATAAAATCGTACAAAAGGACTGTCCCTTTATAATTACGACGTGCTTGTTGATCTGGATCGGATCGAGATCGATTTTCCGTTCGTCCGCGTCAACCAAGCTCTCCTATGCGGCATGGAAATTTTCGCCCTTTCCTAACCAATCGGCCTGCCCGCACTCACGGATGCTCCCGGCCCTTCCGAACGGCTGGACGCGTGCTCGGAATCCGACCGCAGGCAGTTCATATTGAGAAGTCAGCGCGCCCTTCCGCTGCGTATGAGATGTTCCTTGCGGTAGCTGCGCGGCGGGGTGCCGAATTGCCGGCGGAAACAGCGGGAGAAATAAAATTCGTCCTCGAAGCCGCAGGCGTTGGCGACCTCTGAAATTGAGTCGCTGGTTTCGATCAAAAGTCGGCACGCTTCTTGAAGTCTTAACCCCAGAGCGTAACGCGCCGGGGTGATTCCCATGGCTTCATTCCAGCGGCGTTGAAAGGTGGAAACCGACATTTTGCATTTGCCGGCGAGAGACTCCAGATCCGGCGGTGCTTGCCAGTTTTTTCGAATCGCCTCCAATGCCTTGGAAATTTGGGAAGAGGGTGGGACATGCGGAGGTACAAGGGTTTCGAGAATGATTCGTTCGGCAATGCGATCGATGCGCGCGGATTTTTCCTTGGTGGCAAGACATCGCGCCAGTTCTTCAAGTAGCGGTCTGAGTGCCGATGGATTTGAGATCGGCCACACCGGTCGCGAGTCCTCGACAAATCCGCATTGCACAAATTTTGGCATCAGCTCGCGGGAATAGGCGAGGTAAAGTTCGGTCCAGTATCCATAAGGTTCCGAGGGGCCATATTCAAGATAGTCATCCCATTGCGTGATCACGCAGGGTGCCTCGACCTTCCAGATCTTGCCGTTTTTATGAAACTCGCCACCGCCGTTCAGGATCAAAGAAAAATTCGCACTGTCGAAACGGGAGCGCACCCATCCGGTCTTGTGAGCGAGGAAGCCTATTTGATTCAGTGGAAGCAGGGAGCGCAATGGATCTTCTTGGGCGTTCCAAAAGCTGACCGGAAAAGACAGGTTTTTGAAATGGATATCCATGGTGAAAAAGGCGAAAACTTGTCATATGTGTTTCTATTCAAAATGAAAACGCCAAAGATCCTTTTTATTCAAGGCGGCTGGGATGGTCACAAGCCTGAACATATCGTCCATAAATTTAGCTCTGCGCTGAGCGGGCGCGGCTGCATAACAGAGACAATCACCAACCTGGAACGCCTTGCCGACACGGACTGGCTCAAGACATTCGATGTCATCTCACCCTGCTGGACCTGCGGTAAACTGTCCAAGGAGGAAAGCGCCGGCCTGCGGGACGCTGTGCGTGCGGGAGTTGGGCTTGGCGGGGTCCATGGAGGGATGGGGGATGCCTTCCGTGGCGATCTTGATTATGAATGGATGGTCGGCGGGCACTTTGTCGGCCATCCCCATGTGGGCGATTACACAGTGAAGGTCACAGGCCCCGGGGATCCGATCATGCAGGGGCTGTCGGCGGAATTTTACTACAAGTCCGAGCAATACTACATGCTCATGGATCCCGGTGTCCGGGTGCTGGCTGAGGCGGATTACACCTTCGAGGAACGCACCTGCACGATGCCGGTCGTGTGGACAAAACACTGGGGCAAAGGTCGCGTTTTCTATTCGGCGCTCGGGCATGATCCCGCTGAATTCGATACCTATCCGCA
>JBKDYW010000196.1:0-7413 GCA_046308575.1 Verrucomicrobiota bacterium
GTCTGGCGAATCGTCAGCACATCGGTGAGTTGGTTGAGCCCACCCTTGTTGGCCATTTGCAGCGCCCACCATTTTGCAAGGCTGGTACTCGAGAGATTAAGCTCCGGGAAATGCTTGCGCAGCAGCACCGGCATCTCGCCCTCGTAGGCGCCGACTTCATTGAGAAATGCGCGAAACCCCTCGCGCCCCTGTGGTTGCTCGAGCAAGGCCATCACCAAGGCACCCGACGAAACACGGAACGCCGCACGCATCGCCGTATCCATCTCGTCAAAGGCACGCTCACCGACCGCAAACATTTCCTCGATCTTGAACAAGCCACCTTGCTTGAAGAGAGCCTCGTACAAACGGCGGTCGCTTAGGTTGAGACTCCACGCGGTGGCCTCACGCAAACCATCGGCAAGCCACGGCGGCACGAAAAAAGGATGATCCAAGGCATCGCCGCTGCGATCACGCAAAGCACGCTCGTAAAGCATCGCCGCTGTCACCGCGCGCTTGAAGCGCTCCTGATCAATGCCGCGGCTCAAGTGCACATCGATCTGCAACTGCGGCACTCCTTCGAGGATCCACAAACGCATGCTCACCGTGCGCGGCGGCAAGGGATCACCCGACTTGCCACTCAAGACCACCTTCACCGGAATTTTCCACGAATCTTCCTCAGTGGTGAGCTTGAGCAATTCGTCCTTCGATTCCTCCGCCAACAAGGCCACCGAACCACGCACCAAGCTATCGCCGCCCGACACGCGAAATTGCTTGCTGCGGCTCACCACTTGGTCCGGCCCGACAGGCGCGTCGGCCGGCGCTTCGACGACCTGCGCCACCGGCGGTGCTTCCTCGGCGCGCAGCGGCGCCATCAGGCCGCACAACATCCACAACGCCACCAGCAGCCTTTTCTCAAAGGCGCGCGTGGGCTCTGGCATTTGCGCGGCAGGCATGCAGCCCATTGATTAGCACGCGTGGGAATGCATGCAAGGACTTCGGCCCAAAAGAACATGGCACCATGCATGGCCTCGCGAAATCATCCGGCATGCGCCGGCACTGCCGTCTGATCGAGCAATGCCCGCACTTCCTCATCTTCCACTTGCGGGAAACGCTCGTACCAATGACCCACCGCACCGAAGACTTCGGGCTTCATCAAGGCCACCAAGCGATCGACCATTGGCTCGATTTCCATGCAGGTATCGGCCGCCGCCACCGGAACTGCCACGACGATGCGCGCCGCACCTTGCTGACGCAATGCCTGCACCGCCGCACGCATGGTCGATCCCGTCGCAATGCCATCATCGACCAGCAAAACCGTGCGACCTTTCACTGCCGGCGCACCGGCATGACCCCGATACGCCAACTCGCGACGACGCAGTTCCTCAAGCTCAATGTCGACCTCCTTCTCAAGCGCCTTTTCGGAAATGTGCAGGTTACGGATCACATCATCATTGAGCACCCGCACGCCACCACTCGCGATCGCACCCATCGCCAGCTCTTCCCAACCGGGCACGCCAAGTTTGCGCACGACCATCACATCGAGCGGCGCATGAATTTTTTTCGCCACTTCGCACGCGACTGGCACACCACCACGCGGGAGACCAAGCACGATGACCTTTTTGTCATCCGCGTACTCCGCCAGCTCATCAGCAAGCAAACGACCTGCTTCAAAGCGATCCTTGTAAGCCGATCCCCTCATGCACCACCCCTTTCCTTGATGCCGCCCGACAAATGTTTTTCGAACCACCGGGCGCTCAGGCTGGCGACCTGCTCAAGTTTTCCCGGCTCGCTGAAAAGGTGCGTCGCACCCGGCACAATGCGCAGCTCGGTCTCGCAAACCATCTGCGCCCGCGCGTCTTCGTTGAGACGCAGCACCAACTCGTCGAGACTTCCAACAATCAAGAGCGTCGGGCAGCGAACCTGCTCAAGCAAACCGCTCGCCAAGTCCGGTCGACCACCGCGCGAGACGACGGCCGAAACGCGATCGCCCAAATGCGCCGCCGCCACCAATGCCGCCGCCGCGCCAGTGCTCGCACCAAAAAGCCCAATGTTCATTTCCTTCCACTTCGGTTTCGAAACAAACCAATGCGTCACGCCCTCAAGCCGTGTCGCAAGCATGTGGATATCGAAACGCAACGCACCCGTGGATTCATCCAAGCGCTCTTCTTCGGGTGTGAGCAAATCAAATAGTAGCGTGCCCATGCCCTTGTCGCGAATGGTCTCGGCCACCTGTCGATTGCGCGGGCTCTTGCGGCTGCTGCCACTGCCGTGCGCGAAGATGACAATCCCCTTGGCCTTGGCGGGCACGACAAGATCGCCGTCGAGCACCACACCATCCACGGCGATCGCGACTTCCTCGTCGTACGCCTCCATCACATTTTTCATCATCGTGCTTTTCATGACCTCTCCTCCCTTGCGATTCGAATCCCACCTTGCTCGCTCCAGTCCTCGCCGCCCTCAAAGCGCATCATCGCCTCGTCAAACAAACGATGATCCAACTCGCGCGCGATCAAGTCCTCTTCCTCCGGATCAGGCGCGGCACCAATCGCCGCCGAAGCATCACCGCGTACGCTGCCGGGCGCTTTCATCGCCACGCGTTGTGCCCTGCCCTCGCGCCTTTCACGCCGCTCTTTGGCTTCGCGCGTGTAGCGCGTCCACGGCACCGCCCGCAAACGCTGCGCCGGTATCGCGCGACCCGTGTCTTCACAAACGCCGTAGCGACCATCGATGATCCGCTGAATCGCGGCATCGATTTCATAAAGCGCATCATGCTCTTGAGCCAACATACCCAAGGCAAGGTTGTGGTCATACTCATCGCTCGCGCTGTCGGCAGGATCCATGCTGTGCGGCTCGATCGGCAATACGACGTCTGACGATTGGTTGCGACCCTCGTTCAGAAGAATCTCACGCAACGACTGCAACTGCCTGTAATGCCAATACCAGCGGCCTGGCACATGCAGCGCCGCAGGATCCGATACTATCGTTTTTGATTTCGTTTTCATTTGGAATTTTTTCCGGAGCAAACACGCGCGGCAGGACAAATCAATCCGCACCCACCCGGAACACTGACCGATAATCGACATGCGCCCGCGCCGCCATCCGCCGCGTCATCAATCATCCATGCGCACGCCGCGAGAAAACCCATCCGCAAAATCCCCCATCGCCCGTGATCGCGTGATCACATCCAAGCCGGCATTCGCGCATCCTCACGCCCGGCTACGACAATCCCGCTACGAACAATCATGCGGACCACCCATTCAAATCAATCGCTCTCGAACTATCATGAACCGCGGGCCGGAAGCGGACCGATAATCAGAAACGGAAGGCTGCTCCTCCAGTGCCGGCATGAAGGAGCGACCTAAAAACAACACGAACAGCCGGCAAACCAAAACATACGATTATGAGCATACTGACCAAATGGAACCCACTGGGAAAATCCGAGCAATTCGACATCTTCCGCCCCTCGCTGCGCTGGGACCCAGTGCGCGAGATGGAAGATCTCATGCGCGGCATGCAACGCGCATTCTCAAGCTGGCCGGCCCGCACCGATGAGTCCATGACGCTTGCCGAATGGGCGCCATCAGTCGACATCGGCGAAACCGATAAGGAATATGTCGTCAAAGCCGAGCTGCCCGAAGTCCGCAAGGAAGACATCCGCGTCAATGTCGACGAAGGCACCCTTTCGATCAGCGGCGAACGCAAGGCGGAAAAGGAAGACAAGGGCGTGCGCTATCACCGCCTCGAAAGGTCATACGGCCGCTTCGAAAGGTCGTTCTCGCTGCCGGATGAGGCCGATACTTCGAAGATCACCTCGGAGTACAAGGAAGGCATTCTCACCGTGCATTTGCCCAAAAACCCGCAGGCAAAGCATGCCCCGCATGCAATCCCAGTGAGCTAAAAAATTTCCGTGAACTGATACGGAACCGTGTGCCCGTTCCGCCATAACCGGGCGCGCGCGAAACTGAAGGGCGGCCGCTGGAACGGGATCTGGCGACCGCCCTTCACATTTTTTTGCGGCCCTTCTGAGGGCTAGCGCAATCTCAAGCCCCGGCGTTCATGCGCGCGGCGAGCAGGCTATCGACATGCTTGGCGAGCATGTCGGCCTCGAGGTTCACGCGTTGGCCGATCATGGCCGCGTGAAGGTTGGTGTGCTCCCATGTGTGCGGCGTGATCCAAAATGTCGCGAGGTTCCCATTCAACGACGCGATGGTGAGCGAAATGCCATCGACCGCGAGCGAACCTTTATCAATGCACAAACGCGCGATCGCATCGGGCAATTCGACATCGACCACATGGTCCTGCCCGCGCGCCTCGATGCCGCGGATTTTTCCGATCGCATCGACATGCCCTTGCACGAAGTGCCCACCAAAGCGATCGCCGGCCTTCATCGCGCGCTCGAGATTCACCACCATGCCAACTGCCAGCGCACCGAGCGAGGTCACATCGAGCGTCTGCGCAAGCAGATCAAAAGCAATGTGATCGCCATCGATCGCCGCCACCGTGAGGCAGCAGCCATTCACCGCGACCGAATCGCCAAGCGCCAACTCGGACGCAAAGGGAATCGCGAGAGCGAGCCGGGACTGACCCTTGCCCGCATCCAGCGACACCACCGTGCCAAGCGCTTCAACAAGTCCGGTAAACATCGATATCAAGGGTTGGGAACGACCTGCTCAATCGCGGGCGGAGCATCAACCGGATGCTCCTTGGCGCTGCCGTTTGGCAGAAACACAAAGCAGAGATACATGATGACCGTGGGAACCAAGGCACCAAGGAAAAGGCCCAGCGGCGAAACACCGCCGCGGAAGTATTTCGCCAAAATGCTTTGCCCCGCGGGATTGGGTGCATTCGCAATGACCGTGAGACCACCACCGGTCACCGCACCAGCGACCACCGCGTGTTTCGCCGAGTACGAAATTCCCTCGACCTGCGCCGCGAGATAAGTGATCGCCGCGTTGTCGTTGAAGGCAGTCAGAATCGTCGCGCCAAGCATCAGCGCCTTATCATCAAGTGCCTTGATCACCGGCTCAATCCACCAGCCTTGGCAACCACCATGAATGACGAGTCCTGCAAGAAAGAATCCAACAAGCATCGGACTGCGCAGCGTGATGGGGTTTTGGTGGTGGCCCGTCGCCATGGTGAAGGCGAGGAAGAAGAGGAAACCGCCGATGAAAAGAACCGGGAAATGCGCCGTGTAAACCGTCCACCCAAGAAACGCGAGGTGCACCAGCGTCACCCACGCGGGGATCGGATGATCACGCTCTGACCATGGCGCGGCATGAAGCACACCATCCTCAACGCCATCGGCACGGTCCGAGAGTTTGAAAAGGTCCTTGCGGAAAAATGCGAAATAAAGCACCGAGGAGATCGCAATGCCGACCATCGCTTTCCAACCGAAGTGCTCCACCATGAACAGCGTGTCCCATCCCCATTTGCCTGCCACCATCAATACCGGCGGCGCGGCGAAATTCGTGAGGGTGCCACCCACGGAGATGTTCACAAACAACAAGCCAAGCGTGCCGTACGCTAGCTTCGGCGATGGGCGGAGGTGGTAGAATTTTTTGCCAAGCAACAGAGCGCCGATCGTCATCGCTGCCGGCTCGGTGATGAAGGAACCCAGCACCGGCGCGATGACCAGCACGCTCATCCACCAAGCCGTGGGAGTGCCGCCACCAAGCGCCGCAGCCTTGGCCATCATCGATTCGGCAAAGCGCAACACCGGTCGGCTTGCGGCGATGGCCATGATGACCACGACAAAAAGCGGCTCAGTGTAAACCCGGTCCTCCGCCGCATAGAGCACAAAGTCGTTCCACGAATGGAAATATACCGCAACACCGGCAAGCACGAGCACCCAGATGCCAAAGACCGCCTCGACTTCACCAAGAAAATGCAGAACGGTCGCCTTGAAGGAAACCTCGGCCACGCCATCAGGATGCAGTTTGTCGCGCACGCCGCGCACACGAAGTTGCTCCTCGTGCTTGTGCTCGTAGTGATGGGCCAGGCGGTTGATCGGACCCGCCGCAAAGGTATGCAAAATCGCCAGGAGGAAAACGATCGTCGCCGCCACATTGAAAGGATCGGCCGCCGCGCGCGACTTGATCGTTTCCATCACGCCACCACTGCTGGGCGGATATGTTTCCAAGGGCTTGGGAAATGACGCGTACTGGACCTCACCGCCGGCGAGATTCGGATAAGCCGGCTCATGACTGGCAGCGGCAAAGACGCTGGAAGATATCAGAATCCAAACGAAGCTCAGCAAGGGCAGTGTTCTCATGGCGAATGTGGCGTCATTAAAAGCCATCAATGCCCATCCGCAAGAGGCAACTTGATAGATCGCAACGCCGAAGAGTGAATTCCCGACTGGATCAAGTGCCCGATCCCGATGCAGCATCCACGCATGTCCGCCGCAGCCGAAGGATTCCGCATGCCCGCCGAGTGGTCCGCCCAAGAGGCGGTATGGCTCTCATGGCCGGTGGATGATCCACGGCACTGGGGCGGATCAAAGCGCGATTTGATCCACGCAAAATTCGCCGAGATCACCGCCGCCATTTCGCGTCATGAAATTGTGCGCATCAACGCGCCCGCCGAAAACCACGCATCGATCATCGCCGCATGCGGCCGCGCGAAAGCCGTGCCGGAACGCGTGGAGTTGTTCGATCACCCGCACAACGATGTCTGGTGCCGCGACCATGGGCCGATTTTTGTGAAACATCACACGAGCGGCGAAGTCGCTGTGACCGATTGGGAATTCAACGCCTGGGGCGGCAAGTTCCCGCCATGGGATCTCGACAATGCCATCCCCTCGCGCATCGCCACATCGCTCGGCATGCGACGCTTCAAGGGCGGCATGATCCTTGAAGGCGGCGCCATCGAAGTGAATGGCCGTGGCCAATTGCTCACGACCGAAGCGGTCCTGCTCAATCCCAACCGCAACCCGCAACTCGACCGCGCGACGATCGAACAAAAACTCCGCGAAGGCCTCGGTGTCACCAACATCCTCTGGCTCAAGCAAGGGATCGTCGGCGACGACACCGATGGCCACATCGACGACCTCGCACGCTTCATCGACGAGACCACCATCCTTGCCTGCGTCGAGAGTTCCTCGCAATCAGCCAACCGCGCGGTGCTCGATGACAACCTCGCACGACTGCGATCATTTCACGGGCCCAACGAGAGATCATTTGATGTCATCGAAATCCCATTGCCGGAAGCCTGTGAAATCCCCGGCTGGCGACTGCCGGTCTTGCCGGCATCCTATGTAAATTTCCTCATCGTGAATGGTGGCGTGCTGGTGCCGACATTCCGACAACACAAAAACGACGACCGCGCGCTCGGCATGATCCGTGAGCTTTTCCCCGGCCGTGAGGTCACCGGCATCGATTGCCTCGAACTCGTCGAGGAAGGCGGCACGCTCCACTGCATCTCGCAGCAACAACC
>JBKDYW010000197.1:0-19541 GCA_046308575.1 Verrucomicrobiota bacterium
TCCAATTGCTCATCAAGGCCGATGACTTTCCTCCCGCCTTGAGACCCAAGCTGAAGGGAATGAAATTCGATGTGCTGATGCCACAAACGCCGGGTGAAAGTACCGAGCATACTGATAGCTTTCGCTAAAATTTTTCGCTCATGGCGAATACACCGCCACGGGTCCTACCCCGTCGCCCTGCACGCGGCGCAAACGCGTGACCGCAGCGATCACCGCATCGGCCGCGCAGAGCGCATCATCCATTGTGTTGAGTCTTGAAAAACTGAATCGCAGGCTGCTCTTTGCCCGGGGCTCGGGAATGCCCATTGCCAGCTGCACATGCGAAGGGCGCTGACTGCCGGTCATGCACGCTGATCCAGCCGAACAGGCGACATTTTTTTCATCGAGCAAAATCAACAATCCTGCGGCTTCGCAGCCAGCGAATGAAAGGTGACTCGTATTTGGCAGCCGAAGAGTGGTGTCGCCGTTGCGCGTCACGCCGGCGAGGCCAGCAAGCACCTTCGCTTCGAAGGCATCGCGCATGGCTGCGATCAACGCCGCGCCGCCATCGCGCAAATGCTTGGCCGCAAGTTCGGCCGCCACACCCATGCCCACGATGCCTGCGGTGTTTTCCGTGCCGCTGCGACGCCCACTTTCCTGCCCCCCGCCGCGCAGCAATGGCTCGAATGCCAAGCCACTGCGCACATACAATGCCCCCACCCCTTTCGGGCCATGAAATTTGTGCGCCGAAATCGAAAGCATGTCCACGCCCAGCGCTTTCACATCAATATCAATTTTGCCCGCCGCTTGGATTGCATCGCTGTGTGTTGGCAAACCATGCGCCTTGGCCATTTGAAAAATTTCCGAGACCGGTTGGATTACGCCAGTCTCGTTGTTGGCCATCATTACCGAGACAAACGCAGCGCCACGCAGATGTTCGACAAAGGCATCCATTTCAAGCGAGCCACCCACATTCACCGGGGCAAGTGAAAGCCCGCGCTCCATCGCCTCGGCGCATCGAAGCACCGCACTGTGCTCGATCGCTGAAACCACCGCATTTCCACCACCCGCCAAGCAGTCCATCGAATGAAGCGCGGTGTTGACGCTTTCCGTGCCGCCACCGGTGAACACGATCTCATCCGCATCGGCGCCGATCAGCGCCGCCACTTGCTCGCGCGCGCGATCGATCGCCGCCCTCGCGCGCTTGCCCTCGCGGTGCGCGCCCGACGGATTGGCATGACCATCGCGCAACCACGGCAGCATGGCGTCCACCACCTCCGGCAGCAGCGCCGTCGTCGCATTGGCATCCAGATCGATCACCCCCCCAGCATCCCGCTCATCCGGCCGTTGGCAACCCGGAAAAATCTCCTCACAGCCCCCAATGCGCCCGCATTTCCACGGCCATCTCCATTCCCAATCGCCAAAAGATCTGCCCCCAAGTCGCCGCATGACGCATCCACTCGTGCGCAAATTCCCGCGTGTCACGCAGCGGCGCATCGCCCGCCACACACAGCAAACCCGCAAGCACCAAGAGGTTCGCGAGGTAAATCACGACCAGTGACAGAAAGGTGCCGTTTTCCTTCAGGTCGGGCTGATCACGCGGGATCATCCACAGCGTCCAGACCATGTGAAAGGTCCAGGTCAAGCCCATCAAGCCATACATCACCAGGTCCCACCACGGCGACAGCTCCACAAAAAACCTCAACGCCATGTAGATCACCGCACACACCACCGACCAGAACGGCACGAAATACGGCGACAACGCGATGAGCATGTTGGTCTTGTTGGTCGTGATGTAGCCACCCTCGGTGCTCACATGGAAATCCGTCACCTTGCCGCGACAGCACAGCACGAAAAGCACATGCGTCAGCTCATGGCCCAAGACATAGAGATAGAGGAAAAACGATCGAATCAAACCCGACCAAAACCAGCCGACCATCAACAGCGCGCCGACCGCAAAATACCAAAACTCCGTCGAATGCCAAAACCCCCGCTCCAAGGTCGCGCGCGAAAAACGCGACAGGAAAGTCCATGTCGTCACCCAGCAAAATGGCAGCAGGCAGAGCGCCATCATCCACCTTCCAAGCCGCCGCCACCACTCGATCGAGATTGCATCCTCCATCTCACCAGTCGCCGCGATCGCCGCACGCACGGATTTCATTTCACGCCGGTCACTTCGACGGTTCGCCTGCTCGTGGGCCCGGCGGTTGGCCGTGCTCAACATTTCCGAAAACGACCCCCGCGTCCGGCGCTGATTGGCCGAAACTCGTCGCATAGAAACCTTGTCCGGGCGCCTGCTCATCATTCGGGAAAGGCACGAGAATTATTTCGGATCCCTTAACAAATCAAGCCGGAAAGAAGACTTTGCGGCCATGGCGGCCTAGGATTTGAAAAGCACCAGGCTCAATGCGACCAATACCATGCCGGAGACCATGCCATAAACCGTCTCATGCCCCTTTGCGTAGCGCTTGGCCTGCGGCAGCAATTCATCCAGCGAAAGGAACACCATGACGCCCGCAACGACGCCAAAGACGCAACCATAGACGAGGGGTGACATGAACGGCTGCAGCACAAGATAGCCGAAGAGCGCGCCGATCGGCTCCGCAACGCCCGAGGCAGCCGCTGCCAGCGTTGCCTTTGTCTTGCTGCCCGTTGCGAAGTAGACTGGGACCGCGATGGAGACCCCCTCGGGTATGTTATGAATGGCAATCGCAAGCGCCAGCGGCATGCCGACAGCCGGGCTGTCCACCGTGGCAAAGAATGTGGCAAGCCCCTCGGGTATGTTGTGTGCTGTGATGGCTACGGCCGCCAGCATCGCGATGCGCCCGATCTTGGTCTTGTCGCTAACCGTATCGGTTTGTTCCAAGCCGCGGTGAGGATTGGGCACCAGGCGGTCCAACAAAATCACCAGCAACATGCCCCCGAAAAAGGCGAGCAAGGCAGCCGTCATCCCGCCCTTGAGCCCATAGACTTTTGCAAACGCATCCTGCGATTTGCCGAAAATCTCGACCAAGGAGACGAAAATCATCGCGCCAGCCGCAAAGGCCAAGCCGGCCGCAAGCATGCGAGGACTGTTCGCGCTCGTGTGAAACAAAACCATGCTGCCAAGGGCCGTGGCCAAGCCAGCCGCAAGGGTCACGGCAAAAGCAATCAAAACAGGGGTCTCAAACATGCGGCAACAAATGCTTGGCTCCAATGTCTTGGCAAGCCGCTAGTGAATCAAAAAAGGAAAATCCTCAATTCGCGCGTCGCAGCCTAGCTTCAGTGCATGGGCAGAGGAAAACCACGCTCCCGCTGCCCAAGTACGGCGCTTGGCATGAGCGCGCGCCGCACCAAAGAGACTCTTACGCCGCTTTTTCCTCATCCTTGGCCGGAACCAACACGCTGAGCACCGTCGCAAGCGCGAGTGTTCCTAGCACGATGACGAGCGAAACCGTGGTATCGATCTTGATCGACTTCTGCGGGTCGAGCCCGAAGACATCGAGGTAAGGCGGCACGCTTAGAAGCAGGAGCTTCACGCCCACAAACGCGAGGATCAGGATCAGCGCCGGCTTCAGGAAGCGGAACTTGGCGATGAGCGCGGCAAGGCAGAAGTAAAGCGCGCGAAGGCCGAGAATCGCGAAGATGTTGCTGGTAAAGACAATGAAAGGATCGGGAGTAATCGCGAAAATCGCGGGGATCGAGTCGACCGCGAAGACGAGGTCGGTGATCTCAACGAGGATCAGCGCCAAGAAAAGCGGGGTGATCGCCCAACGAGCGGAAAGCGTTCCGGCTGGCGGGGGATCCATCACTTCCTTGCCCGTCTTGGAGTCGGTGCTGTAGGTCGGCTTGACGGTGCGCTTCGTGAAAAAGCGCTGACCATCGTAGAATTCAACCGTCGGCAGGAACTTTCTGCAAAGCTTCACCGCAATGTTTTGCGAGGGATCATCGTTGCCCTTGATGAGTGCCATCTTCAGAGCCGTCAGTACGAGGAATCCGCCAAAGACAATGAGGATCCACTGATACTTCATGATCAGCCCCGCTCCCAGCCCGATCATGCCGCCTCGCATCAGCAAGGCGCCGATGATGCCCCAGAAAAGCACCCGGTGCTGATACTTCGCGGGCACGGCGAAGAAAGAAAAAATCAACGCAATGACGAAGATGTTGTCCATCGCGAGCGACTTCTCGACCACATATCCGACGAGATATTGCTTCGCCGCTTCAGGTCCCGTCACCTCACCAGTGATGATGATGGGCTGCTCGGGCACCTGACCTGCAAGCTCATGGGTATTGTAGCGTGGAGTGTCGAGGCCGAGTCCGAGCCAGTGTTCGTTGTAGGCCTTGTGGACAAATCCCGAGAAAGCGATTCCGCAGGACAACCAGATCACGGACCAGGTGGCCGCCTCTTTCATGGAAACCTCGTGTGCCTCGCGGTGGAAAACGCCAAGGTCGAGAGCAAGGAACAGAATCACGAGACCGATGAAAGCGACATACGCCCAGATCTTCATCGAGGCAGGATTGGATGCCAAGGTCGTGGTCGCATCGGTGGCGAGAAGAAGAAAGTCAGTCATGAATTCTGATAGTTTGTTGATGTGCTAAACCTGTGACGGAGGGGTCAAATAGGCGCCTCGGTAAAAATTAACCAAACCAGCTTGAGATAAGACGGATTAGCAAATTCTCGGCAGCCTTTATGCCGGGAGTGGGTATAGCCCTCAGCGCCGTGTTGCCAAGAGTTTTTTGAATACTCAATGGTATGGCCTGCAGAAAGGGCAGCGCGCGAGGTGGGCAGTGCATTTCACGCCGAGGTGAAAAAGTAGCCTCACTAGGATTCGAACCTAGAATAACGGAATCAAAATCCGGGGTGTTACCATTACACTATGAGGCTTTTGGAGCCCTGTCGGGCCCGTCGGCGGGCGGAAATTAAACCAGCATCCGCCAATTTGGCAATCATGAAATCGCCGTAAAAATCAAGGCACTCGCGGGAATTTCCCAAAATCCGGCGCGCGCTTCTCAAGGAACGCCTGTTTGCCCTCGCGGCCCTCCTCGCTCATGTAATAGAGCAAAGTCGCGTTGCCAGCGAGATCGAGCAAGCCCATCTGGCCATCGCAATCGGCATTGAGCGCAGACTTCAGGCAGCGCAGTGCCAAAGGCGAATGCGCCAGCATTTCGCGGCACCACTTGAGTGTTTCTTTTTCGAGTTCGGCCAAGGGCACGACGGTGTTGACCAGGCCCATGTCGAGTGCCTCTTGCGCGCCGTACTGGCGGCAAAGAAACCAAATTTCGCGCGCCTTTTTTTGACCAACGATGCGTGCCAAGTAACTCGATCCAAGCCCGCCATCAAACGAACCAACCTTCGGCCCGGTCTGACCAAAGCGCGCGTTGTCCGCCGCGATCGTGAGGTCGCATACGACATGCAACACATGACCACCACCAATCGCATAACCGGCCACCATCGCCACCACCGGCTTGGGCAGCGAGCGGATCTTCTTTTGCAAATCGAGCACATTAAGCCGGGGCACGCCATCATCACCGATGTAGCCTGCATGGCCGCGCACCTTTTGATCACCTCCAGAACAAAATGCCAAATCACCTTCGCCGGTGAGAATGATCACACCCACCTGCGGATCCTGATGCGCCAGATCGAAGGCCTGCAGCAACTCGGCCACCGTCTTCGGCCGAAACGCATTGCGCACCTCCGGGCGGTTGATCGTGATCTTGGCAATCTTCCCCTCATCCGTCGTTTCGTATCGGATGTCTTCAAACTCGCGTGCGGTCGTCCACATGCGGGTGAGCCTGAACGCTCGAAGCCTTGGCCGCAACCGGAGATTCGCGCGTCAACTCACCGAGGCCCGGAAAAATTCCGCCACCCGCGCCGCAAACCACTCGCCGCAATCCCACGGCACGCGGTGACCCGCACCAGGCGCCACTGCCAGCCGCGCCTGCGGCATCATCGAAACAGCACGCTGGCCAAGCCCGTGAAATTTTTCATCCCGCTCGCCGACGACCCACAACACTGGGATCTTGATCCGCCCGAGCTCGCCCCACATCGGCTCCTGCGCGCCGAGCGACCAATCGACAAAACTCCGCGCAATCTCGCGCCGGCGCATCACCAACCGCGCCGATGCATCGGCATCGCGAGGCGGTCGACCCATCAACACCGATTGCGCATTCCACTCCTCCAAAAATTTTTGCCAATCGCCGCCAAACGCCTGCGTCGCCCATCCGGCATCCTGCGCCAATCGCGCGCGACGCTCATCGGCATGTTCCAAACCTGGATGCGCCGATACGATCACCGCCGCATCCCACGGCGCATCCGCCCGAGCCAATGCATGCAAAGCCAACCTGCCACCCATCGAATATCCGACCAACACCCGCTTCGCCCGCCCCGCGCCCGCATCATTTGCCTCGGCATTCAAGGCCTCGCCAAAGCGCGCCATCGACATCGGCTCGCACGCAAGAAATCGCCATAAGTCCACGGCCCGCGTTGCGATCGAATCCGCCGCCATCGCCGCCGCAAATTCACGCCAATCACCCGCCGACCCCACTGCCCCATGCAGACACCAGCACTCGATGGCTCCCGCACCGCGAATCTCGTCAGTCTGTCTCGTGCGCTGGATCATGCCCGATATGGTCGCATATCCTCGCGACTATCGGCGCCACCACACGGGTGTCAAACGGATCCCACATGAAAAAGCCCCACAGCCATTGCTTGTGCACCAAGCCAGCGCGCTTATGGTGGGCGCAATGACTCGACAAGGAACCATTTTCCGCGCCCTGGGCATCCTTGCAATCGTCTGGCTTCTGATTTGGGGAATCCGCGCCTACGCCGATTCACGCAAGATCACTGCGCAAAAAATCAACCTTCGCATCGAGCAGGCGCGCTTTGCCGATTGGTCTGAAAACGCAATAAGCCAAAACGCGAAAGAATCCGCTCGCCGTGAAAAAGAAATCCGCGAAATCGCCAATCTCGTCAACAGACTCGATTTTCAAGAGCGCGAGAAGAACCGCCGCCAACGCGGAGGCGAGGAATTTTTTCGCAAACTCAGCACGCGCGAAAAATCACTCTTCATCGATCTCACCATCATGGAATCGATGAATCGCTTCATGGAATCACTCGATGCGATGCCCGCAGAACAACGCAAAAAATTTGTTGAACAGGGGCTCAAGGAAATCAGCGATGGCAAAACCAGCTCGGACATCACACGCGCCGGCGAAATGAGCGGCGAACTGCTGGAAAAAATTACCCGCGAGGGCATGCGCGCCTACTTCGAGAAGTCGAGCATGGAGACAAAACTCGATCTCGCGCCACTGATGCAAGCCATCAACGAAACCATGCAGGGGCTGCGCGGCAACCAGTTCGGACCCCGTCAACAATGAGCTCCACCCGCCACGCATTCACCTTGGTAGAGCTGCTTGTCACCATCACAATCATGGCTGTACTCGCAGGTGTGGGCATCCCTCTCGGCAAGTCGATGTTGGCAAAGTCCCGCGAGGCGGCCTGCATCGGCCAACTCCGCAACATCGGCAGCGCACTGCAATCCTACCTTCAGGATCATCAGCAAAAACTGCCGGATATCGCCGCCGGCCGGATTTCAAAAACCGACGAAACACCGGTGCTCGAGACCGTTCTGAAGCCATACCTTGAAAATGAAGGAGCATTCAAATGCCCGCAGGATACAGAGCTCCACGCAAAATCCGGATCAAGCTACCTTTGGAACAACACCCAGAGCGGCAGACACATCACCCAACTGTCGTTTTTCGGAATCGAAAACCGCCCCGATAAAATACCGCTCGTGACCGACAAGGAGTCTTGGCATCCGAACGGCGTGAATGTTCTCTACGCCGACTCAAGCAGCTCAAACAAACTTCGCTTTGCCACCGGCAACTGAATCCGCAACCGCCATGCTGAAAATCAACGCGCTCCGCAAATCCTTCGGCGGCAAACCCGCCTTGCGTGGCATTTCACTTTCAGTCGGCAAAGGCGAAATCCATGGCCTGCTGGGCCACAACGGCGCCGGCAAATCGACAACACTCGGCATCATTCTCGGCATGGTGATGGCGGATTCTGGCGAAGTCACAATCGACGGCATTCCCGTTTCCAGCCAACGCTCCCAAGCACTCCGCAAGGTCGGCGCGATTTTCGAAGCCCCTGCCTTTTACGATTATCTGAGCGGCTGGGAAAACCTGCGCATTCTCATGGGATACTCAGGTGGATTCGACGCCGATGCCGCGCAAAAAACCGTCGATGAAGTTGGGCTCACCCAACGAATTCACTCGAAGGTCCGGACCTACAGCCACGGCATGCGGCAAAGACTCGCCCTCGCGCAAGCCTTGCTACCCGAACCGGAACTTCTTCTGCTCGACGAACCCACCGACGGCCTCGATCCGGAAGGCATCAAGTGGTTTCGCGACTTTATCCTCAACCTCCGCGACAGCCGCGGCATGACCGTGCTTTTCAACTCCCACCTGCTCGCCGAAGTGGAGCTGATGTGCGACCGCGTCACCATTCTGCGCCAAGGAGAACTGGTGTTCGAGGGAGCCATCGATGGACTTCGCGAGGAAACCGACCGCTTCGCAGCTGATCTGGATTGTTGGGAGAAGGCCATGCCCGTGATTCTATCCCAAGGCGGCAACATGGCCGCGCCCGGAATCATTCAGATCCCCCACGGCAGCGATCCCTCCATCTTGCTGGCGGCACTCGTTCAAGCAGGCATCAAGCTGCGATCGTTCTCGCCCGTCCGCCGCTCGCTCGAAGACGTCTACATGGAGCTGCTCGAAGGGAAAAAAATGTGATCTCCACAACCGCCATGCTATTCCTCCAACAACTTCGCGGCGAGCTGCAGAAACTTTTTGCCCGCCCGCGCACCTGGATCGGTTACGGGGCCTTTCTGATCATGGAAGCGCTCATACTCTTTGTTTACAAACTCGAGCGCAGCCAACAGCACATGCGCGGAATCATCGAGCGAAACGGCCTCGAATTCGGCAGTTACTACAGCTCGCTTACCATCACATTCACCATCATGCTGCTGAGCATGTTTCTGCTTGGCTCGATTTACTTCGCCCTGGTCGCCGGTGATATCGTCGCCAAGGAAAACGAGGACGGTAACCTGCGCATGGTTTTCTCACGCCCCATTAGCCGCTTGCGCCTGCTGCTGGTAAAATACACGGCGGTCTCACTCTATACCTTCAGCTTTGTATTTTTCGTCGGCATCACTGGCTACCTGATGGCGATAGCCGCTGTCGGCTGGCAAGGCGGGCTCTTCGTGATGGAGCCAAAAATGAAGGTCTTTGCCGCCTACCCCGAATGGTGGGAAGGTGCCTGGCGGCTCGCCCTTTCCGCAGCCGGCATCGGCCTGAGCATGATCACACTCTCATCCATCGCATTCATGTTTTCATGCTTAAAGATCAAGCCCACCGCAGCGACCATCATCACGCTCACGATCCTATTCGTCGACATGATCCTGCAAAACTTTCCGTTCTTCAAACCCTACGAAAGCTTCTTCATCACCTGGCGCATGGGCAACTGGATCTTCCTCATGGAGCAAAATATCCCTTGGCCAAAACTCATCGAGTCCTACGCATTGCTAGGCGGGCTCAACATCACACTTTTCGTCATCGGCTGGACATCCTTCCAGTTACGCGATTTCAAAACTTGATTTGGCCATCGGCATCACGCCAACGACCATAACCGCAGACCCGATCACCAATTGATGTTCTGGCCTCGTGCGTCGATGTGCGTGAAGTTCCAATAACCACCCACACCACCGCGGAAAAGACCTTCATCGCGGAGCTGGCGCGCCATGGCAGTGACCTTCGAAGCGCGCATCGGGAACTTCACATCCACCGCGATGTTTTTCTGGTGCCACGAATGAGTCCTCGCACCACGGCAGCGGGCATTGTAATCGGGCGAACGGTAAGCGGAAATGATCTCCACTTCGGGAACATTCATTTCCTGCGCGATGCGCTCGGCAACCTTCAGTGTATAGGCCATGCCGCGCCATGATGCCTTCGGCGGAATGCTGTTCCACACGCCACCTTTTTCCTTGGCATGGGCTTCGAGCACCTGCGCGGCATCGACGCGCTTGAGCTTGAGCGCGCTCAGGTAACGGAAATATTCACCGGCCTGCCTGCCATTGCCGACCAACCATTCTTCCGGCAGATCCGGCATCGAAAGGCTACTTGCTTGGGCCTGCGCGGCGGGGGCGGCATTGCCGCGACTGGTCACGACGGAGACTTTCGGGGTAAGCGACGAAGCCGAACCCAAGACCGAAGAACCAAGCCATCCCAAGCCTGCCATGCCCACCCCACTCAACAAGCTCCTGCGGCTCATGATGGTGGATTCAGTTTCCTCAGTCCTATGCGTTTTGTCGTTTGTTGGGATCATCGTCTTGGTCGGTGCAGCCAGTCGGCCGCAGGTTAGCGTTTTGTGTGCCGAAATCGGTCGCAAATCATCATCTGCGGCAAATTTCGCCGCGAGGGAACCAGACGACGAATTTGGTACAAGGAAAAAAGACCCAAAAATTTCCTCACCCACCTGAATCGGGACATTTTGTCGCGATTCCGCATTGATTCACCGCTTATTCACGACTTATTCACATCGCGAAGCAGTGCATATGAACAACTCAAACCAGATCATCACGATCACGCTCAATCCAGCGATCGATCAGACGATCATTTTGTCATCACTGCAGACCGGTTCGGTCAACCGTGCTGAACATAGCCATTATCAGGCTGGCGGCAAAGGGGTGAATGTCTCCGCGCGCTTGGGCGAATTCGGCATCTGCACCACCGCCACCGGATTTCTGGGCGCAGAAAATCAAACACACTTCACCACGCTGTTTTCCAAACTCCCGATTCGCGATGCCTTCGTGCGCATCCCTGGCCGCACACGCATCGGCATCAAACTCGTTGAGCGAAACGGCGAGGTCACGACCGACATCAACCTTCCCGGCGCTCAAGTCAGCCCGCAAGACATCGAGGCACTCCACAGCAATCTGCGCGGACTCGACTTGCAGGGATCGTGGTGCCTGATCGGTGGCAGTCTCCCGCCAGGCTTCGGGCTCGATGATTTCGCAGCGCTGATCGAACTGCTCAAATCCGCAGGCTCGCTTGTCGCGGTCGATGCCAGTGGCGACGCCCTGCGCATTGCGATCGATCGCAAGGTCGACCTCATCAAGCCCAACCAACACGAAATCTCCGAACTCCTCGACCGCGACATCCCCGATCTCGCCGCCGCGCAATCGGCCGCCCTCGAAGTCCAGGCAACGGGCATCCCGCGCGTCATTCTCTCGCTCGGCGAAGCGGGCGCCTTGTTCCTCGACCCCTGCGCCAACCTCATGGCCAAGGCCCCGCCCATTTCCGTCGCCAGCACGGTCGGCGCCGGCGATGCCCTGCTCGCAGGCTACCTCGCAGGCCTCAGCACCGGGCTTGATGCCACCGCACGCGCCCAACTCGCAGCGACCTTTGCCCGTTGCTCGCTCGCAAGCGTCGAACGCCAGCTTCCGCCCAAAGCGGATGTCCTCACCCGCATGGCGGAAATCGATGCAACCCCTGCACATTCATGAAAGCGCCGAAACTTTCGCGGTAATTCGATTGCGCGCCCCCGCCTCCGTGGCTAGCCTTTCACCAACCAACACTACCACCATGGGACCCATCGGAATGCCTGAAATGATCATGATTTTCGTCGTGATCCTGTTGCTCTTCGGAGCCAAAAAACTCCCCGAGCTCGCACGCGGCATCGGCAAGAGCATGGGCGAATTCAAAAAAGCCCGCGATGATTTCGAACGCGAGATCACCCACGCCGAGACCGACGCCCGCACCAAAGACGCCCCCGGCAAGGAGCCACGCGACTCCTGATCGCCATGCGCGCCCTGCGAAACCGCGCGCGGAAAACGCACGCCCCGAAATCCCTCGGCGCGCTCTGCTGCATTCTTTTCGCGCTGATTCTTTCCGGCTGCGACCGCTCGGGCGCCGATTCGCAAGACGCCTCACGCAAATCGGCCGCATCAAAACCTTGGCTCACCCAAGCCGATGCCAATGAGCCAGCCGAAACCACCCGGCCAAGCGGCAACCCGAACGCCGGCAACCTGCGCTTCATCGCCTACAATGTGGAAAACTGGCTGACCATGGATCGCATCATCGACCGCCGCGAAGTCGCCAACCAACCAAAGCCCGATTCAGAAAAATCCGCTGTCCTGCGCATCCTGCTCAAAAACAATCCGGATGTCATCGGCCTATGCGAAATTGGCACCAAAGCCGACCTCGCGGAAATTCAGCAAGCCCTCAAGTCCGCCAGACTCGATCTTCCCCACTCGCATTACACCGGCGGCTCCGACACGGTTCGCCACCTCGGGCTGCTCTCACGATTTCCCATCACATCGACCAGCTCTCCCGCGCAAACCCAATACACCCTCGAAGGCCGCAGCTTCACGATCAACCGCGGCATTCTCGATGCGACCATCAAGGCCCGCGGCAAAGAATACCGCTTCGTCGGCGTCCACCTGAAATCGAAACGCTCCGTCGATGGCGGGGATCAGGCAAAAATGCGCCTGCAGGAAGCCCACCTCCTGCGCCGCCACATCGACAAAATCCTCGGGCCCAACCCCGATGCCAATCTCATCGTTTACGGCGATTTCAACGACACCTACCGCAGCAACACACTCCGCGCGGTGACGGGATCCGCCGCCAAAAATTTGCGCATCACGCCGATCTATCTCAAGGACTCAGAAGGCGAGGCATGGACCCATCATTGGTCGGGCGAGGATGTCTACTCGCGCATCGATTTCATCATGACCTCGGCCGCCCTGCGCCGCGATGTCGACTTCAAGGAATCGCGTATCATCGACGATCGCCTCTGGAGCAAAGCCTCCGACCACCGCCCGATGCTCGCGGTTTTCCGCTGAAGAAAAATCAAATTTTCGCCAGCACTTCGTCGAAGACGCCGAGCGTTTCATCCAAGTCCGCCTCGGTATGCGCGAGGCTCAAAAATCCGGTTTCATAAGGACTCGGCGCGAGATAGATCCCTTTTTCAAGGCAGCCCCAGAAGAACTTTTTGAACAGCCCGAGATCCTGCTTCATCACATCGGAGACATTGACGATTTCGCGGTCGGTGAAGAACAAACAGAACATCGACCCTACGCGATGAATGCGGTGTGCGATGCCCCTCGCCTCCATCACAGCGCGCAGGCCATTCTCGAAATGCGCGCCAAGTTCTTCAAGCCGCGCAAAGCCGGATGGCTTTTCCAACTCGCGCAACTGAGCAAGCCCGGCCGCCATCGCCAGCGGATTTCCGGAAAGCGTGCCGGCCTGGTAGACCGGCCCGAGCGGCGCCAGAAAATCCATCACATCGGCACGACCACCAAAAGCCCCCACCGGCAAACCACCACCAATCACTTTGCCGAAACAACTGAGGTCCGGCACGATGCCTTCAATCCCCTGCACTCCCGCCTTGCCCAATCGGAAGCCGGTCATGACTTCGTCAAAAATCAGCAGCGCTCCGTATTTTTTGGTGATCGATGAAAGCAACTGCAAATACCCGGCACGCGGCAAAACCAAGCCGGCATTCGCAGGATACGACTCGACGATGATCGCCGCGATGTCCTCACCACATGCGGCAAAAATTTTCTCGAGCGCCTCGGGATCATTGTAAGGCAGCACCAAGGTGTTCGATGCCACCGCGCGCGGCACACCCGCCGAGTCGGGCTCGCCATGAGTCAAAGCACCCGAACCCGCAGCCACCAACAACGAATCACTGTGGCCATGATAACAGCCGTCGAATTTCACGATCAAATCCCGCCCAGTGAAACCGCGCGCCAAGCGGATCGCCGACATGGTCGCCTCAGTGCCGGAGTTGCACATCCGCACCTTTTCCACCGATGGCACCCACTCGCAGACCTTGCGCGCCATCTCGACTTCGAAGGGATTCGGAATACCAAATGAAATCCCGCTCTTGGCGACCTCATGAATCGTGTTGGTGATCACCACCGGCGCATGACCCAAAATGTTCGGCCCCCACGAACCGATGTAGTCAATGTAGCTCTTGCCATCGATGTCCTCAATCCGACTGCCCGACGCACGACGCACAAAAAACGGCTCACCCCCGACATTGCGGAACGCCCTCACCGGAGAATTCACCCCGCCCGGCGTGTAACGCTTGGCCATTTCGAACATCTTCTCGGAAAGCGGACCTGCTGAATGCATGCGCCGACTTTGCTACAGACCACGCCCGCGTCCAACACCGAATCACCCGATGAAAAAGATTCAGTTTTCAAAAATTCAGGTTAACTTGCCAGTCATGAGACCGGCAATGGCCATTCTCTTCACGTGCCTTCTGGCGATCCCGCTCGATGCCCAGGTGAAACGCACACCACGCAAGTCGCTGCTCGATTCGGAACCCGGCGTGGTCTACCTCGAACAGGCATCGGTCAAACCGCTTGAACTCAAGGTCATCCGCGAAGCACCGGTCTTTTCCGACAAGGAAGGCAAACACCAGCTCGGCACCCTCGCCGCCAATCAAATCGCCCGCATCGAGGCGATCACCGATAAGGTCTACCGCGTCCGCGGCATGGGCACGCGCGGAGGCATCGCCGGGTGGGTCGCGCCATGGGCATTCTCCCCAAACGACCCGGAGTTCGCCGCCAAACTCAAACAATTCTACGACCGCCAAATCCAAGTCCAAGAACTCATCGCCGCCAACCAAATCGCCTGCGGTATGACGATGGAAGAAATCTCACGCGTGCTCGGCAAACCCACCAAAACCAGCAGCCGCAAAACCGAAACTGGCGAAACAGCGCTCTGGGAATATGTCCGCTACGAGGAGGTCAAACACTACATCACACGGGTCGACCCCACCACCGGCACCCCTTACCGTCAGCTCTCACACATCACGCAGGAGGAAAAAAGCCGCATCAATGTCGATTTCGAAAATCAAATCGCCACCGCCATCGAGGAAAGCAAAGACCACTCCAAGAAAAGCCCACGCATCATCCTGCCACCATTGATCGCATGGTAAATCCCGGCAAAAAACAACCCGCCAGAGGGCTTGCCTAAGGACGGAAAAACTTCCTAGTCTAACACAAGCGCGGAACATCCGTAGCCTCATCCCAAGTCATTCCATGATCCGATCATTCGCTCTCCCATCCGCCATGCTGCTGCTCTCACTCGCCAGCGCGCGCAGCCAGGACACCGACCCCAACAAGGCCTCTCTCGAAGCACTCGCCGCCAACGCGCAGGCATACGTCAACGCCCACAACGAAGGCAACGCCGAGGCGATCGCCAAACTCTTCATCCCCGAAGGCGAAATCATACTCAGCTCCGGCGAAATCGTCTCCGGCCGCGCCGAAATCCAGCAGTTCTACACCGACCTCTTCTCTGGCGAAAAACGCCCGCGCGCAGCCCTAGAGGCAGGCTCAGTGCGCTTCGTCACCCCCAAGCTCGCCATCGAGGACGGTACGCTCCATGTCACCCGCCCGACCGGCGAAGTGATCTCCCACCACTACACCTCGACCCAAATGCAACAGGACGACGGAACATGGCTCACCGCCAGCATCCGCGACGAAATCGAGGATGTCGCACCCGCCAGCGAAAAACTCCTGCCGCTTGAGTGGTTGGTCGGCGATTGGATCATCGAGAAAAACGGCCTGCGCACTTTCCTCACCTTCAAGTGGAGTGACGACGGACCCTTCATCGATGGCAAAGCGGTCACCGAAATGGCTGGCGAGGAAAACACCAGCAGCACCTACCGCATCGGTTGGAACAACAACCGCAAGAACTACATCTCATGGGCCTTCGACACCTTCGGCGGGCACATGATTTCGCAGTGGACGAAAAACAGCAGCGGCTGGCTACTGCGCACCTCGGGCGTCACCGCCGATGGCGAAGTAAACCACTCGACCCAAACGATCGAACCCGATCCTTCGCTGCAACATTACACTTGGTCCACACGCGACCAGACCATCGGCGGCAACTCATTGCCCGATGGATCGGTGCGAGTTGTGAAACGACCACCCGATGCCGAAGAGACCACCGAGGCCAAGCCATCCGAACAATAATTTTCCACACGATCCGATCATGAAATCCATCACCACTTTCCTGTTTGTCCCAGCCTGCGTGCTCACGCTCATGACGGGCGCCACGGCCCGCGATTTCGATCGCGGCGATCGCGGCAACCGCGCTCAACGCCCGAACATCCACCCACAGCAGCACTCAAAACGCAACCCGATCACGAATTCGAGAATCGACACGCCCACACCGCGTCCGATCAACCGCCCCGAGCTGAACCAAATTCAACGCCCAAGCCAAAGGCCCGCCCCACAAATCCAGCGCCCGACCACGCGCCCGGCACCGATCGAAACACCGCAAATCAACCGCCCGCAAAATCGGCCAGCTCCCACCGAGCCCCCACAACTCACTCGCCCGCAAAATCGTCCGGCGCCTCAAATTCAACAACGCCCGGAAAATTTCCAACGCCCCGAAACTCGCCCAGTCCAACGCCCTGAAACCCGACCCAACATCGCGAACCGCCCGGCACCTGGCACCTTGAATCGACCGGAAAATTTCCAGCGCCCGGAAAATTTCCAGCGCCCGCAAGTCCGCCCCGAAGCCCTGCCCGGACAAGTCACCTACCCGCGCCCGCAAAAACCGCAGACGCTCCCCGGCATCGCCACCAAACCCGCCCCACAACGGCCCATCACACGACCCGGCATCAACTCGCGCCCAGTCCAACGCCCGCAGCTGAACTACGCAACAAACACCGGTACCAACCTGCGCCCCACCACCCGCCCATGGTGGGATTCCAACCAATCGATCAACCGCCCGATCTACAACCAGACCCACAACCAAATCCAGATCAACAACAACTTCCAAAACAACGTCAACTGGTCAACCGACCGCCGTTACTGGGGCTACAACCCATGGTGGAACCGCCCGACCGTCCGCCCGTGGTACGGCGGATCATGGAACTGCGGATGGAGCAGCAGCTATTACCATCGCCGACCCTACTTCTCCTACTACGGCGGCTACCGCCCATGGCCCGGCTATGTGGTGGTCGAGCAAAACAATGTCGCCAACGCAATCGGTTGGGGCCTCGTCGGATGGAGTCTCGGCAAACTGATCTACGATTGCGGCTATCAAAGCTATCGCAACCCCTACCCGGTCCAACCAATCACCGTGGTGGATCGTCAAGTCGTGACCTATCAGGAACCGATCACTGTGGTCGCCGCGAAAACCGCACCGAAGGCGGATGATGAAACGGCAAGGATCACCCAAAAATCCGAATCATTCATCGCCGAATCGCAAGCGGCCTTCAAGCAAGGCAACTACCTCGTCGCCCTCGAATCGGCCAACAAAGCGATTGCCGAAGCACCCGGCGATGGCGCGCTCCACGAATACCGCGCACTCATCCTTTTCGCCCTCGGCAAATTCTCGGAAGCCGCAGGCGTGCTCAACCCGGTGCTTGCCGGCGGACCCGGCTGGGACTGGTCGACGATGATAGCCCTCTACGACTCGCAGGAAACTTACATGCGCCAACTCGATGCGCTCAAGGGCTACAGCAAGGGCAAACCCGACGCTGCCGACGCACGCTTCCTTCTCGGCTACCACCACATGGCCTGCGGCCACCTCGAGGAAGCCGCTGAAGAGTTTGAGGCAGCCGCCAAACTACAGCCTGCCGACTCGGTCTCGGCCCAACTGCGCGACCTCACCAAGGCATCCTCGCAAAGCGGCAGCGACGAACCAACCGAGCCAAGCACGGAAAAAGAAGTCGCCCCGCAATCTGCCCTCCCGCTCGAAAAACTCAGCGGCGCATGGGTCTCCGACAAAGGCGAGGCCGGCACGGTTTCGCTGGTTTTCAAGGACGATGGAAAATTCATTTGGTCCTTCAAAAAAGGCGACCAAAACAATGAGTTCAGCGGCGACTTCAGCATGAACGACAACGGCCTCCTGGTGCTCGATGCCAAGGACAGCCAAATGACCGCCACCGTTTCACAACCCAAGGATAACGAACTGAAGTTCGTGCTCGCCGGCGGTCCGCCCGGCGATCCGGGTCTCACTTTCACGCGGAAATAACCCCCTCCGCGCGGATACCAAAACACAAACAGCAACGAACCCATACACAACACCCATATGAAAAAATACATCGCAGAATTCATTGGCACCTTCTGGCTCGTCTTCGCGGGCTGCGGCAGCGCCATCTTCGCCGCCGCATTCCCGGATGTCGGCATCGGCCTCGCTGGCGTTTCACTCGCCTTCGGCCTCACCGTACTGACCATGGCCTTCGCCATCGGCCACATCTCAGGCTGCCACCTCAACCCGGCGGTCTCGATCGGCCTCTGGATCGGCGGACGCTTCAACGCCAAGGACCTCGTCCCCTACATCATCGCCCAAGTCGCAGGCGGCATCGCCGCAGGTGGTGCGCTGTATCTGATCGCGAGCGGCAAGGAAGGCTTCAGCCTCACCAATGGCTTCGCATCGAATGGCTTCGGCGCCCACTCGCCCGACAAGTACTCGATGGTCGCCTGCCTCATCACCGAAGTCCTCACCACAGCGTTCTTCCTCGTGATCATTCTCGGAGCCACCGCCAAGCGTGCCCCACAAGGATTCGCACCGATCGCCATTGGCCTCGCACTCACGCTCATCCACCTGGTCACGATCCCGATCACCAACTGCTCGGTCAACCCCGCTCGCAGCACCGGCGTCGCAGTCTTCGTCGGCGACTGGGCCGTCTCACAACTCTGGCTGTTCTGGGCCGCGCCGATCGTCGGCGCGATCATCGGCGCACTCGTTCATCGCTCGATCGATGACAACGAGGCAGCCTGATTTGTAAAAATCAAACTCATACAAAAACAAAGCCCGCATGGCATCACCATGCGGGCTTTTTTTGTCGAGGTGTTTGCTTACGCGAGATCGAAGCGATCAAGATTCATGACCTTGTTCCAAGCGGCCACGAAATCCTTTACGAACTTCTCACCGGAATCGGAACACCCATAAACCTCGGCCAAAGCGCGAAGCTGCGAGTTGGATCCGAAGACAAGATCAGCGCGGGTACCAAGCCACTTAAGCTCGCCCGATTTCCGGTCGCGTCCTTCGAACACATCCTCGTCCTTCGAGATCGGCTTCCACTCGGTGGCCATGTCGAGGAGGTTCACAAAGAAGTCATTGCTCAAGACCTCCGGACGCTTGGTGAAGACACCGTGCTGCGACTGACCGGAGTTGGCATTCAACACGCGCAGGCCGCCGACAAGCACGGTCATTTCCGGAGCGGTGAGTGTGAGTAACTGCGCGCGGTCGACCAACAACTCTTCGGTCGAGACGGAGAATTTCGCGTGCTGGTAATTGCGGAATCCGTCGGCCACTGGCTCAAGCACCGCAAACGATTCGACATCGGTCTGCTCCTGCGAGGCATCCATGCGGCCGGGAGTGAAGGGCACCTTGATATCAACACCGGCATTCTTCGCGGCCTGCTCGACGCCGGCACATCCGGCCAAAACGATGAGGTCGGCCAGCGAAACTTTTTTGCCGCCGCTCTGCGCGCTGTTGAACGATGCCTGAATGCCCTCAAGGGCCTTGAGCACCTTAGCCAAGCGGGC
>JBKDYW010000198.1:0-2909 GCA_046308575.1 Verrucomicrobiota bacterium
GCACTCAACACGCTTTCGGGTGGCGAGTCGCAACGACTCAAACTCTGTCAGCTTCTGGGCGAATCGCCCTCGTCCTCACAAGGCACAAAACTTCTCATCCTCGACGAGCCAACCACCGGTCTCCACTTCTCCGACATCGAACGCCTGCTCGGCGTTTTTCAAAAACTCGTCGATGCCGGACACTCGCTGCTGGTGATCGAACACAATCTCGATGTGATCAAAAGCGCCGATTGGATCATCGACCTCGGGCCCGATGCCGGCGCGAATGGCGGACGCCTCGTCGCCGAAGGCACACCGGAAGACATCGCCAAACTCCAAAGCCCGACGGCGAATTACTTGCGCGATGCATTGAAAAAAGTCGGCAAACACAGCGCTCTTGCCACACCACGATCAAAGCCCGACAAACAAAGCGTCATTTCATCATCCGCCAACGCCATCACGCTGCGCGGCGCGCGCCATCACAACCTCAAGAACCTCTCGCTCGACATCCCCCGCGATCAGTTCGTCGTGATTTCTGGGCTTTCGGGCTCGGGAAAATCCACACTCGCCTTCGACATCCTTTTTGCCGAAGGCCAGCGCCGCTTCCTCGATTCGATCTCGGCCTACGCGCGGCAATTCGCCGAACAACTCGAACGCCCGGAGATCGATCAACTTCAAGGCCTGCCACCGACGGTCGCGATCGAACAGCGCGTCTCACAAGGCGGCGGCAAATCCACCGTCGCCACGGTCACCGAACTCTGGAACTTCATCCGACTGCTCTACTCAAAGCTCGGCACAATCCATTGCCCGGACTGCCAAGTGCCGGTAGAAAAACAATCGGTCGCCGCCATCGAAAATGTGATCCGAGCCGAATTGAAAAAAGGCGATGTCTGTCTGCTCGCTCCGCTCATCCGCAGCAAAAAAGGCTATCACACAGAAATCGCCGAGTGGGCGCTGAAGCAAGGATTTACTAGACTCTTAGTAGATCGACAGTTCCGCGATGCGGAAAATTTCACGCGCCTCGAACGCTTTAAGGAACACGACATCGATGTGGTGACGGCGGACTTCAAACGCCACGCCAAAAACACGGCTCTGCCGAATCTCGCCGAATCCATCGAGCACACACTCACCATCGGCAAGGGCCTCATCAAGCTCTTCACCGCCGACAAAAAATTCATCCTTCTCTCGACGCAATCGAGCTGCCCGGGCTGCAACCAGTCCTTCGAGGAGCTCGACCCACGCCTGTTTTCCTTCAACTCACCACGCGGTTGGTGTGGCACCTGCCGCGGCCATGGTAAGGTTCCGAAAAAACATCGTGCGATTGTGCCCGATACCTCGCGCTTCGACACGCTGCTCGAAGCGGAGCTCGATGCCGACCGCGCGATGGAGCGCATGGACGATGACGAGCTCGTGCAATGCCCGGATTGCGAGGGCACCCGCCTCAACCCCACGGCTTCGGCCGTGCGACTGATCACTGGAACGCCCACCGCCAAGGCGAAAAAAACGTCGGCCGGGCAATCGATAGGCGAGCTCTCACGCTTCAGCATCGCCGAAGCAGAGGAGTGGTTTGCGAAACTTTCGTTTAGCGATTCACGCACCGCATTGATCGCACGCGACATCCTGCCGGAAATCGCGCGCCGCCTCGCATTTTTGCAAAGCGTCGGCCTCGGCTACCTGCAACTCGATCGCTCGGGCAACACACTCTCCGGCGGCGAATCCCAACGCATCCGCCTCGCCGCACAACTCGGCTCAAACCTTCGCGGTGTGCTCTACGTCCTCGACGAACCAACCATCGGCCTCCACCCGCGCGACAATGCCGCGCTGCTCAAAACGCTGATTTCCCTGCGCAACCAAGGCAACTCGCTGGTCGTGGTCGAACACGACGAGGACACGATCGCCGCCGCCGATCATCTCATCGACCTCGGCCCGGCCGCCGGACGCCTCGGTGGCGAAGTGGTTTATCAAGGGCTGCCGCCATCGATTGAAGCTTCAACAAAACCAAAACGCGCGGCCGCCGGAAAAAAACCAAATCAAACATTTGCCAACTCTCCCACTTACCGTGCTCTGTCCCATCCATTGTCCCACCCCCTTCGAGGTAAGCGACGGGCGGTGAAAAAGGATCACGCATTTCTCACGGTCCACGGCTGCTGTGCCAACAACCTCAAAAACATCACGGCCGCCATCCCCATCGGACGCCTCACCGTGCTCACCGGCGTTTCGGGATCGGGCAAGTCGACGCTCATGCACCAGTGCATCGCGCCGATTTTCAAACGCACGACAAAGAACAAAAATTTCGCCAAGGTCAGCGGCGAAAAATTTCTCAAAGCCTGCTACGAGGTCGATCAATCGCCGATCGGCAAAACCTCACGCTCGTGCCCGGCGACCTATGTGAAGGTCTTCGATCACATCCGCGCGCTGTTCGCACAATTGCCCGAAGCCCGCATCCGCGGCTTCGATGCCTCGCGCTTTTCCTTCAATACCGAAGGCGGGCGCTGCGAAGCATGCAAAGGCAACGGCCGCGTAAAACTGGAAATGGATTTCCTGCCGCCCACCTGGGTTCATTGCGAGTCGTGCAATGGCAGCCGCTACAACCCAGCCACGCTCGAAGTCGCATTCCGCGGCAAGCACATTGGCGATGTTCTTGCGCTCACAATCGATGAAGCCGCCGCCTTCTTCGAGTCACAACCTCGCATTGCCGCACCACTCGCCTTGCTCGCCGATACCGGCCTCGGCTACCTGCAACTCGGCCAAGCCTCACCGACGCTTTCCGGCGGCGAAGCCCAACGCATCAAGCTCGTCTCCGAACTCATCAAAGGCCGCGGCACCAAGGCGCAAATGAACCGCCCGCGCCACGCCGCACACAACCTCTATCTCATCGAAGAACCTACCGTAGGCCTCCACCTCGAAGACATCACCCGCCTCATCGATGT
>JBKDYW010000199.1:0-3972 GCA_046308575.1 Verrucomicrobiota bacterium
TAGCGGATGTCGTCGAAGTGGATGTTGTCGAGATCCTTGGTCGCCCAGTTGGTGGGCATCGGTTTTTCGTTGAACACCTTGAGCGCCTTGTGGCGGAACTCGCGCACCCATTGCGGGTCGTTCTTCACATCGCAGATGTAATCAACCGTCTTTTCCGAAAGGCCGCGGCCGGCATCGTACTTGTGGCGCTCGGGAAAGGTGAAATCACCCTTGCTGCGATCGATGTCGATCGCTTCGCGGGTTTCATGATCGAGAGTGGCGGTGGCGTCTTCGTAGGACATGGGAAATGTTTGCTGAGGTTTGTGATGCTTTAAGCGAGGGCGGCTTCCTTGAGGAAATCGTAGCCGTGCTTCTCGAGCTCGAGCGCGAGTTCGGGTCCGCCCGAGCGAACGATGCGGCCTTCGGCCATGACGTGCACATGGTCGGGCTTGATGTAATCGAGCAGGCGTTGGTAGTGCGTGATGAGCAGCATGCCGCGATCGGGCGAGCGCATGGCATTGACACCTTTGGCGACGATCTTGAGCGCATCGATGTCGAGGCCCGAGTCGGTCTCGTCGAGGATGCAGTACTTCGGCTCGAGCATCATCATTTGCAGGATCTCGTTGCGCTTCTTCTCACCGCCGGAGAAACCTTCGTTCACCGCGC
The DNA here is from genome assembly GCA_046308575.1 of Verrucomicrobiota bacterium. Lineage (GTDB taxonomy): Bacteria > Verrucomicrobiota > Verrucomicrobiia > Verrucomicrobiales > Akkermansiaceae > Luteolibacter. The sequence goes on from JBKDYW010000199.1 coordinate 646, forward strand.
GCGCGGTAAACTTGCGATCCATTTCGAGCAGATCCATCTTCGCGTAAAGGTCCTTGTAATAGGCCACCGCGTCGATTTCCTGGCCTTTCGGCAGGCGCGATTGCAGAGCCGCGCGGATGAAGTTGGCGTTAGAAACTCCCGGCACTTCCGAAGGGTATTGGAAGGCGAGAAAAATCCCGGCGCGCGAGCGTTCGTCGATAGACATTTCGCCGATGTCCTCACCGTCGATCGTCACCGATCCGCCCGTGACCACATAGCCTTCGTGACCGGCGATCACTTTCGACAGCGTCGATTTGCCGGAGCCGTTGGGTCCCATGATGGCATGGACTTCGCCTTTGGGGATTTCGAGGGTGACGCCCTTGAGGATTTCGGTTCCGTCTTCGAGGGTTGCTTGGAGGTTCTGGATGTGGAGGCTCATGGTGGGAAGGATGTGATGTTGGTTGGTTAAAAAAGTGATGCTTCAGGATGCGGCGAGTTTGCCGCGCAGGGTGATTTCGATGTCCTCGATCACCGCGCCGGGCGGCAGGTCGAGAAAGTCGGCGAGGTTCACGCCGGGCTTGAATTCGATATCGTGGATGGCGCCGCTGGCGGCATCGTGGAAATGCCCGTGCTCTTTCACATTCGGGCAGTAGCGCGAGGACTCGCGTTCGAAGTTCACTTGGCGGATCAACCCGTGATCGACGAGTGTCTCGAGGCAGTTGTAGACCGTCGCGAGCGAAATGTTTGGCAGGCGTTTTTTTACGCGCGAGTGGACCTCGTTGGCGGTCGGGTGGTCGCGGCGGCCCATCAGCACGCGGTAGACCTCTTGGCGCTGCGGCGTCATCCGCAGGCCGGGGCAGGCCTCGGGCAGGCTGTTGGCGGAGCGGTCGTGGAGTCGGTGATTCATCGGCGCGGCAAGCTACGCCAGCGGTTTCCAATATCAAGAATAATTCCAATCTAGGAGAAATTCCTGCCCTCCGATTGCTGCGGATGCCTCATTTTTAGGGGATTTTCCCCTGCTTTTCCCGTGATTGACCCCGGAGGTGGGCATTGTTAGTTTCCGCGCCCCGCCATGAGTTCATCCGCGCCGAATTACAAAGACACCCTGGCACTGCCACAAACGAGTTTCCCGATGCGTGGGGACTTGGTGGAGAACGAGCCGCTTCGCCTCGCCCGCTGGGAAAAGGATGGCCTGTACCAAAAGATCCTCGGCCGTCGTCGCGCGGCTGGCGCGCCGGAGTTCATCCTTCACGATGGCCCACCATTCGCGAATGGCGATGTGCACATGGGCACAGCGCTCAACAAGTTGCTTAAGGATCTGGTCGTAAAGTCAAAGACGATGGCCGGCTACACCACGCCCTTCGTGCCGGGCTGGGACTGCCACGGGCTGCCGATCGAATTCAAAGTCGTCAAAGAAACTGCCGGGCTCGAAGCTCCGGAGATTCGCCGTCGCTGCGCGGAGTTCGCAGGAAAATTCATCGATATCCAGCGCGCGTCGTTCCGCCGCCTGGGTGTGTTTGGCGATTGGGAAAATCCTTATCTCACGATGGCGCCGGCCTATGAGGCAGGCATCTTGCGGGTCTTTGCCAAGCTCGTGGAAAACGGCTGCGTCTATCAATCGAAGAAACCCGTGCAGTGGTCCTACGGCGCGCAGACCGCACTCGCCGAAGCCGAGGTGGAATACCAGGACAAGGAAAGCACCGCGGTGTTTGTGAAATTTCCACTCGTCAGCGGCACGCACGCCGGCAAGGCGTCGATCGCGATCTGGACGACCACGCCATGGACGCTGCCCGCCAACCTCGGCCTCGCAGTGCACCCGGAGTTCACCTATGTGATCGGCCGCTTCGAAAATGAAATTGCCGCACGCTCGGAGACGCTTGTCATCGTTCGCGAACTCATCGCCGATTTCACGGCCAAGACCGGCTTCGCGCTGGCCGAGACAATCGGCGAAGTGCGCGGACGCGAACTCGAAGGCCTCGAAGCAAAGCACCCGTTTCTCGATCGCAACTCGAAGCTCATCCTCGCAAATTTCGTCACCACCGAGACCGGCACCGGCATCGTTCACATCGCTCCGGGTCACGGCGCGGACGACTATGTTGCCGGTCAACAAAACGGCCTGGCCGTGCTTTCGCCGGTCGACGATGAAGGGAAGTTCACTGCCGAATGCGGGCTTGCCGAACTGGTCGGCACTCATGTGTTCAAATCGAACGAGCGCATCGTCGAGATCCTCGCCGAGAGCGGCCACCTGCTCGGTCGCGAAATTTACAAACACTCCTACCCGCATTGCTGGCGTTCGAAGACGCCGATCATTTTCCGCGCGGTCGAGCAGTTCTTCATTTCGCTCGAAACGCTGCGGAGTCAGGCGCTGGAGCAAATCGACAAGGTCGAGTGGCTTCCCGCATGGGGCCGCAACCGCATCTATGGCACCGTCGAGTCGCGACCCGATTGGTGCATCTCGCGTCAACGCACTTGGGGCGTGCCGCTGCCGGTTTTCTTCGGCGCCGACGGCAAAGCAATCCTCTCGGCCGAGCTTGCACGCAAGGTCGCCGATGCGGTCGAACGCGAGGGCACAAACTTCTGGTTCGAGCAAAGCGATGCCGAGCTCGCCAGCCGTTTTGGCCTGCCCGCAGGCGTGAAAAAAGGCCGCGACACACTCGATGTGTGGATCGACTCCGGCTGCTCGCACGCAGCGGTGCTCGATCAACATCCCGAGCTCCACTCGCCGGCGGATCTCTACCTTGAAGCCACCGACCAGCACCGCGGATGGTTCCAAAGCTCGCTCATGCTCAGCGTCGCGTATCGCGGAGCCGCTCCTTACAAGTCGGTGATGACCCACGGCTTCGTCGTCGACAAGGACAAGAAGAAGCTTTCGAAATCCGAAGCGGAAAAGGCCGGCAAGCCGATCGATGCCGCGCATTTCTACAACAAGTACGGTGCCGATATCGTACGCCTCTGGGTTTCTTCGGTCGATTGGCAAAACGAAGTCCCATTCGGCGAGGACCTCTTCAAGCAAGTGGCCGAGACCTACCGCCGCCAGCGCAACACGCTGCGCATTTTGCTCGGCAACCTCGATGGCTTCGATCCATCGTGCCGGCGATCATCGGTCGCCGATCTCACGCTGCTCGACCGCTGGATCCTCGAGCGCCTGCACAGCGTCACCAACGAATGCCTCAAGGCCTACGAAACCTACGAGTTCCGCAAGGTTTTCAACGCGCTTAACAACTTCTGCACGCACGATCTCTCGGCGGTTTACATCGATGCCACCAAGGACCGCATGTACTGCGACGCGATCGACTCACCGCGGCGCATTGCTTCGCAGTCGGCGATGCACGCGATCTTCACTTCGCT
>JBKDYW010000200.1:0-2613 GCA_046308575.1 Verrucomicrobiota bacterium
CCTGTGTGGTCGCAACCAAACCTCGATCCGCACGATCATGCTTGAAATCAAAGGTCATGTTTTGGGGCCAATCGCGCTCTGGAAATCACGGCGTCGTGTGAGACGATTGCGCGGCAAAGCATCAAAGGCCTGCGACGATGATAAAAAAACTTCAGCGATCGTTGCCAATCCCGAATTGGAAATTTGCCCATGAGCGCAAGTGTCATCAATCGATCGAGCCATGAGCACGCATGGCGGCATTTGGCGGATCTTTTTTCCGTCCTCGTGTCGCGCGATCTCAAGATTCTCTACAAGCGTTCCTCATTGGGCTTTGGCTGGGCCTTGGTGACTCCCTTGCTGCAACTCTTCATCTTCTCATTTGTCTTTCGTCACGCCCTGCAAATGCATGTCGAAAACTACGCCTCTTTTGTCTTCATCGGCGTCTTGGTGTTCGGTTGGTTTCAGGGGGCTTTGAGCCTGTGCGGAGGATTGATCACCGGCAGCAAATCACTCGTCAATCAACCGGGTTTTCCGCTCACGCTTTTGCCGCATGTCATGGTCAGCGTGCGGATGTTTCACTTGTTGATCGCGCTGCCGGTTTTGTTTGGTTTGCTGTGGTGGCAGGGCATTCGCCCGGCTTGGTCGTGGATTTCGCTGCCGGGGCTGATGGCGGTACAGTACCTGCTCATTGTCGGGCTCGCGTATCCGCTGGCGGCGCTCAATGTCATTTTTCGCGACACCCAGTACATCGTCGCGGTGCTGTTGCAGTTGATCATGTTTGTGACGCCGGTTTTTTACAGCCTCGATCAGGTGCCGACATCGCTGCATGCTTGGTTTCACCTTAACCCGATGGTGGGCCTGATCCAATCATGGCGTGATGTCTTGTTGCATGGGAATTGGCCGGACGCGCTCGTGATGGGCAAGCTGCTCGCAGTGGGCTCGATGTTGTTGTTTGTTGGTCGCCGAACCTTCGTGAATCAAAGCGACAGCTTTGCTGAGGAACTGTGATGAAAGCATTGGTCAAAGCGGAAGGTTTGGGAAAAACCTTCACTTCGCAACCGGTCACCTCGAGGCGTTTGCATCTTGCGGACTTCGCGCGGAGGTCGCGTCGATGCGAACCCTTGTGGGCTCTGCGCAATGTGTCCTTTGAAGTTGCGGCTGGCGAGATGATGGGAATCGTCGGTGCCAATGGCGCGGGTAAGTCGACCTTGCTTCGGTTGTTGGGTGGCATCGGCAAGCCGAGCACGGGCAGCCTGCAAATGCATGGCCGCATCGGCGCTTTGCTCGATCTTGGTGGCGGATTCCAAGGTGATCTGACCGGCAGAGAAAACAGCATTCTTGCAGGCGTGGTGGCGGGCCTGCTCAAAGATGAGGCGGTGGAACGCTTGCCGGAGATTGTTCGCTTTGCAGAGATGGAAGACTTCATCGATGCGCCTGTGCGCACCTACAGCGCCGGGATGACGATGCGTTTGGCCTTTTCAGTCGCGGTTCATACGAAACCCGAGATCATGTTGGTCGATGAATACCTCGCCGTCGGCGATCTTGCGTTTCAGGCCAAGTGCAACACGCGCATCGCAAAACTGCGTGAGGAGGGTTGCGCCATCGTGCTGGTTTCGCACAGCATGGATCAGATCCGCGAACAGTGTGATCGCGCGTTGTGGCTGAGACAGGGGATGGTGGTCGCCTGTGATTCAGCCAAGGCTGTGGCGAATTTTTATGAGCAGGAAATGCGCGAAGGGTCCTTGAGACGCACGCCGAAAATTTCATCACGCAGCACCACCGCCGGTGCCGAACTGCTTCCTAAAGAAAACCGTTTTGGTTCGATGGAAATGGAGATCGCCGATGTCATCCTGCACCCGGGTGCAAAGATCGGCTGCGGTGAGCCACTTGGGATTGAAATTTGTTACGAATGCAAATCGTCGCTCAAATCCCCGATTTTTTCCGTATCAATCACTCGGCCCGATGGAACAGTGTGTCTCGATACCAACACCCAATCCGCACGCGTTCCCATCACGCAGCTCGATGGTGCTGGATGCATCCGATTAAACATCGACCGCCTCGACCTCGCGCCCGGCGCTTATTTCGTCAATGTCGGGGTGTTTGATTCCGACTGGAGTCACGCGTACGACTTCCACTGGCATGTGTATCAACTCCATGTCGAAGGCGGATCCGCTCACAAGGGAATCCTAGCCCCGCCCTGCCGCTGGGCGATGGATTTGAATGAGCGTGAGTCCGAGGTGAATGGGAAATTTTTGGTGGGGACTACTGATGGCGGTGATTAAACTGATTTTGAAGAGGTTTGGGCGAAGGGGAAGCTAGGTAATCAGTAAATCTGTGAAATCAGTGGTCGAATGATGATGAAAGAGTTGTAGATAGGAATGGCGCTTGGAAAGCGCCGCCACATTTGAAGAAGACGCTGGTGCCTCTTTCTAGCTTCTTCTGTCTTCCCTCCTGCTATTCCGCAGCGATTTTCTGCAGAAGTTCGAGCGCATGGGAGCGATCGCTGATTCTTCCTTCGAGCTGTTCCGTTTCGATTGCTTCGAGGATTTGTTTGAAGCGTGGGCCGGGGGTGAGACCGAGGGAGATCAGATCGCGCCCGCTGACGAGTGGGGCTGGGATGAGCGGTTCGCTGGC
>JBKDYW010000201.1:0-2660 GCA_046308575.1 Verrucomicrobiota bacterium
GAGATGATAATCCCCCGGAGGAATGGTCACCAGCCCGCCATGGTTTTCCCGTGCGGCTGCAAACAACGCGTCGATGCGATCGGTGTCGTCTTGATGGTTCGTAAAGGTTTCGAATGATTTCACTTTGATCATGCAACCGGCACATCCTCGAGGTAGGCGCCGTCGTTGCGGAGGGTTGACTGAAGTTTCGGCAGATCCACCGAGGAAAGTTCCACCCCGCTGTCGAGTGCCAGCGCGATGGCGGTGCCCAGTCCTTGCCCCATCGTGATGCAGTGGGATTGCAGGCGCACCGAACCGTGTCCCTCATGCGTCGAGGAGGCGCATCGCCCGGCGACGGCCAGATTCGGAATTTGGTCATTGAGACACATGCCAAGTGGAATGTGGTAGCTCTCCCCCATCGGCGGCGTGCGCTCGGACTCGACCCATGTGCTGTGACCGCCTCCTTTGGGATCATGGATGTCCACACAGAAAAATCCATGCCCCACGGCATCGGGGCGTTTCCTCGCAGCGACCACATCCTCGGCGGAAAGGGTCTCCAATCCCCTCACGCGGCGACCTTCGCGGATGCCGAGCCAGAAGGCCATTTGGGTGACCTTGGCATTTTGGAAACCGGGCATCTCTTTGCGCCAGAGATCGACATACTGCAGCACCTGGCGGCGGGCCTGCGCGGAGCAGCGGGTGAGTTCCAATTCATCGAGGGGATTTCCCGCCACAGGGCACATGTTGTAGGAGACTCCCGGATCACGCGCACTCCGCAGGTAGGAATGGGCCGCCATCTCAAAGAACTGGGGAAATTCGCCGCGATCCCGCAGGTCTTTCATAAGTTGCAGCACACGGTCGGCTTCCTCTGGGTGGGCGGCGACTTCCGCGGCATCGAGTCCGGAAACATTATAGATCATGGTCATCCCCTGCACGCGTCCGTCGGATTCGCGTCCGAACTCATAAGGGAGTCCGGCCGCCGCAGCGACATCACCGTCACCGGTGGCATCAACCACGAATTTCCCCAAAAAGGCCTTCCGCCCGGTCTTGGTATCGGCCAGCACGCCTTTGATGCGGTTTCCCTCGATGATCGGTTCCATGGCGGCGAGGTGACAGATCGTGGTGACCCCAGCGTCATCGAGCAGATCGTGCATCGCCACGCGCATGATATGCGGCGCGAACTCATGGGTCTCAAAGCGTGTCGGAAAGCGCGGCAACACATGAACGCCGTCTCCACAACGGTCGATGAGTTCCTGGGTGAGGCCTGCGATGACCTGCTTGGTGCGGTCACTCACATGCCAGATATTGACCATCGCGTTGGTGGCGGCGCCGCCCACACTTGGAAAGCGCTCCAGCAGGACGACCTTCGCCCCGTGACGGGCGGCGGCGACAGCCGTGGCGATGCCTGAGGGGCCGCCTCCGACGACAACGAGATCGGCTTCATGGGCAACCGGCAACGACCGGGATGGTATTTGGATTTCTTTCATAAAGTTTTCAGGCAGTTGTTGAGTTCATTGGAGCCGAACACGGATCGAACGCGACCTTGGTGCCGGTGACGGGGCTTTGGTAAACGGCCGGAAGTTCGCGGGCGGTGAGCAGCATCGAGATTTCGCTCCAGGTGCTGAGGCTCGCGGTGTGGCCGATGGGGCACATGCCATCCATCGTCATGAGTCGCTCGCTGATGCAACCGTCGGGGAGTCCCGGCCAGATCGACTCGTCGCCGGGGCGCACGATCATTTGCGAGATGCAGCCAGCGATATCGACAAGCATGTGAAGGAAGCGGTCCTCACCCGTCGCTTCGTGAAGCAGGAGCAACGCATTGCAGGAGGCCGTGCAAACACCCGGCGCGCCGTGTTGGTTCTGGGTGTTGGCAAAGACTGCGCCGCGCGCCTGAATGCCGATGCGACCGAGTGGCGAATCTGCCGGCAGCTTCGCGTCGTAGCGCAGGACCCATGTGGCAAAGAGATCGGCGGCTTGCACGGCGCGCTCGAGCCAACGCGCTTCGCCGGTCGCGCGGTGAAGATGCACAAGCCCTGCAAGCAGCGCGTAGTTGCTCTCGGTATCCGCCGCCATCAGCGCGTCCCCCACCCCGCCGCAGGTGTATCCGCGATCAAGGAAATGCGTGCCATAGTAATCCGCCAGCTTGCGGGCGGTCTCAAGGTAGCGGGGTTCCTTGAACCACGCCGCGCCGCGTACCAACGGCTCGATGCCAAAACTGCCGCAGGCGCTGTCGCCCCAGAGCACATCGCCAGTATCAAAATCGACCGTATAACCGAGGTGACCAAATCGCTCCGCGGTGCTGACCATCGCCTCGAGGTTGCCCTTCGCCGCGGCTTCCCAAATGGGATCGATTTTCTCACCGCGCTCGCGCAGGAGTTCGAGCACTTTGAGAACATCGCGCGTGCACTCGAGCGGTCGGCGGATGAGCGAAAAGGCGCGGCAGCCGGGACGCTTGCCTCCGAAGCTCAGCCACCGCTCGCCATTATGCATGCCATGGAAATAACCGCTCGGCGTCACGGCATTTCGGCAAAGGGTGTCGAGCATGCGTACTGCGCGGCGACGGCGCTCGGGATTTTCCGACATCGCCATCGCGGCCATGGTCACGCCGCCGCCGACCCAGCCGGTCTGGAGGATCCATCCCTTGTCACCCATCTGACTCTGGTAATAGCCGTTTCTCTCAT
>JBKDYW010000202.1:0-4575 GCA_046308575.1 Verrucomicrobiota bacterium
CCGCCAAGCGCTACGGTTTTACCGTTCCCCGAGTTGAGCGGCATGGGTGCGGTGGTGGTGATGACCGCCTCGCTTTCGCCTGGGCCGACACCGGCAATGAGGATGCGCACATTGCCATGCGCATCGCGGAACTCGCGCGCGACGACTTCTCCTTTCTCGACTTTCACTTGCACCTCGGGAGCAGCTTGATCGGCAAGAAGGAAAGCTTCCAAACCACGCAGGACACCACCAACACGGGATAGCTCACCCCAGCGGCGGGCGAAGTCGGCTTCATTCTGTGGCGCGGGGGCGTTCTTGATTCGGTTGCGACTCGGCGCGTAGAAGACCTCTTCCGTCATGGCGAGCAGGTTGCCCGCATAGAAGATGAAACCCTTGGCGCCACGCGCGGCCATGTAGAGCGACATGCTCAGCATCTGGTCCTCGGTGGGATCAAGGAAGCGTTTGGCATCCTCGGCGTCCTTGGCCTCGAAGGTGCCCATGTTGTGGGCCTGCGGAACCACCCATGTGGGCAGACCTGTGAGGTCCACGGCATCCATTTGCTTGGCGACAATCTTCATCTGCACATTGTGGGCAAACCTCACGGGATAATTATCCACACCGATCACATCCTGGCCACCACCCATGAATGGGAGGTCGTCGTTTTGATAAAAAACGGACCAAGTGGGATGGAAGGGATCGAGGCGGTTGACAAGAGCACGGCGTTTTTCCAAGCGATCCTTCATGCTCACAGGCAACTCATCGCAGAGATACCATGCGAGCAATGCAGGGTGGTCTTTGAATGTCTCTACCACCTTGGTGATCACGGCCGTCTCGCCTTGGGCACCCATCCAATCAGTGATCGGATGTCTGATTCCTTCGTGCACCCATTGGGTTCCAAAGAGAATCTTAAGACCTTTTTCATGGCTGTAATCGAGGCACTCGCGGATCGACTCAATCGTAGGTTGTTGAGTTTTATCAAAACGCCCGACCATCACATGGTAAGGCATGATGCAATTGAAAGGGCTTGCGCCGATACGATCCAGATCCTCTTTGATGAAGTTGTCGATATAGAGCCCGACAGGCAGATAGGGTTTGCTATTTACGATGGCGCGGCCTTGGGCGTCGATCAGGCAGGCATTGGCAGGCAGCGGACGATCCGCAGGCGCTACCGTGAGCGGTAGGGTTTTCTGCGAAAGTGTCTTCTCATTTTTCGGGTCGATGAGCGTGAGTTTCATTTCGGCTTCCCCCACAGGAAGTTCCGAGAGATCCGCCTCGGCACGCATGGCACTCACGGGAGATGTAAGCGTCTTGAGTGATTTGCCACCGGCAAGCGCCTCGACGCGGAGCGTGAGTTCGTCCGAGCGTTTCCGAAGGTCTGGATCCTCACAATAGACATTGAAGCGCACGAGACCGCTCTGCGGAGTGATGGTAGAAGTCGCCGGCGAGATGAGATTGAGCTGAATCATTGGTTCGTCCAATTTGAGTTCAACATCCTCAAACCAAGCCTTGCCGAGTTGCTCCTTGCGAATCTGAAGCACGAGGCGCGCAGAGTCGGCATTGTCGGGAACCACGGCACTCCCCTCCACCTTGGTCCAATCATTGGCAGAAATGAGCCCCGGGGGATAGATTGCCTTGATGAACTTTCCGTTCTCAAAAAACTCCAGCCCCAAGGTTGCCCCTTTCGAGTCACCTTCGGGACGGATGTATCGCATCCACGCGCTGAAACGGTATTTGGCACCAGGAACCACTTTGACCTCCTGGCTAGTGAATGAAATGTCTGCCTTATCCGTTCGCTCAAAAAACAGGGCCCGGGTGCTGCTGCGTCCACCACCCTGTTCGATCACAAAACCCTTCCCCAAATTCCATGCCTCAGCGTTCAATTCAAAGTCGCCGTTTTTCAACAACGGAGCTGCAGATGCCACAGGGGCTTGTTCATCCGCGGGGGCCTGTTCATCGATTTGCGCTTTTGGAACTTCCTTCTGCGCCTCGGGGGCTTTCTTTTCACAGGCACTGAACATGATCAGCCCCATTGCAAGGAGCGATATGCCTGCGATCGAACGAAGAGTGAATGATGTGATTTTGCGCATGAGGATTAAAAGTAAGGGGAAACCAAGTTCGATCCGTATCACCGAATCAATAGTTCATCACGACTAGAAGCCGCAGCGCCAAAACCGCAATAAAAAACACTATCAAAAAAACGACATCATTAGGACTTGGCAGAGAAGAGAGAATAGAGAAGCGGCCTCTTCATCGTAGCTGGATCATCTTGATCCAGGCCGTCCATGGAGCGTCCCGCTCCAAGTTTAACGAGGTCAAAAAGACGGACTCTTCCTAAGGAGGCACGACAATCTTGTCGTGCTCTTCTGCAAAATCGAAAGGAAAGAGCGGCGCCAATACCATCGCCGCTGGCACCCAAGCGGGCAGAATGCCCGCGCTCCCTTGAAGACACGGGCGGGCCGCCCGTGCCCCTCTTTTCTGAAGAAGCAGCTTCTTCTTGCTCTTACTACTGACAGCTCCCCTCTTCTATTCAATCACCAGCAGCGTGTGTTCGCGGACGGGCTTGGGACGGAAGCGTAGGCCTTGGGTGGCTTTGCGGAACTTCACTTCACTTCCGGTGATGGGGTCGTGGATCTTTGCAATCTCCGAGCCAAGGCTCAGCGTGATGGAAAATCCGCCGATCGGGATTGGCTCGTTGAGCGATTCGAAGGAGTTGCGGTCGCGGCGGTCGGCGATGAAGGGGAGCATCTGGAGAACGAGTTTCCCGTCCTTCTTGCCGAGGGTGATCTCGAGTTGGCCGGGAGCATCGGTGCGGAGCAGTCGCTCGGGCAGAAGTTTCTCAAACGCGTTGTGCAAAAGTGTGTGGTGCGCGTGATAGCCAGTGTGCAGGTAGGCGGCGAGCAGCGGTTGGGCAAAGGTGAGCACGCGTCCGTCCTGCGAGGAAATGATCGCCACTCCGGCATCGAGGATGTCGGGTCCGTGGAAGTGACCGTAGAAATGCTCACGGCTTCGAGCGAAGGGTGGCGTTTTCATGCGCGCGAGGACCTTGCTTCCGGTCGCCAGCTTGAGTTCCAGGCCTGGAGCGTGGACATAGTGCGCCATGTCGGGCAGCCCTTTGGCCATGCGGCCGCTTGCCGTGTAGTAAGTGCCGGGATGTGCGCCATGCTTGGCGCTCTTGATTCCAAGCAGGACATGCCAGCGCGCGGCGAAGGGTGCCGTGGTGAGGATTGCGTTCGGATCGACAAACAATGATCCGCCATTCGCAACGAAGGCTTCGAGTTTGCCGAGTGCCGCTTCATTGGCGGGCGGCGTGGCAACCACGAGCGTGCGCAGATCACTCCAGTCCATCGAGGCATCGACGACATCCCACTGGATGTGTTCCTCGGTGAAAAATTTGACCGCGCCATAGAGCGTGTCGAAAAGCGAGACTCCGCTGCCTTTTGCGGCAACCATCGCCGCGTTTTCCACACCATCGGGAATCAGAATCGCCGCCTCGCGCAGGCGTTGCATGCCGACGCACCATGGCTGGCGGGGTTCGATGAAAGAGTAGGCCTCGCCGATCGTCTGATAGACGGCTTTTTCCAAGGCCCCGTTGCAATGCATGTGATCGCCGATGCAGGAAGAGGCACCGACCATAAGGTGGGTGGCGACCTGATATTTCATCTGCGCCGATGAAACAACCGTTCCGAAGTCACCCCAGTTTTTCAGGAAGCGCCCAGTCATGCCCATCACGGGGACTCCGCTGTTGGAGAGGTAGCGGCCCAGCAGCGGGAAGGCCAGCCAGCCGGTTTGGAAGGCCAGCGTCTCCGCATAAAATTCCGAGACAACGCCCTTCGCCTTGGCCGCCTCGCCGAAGGCATTGTAGCAACCGATTTCCAGACGCAGTCCGGGACGGATCGCATCCATGCGACGGCGCAACTCGCGGGCGAATCGATCGTGCGTGGCGGAGTTGAACTGCTGGTGCGCGGTCTCATCGTTCGGATCGATCCCCTTCTCGTTCATCAGGCGCTGGCAATCAGCGCAGAAGCAACTGCCGGGCAGGTAGCCGGCCATGTCGATGAAGATGCCGTCCAGCGGATGCAGGCGCAGGCATTCCTCCACATGCGGGAAGAAGAATTTTTCCAGCCACGGTCCGCGGTTCGGGCAGAGCCAGCGCCAGTAAAGCTCCGAGCCATCCTGCAGGATCTGCGTATCGACCGGCTTTCCATCGCGGAACTGCGCGACATACTCCGGATGCGCGTCGGCGAAGACCTCGTCGACATTGAGGCTGAAGTAAGCGAGCACCGGCATCTTGCGCTTGGCGCCTTCGGCGACAGCCTGACCGAGGAGGTCAAACGCCAGTCCCGGATGGCGGGTGCCGACCTTCGTGTCGAAGTAGGAATAACCGTGATGGCACTTTGCAAAAATCGCGATCGAATTGACCTTCGCCGCTTCGAGCGTGTCGAAAAACTCGGTGGGATTGAACTTGTCGCCGACCGTCACTCCGGCGGGCGTGTGGAAATCAAGGTGGATTTGGCGGTGTGTGGTCATGAGAGGATTGTGTGTTATGAGAAGTAGTGTCAGATCGCTTCTTCGTAAGTGAAGTGTTTCGGGATCCCG
>JBKDYW010000203.1:0-7431 GCA_046308575.1 Verrucomicrobiota bacterium
CGACATCTGCGATGCGGCGGCGATGGCGGCGCTCTTTGCCAAACATCAACCCGATGGGGTCATGCACCTTGCCGCCGAAAGCCATGTCGATCGCTCAATCGATGGACCGGCCGCATTCATCCAGACGAACATCGTCGGCACTTTCAACCTTCTGCAGGCCGCGCATGTTCATTATCAAAAGCTCAAAGGTCCCGCGCGCGAACGCTTCCGCTTTCTGCATGTGTCTACTGATGAGGTCTACGGCAGCCTTGGATCCACCGGTCATTTCACCGAAACGAGCGCCTACGATCCGCATTCGCCGTACTCGGCAAGCAAGGCCGCTAGTGACCATCTTGCACGCGCATGGTCCGACACCTACGGGCTGCCAGTCATGGTGACGAATTGCTCCAACAACTACGGCCCCTATCAATTTCCCGAGAAACTGATCCCCGTCGTGATTCTCAAGGCCCTGCGGGGAGAGCCAATTCCCGTTTATGGCAAAGGTGAAAACATTCGCGACTGGCTCTATGTCGGTGATCACGCCGATGCCCTTCACGCCGTCATGACAAAGGGTCATCCGGGCCAGACCTACAACATCGGCGGCAACAACGAGCGCCGGAACATCGATCTCGTGCATCTGCTTTGTGGCTTGCTCGATGAGCTTCAACCACGCGCCGATGGCAGGCCTTACTCCGAACAAATCACTTTCGTCGCCGACCGCCCTGGCCACGACCTCCGCTATGCGATCGATGCCGACAAAATCCGCTCCGAGCTCGGCTGGTCACCGAAGCAAGATCACAGTTCGGGTTTTCGCAAAACGGTGCAATGGTATCTTGAGCATCCGACTTGGATTGCAAACATCCTCAGCGGTAGCTATCAACTGGAACGTCTCGGAACCCAAGCGCCGTAACTCGCCGCCCGAAGCGAGCCTTTTTCACCCGTCATCCCACAACCCAAATTCAACCCCACGCCCCCATGCACCCCGCTTACTTCCCCGTCTTTTTTTGGAGCTTGTTCATTTTTGCTTCCTTTCTCGGCTATGGAGAAACTTTGCGTCGAGCGTTGAAGCGGTCGGAATTTGAAGATCTCGGCTGGGGGCTCACCGCCGTATGGGGCATGGCGGTGACGCTGGCGATTGGCGGATTTCTGATGGCCTTCAAGCTCGCCATCGCGCCGATCCTCACTGCCGTGATCGTGCTTGGTGCGGCACTTGCCGCGTTGCATGGCGTGACCCACTTGATGGCCGGAAGGTTTTCGCTTTCATCATTCCGCATTTCGCTGGCCGACCTCGTTCTCTATCTGCTCGCCGCGCTTGCCTTCGCCTCCTCCATCGCATGGCCGAATCATGTCGACCCGAATGACGATCTGATCTGCTACCTGATGCTGCCGGAAAAATTGCTTTGCACCGGCACGCTGATCGAACCCTTCAGCTTCCAGCGGGCTGGAACTTATGGCGGCCAGGCAATCTTGCAGGCCTTGGTGATGATCGTCGGCGCCGAGCGCAATGGTCATGTGCCGGATCGAGGCATCGCGATGGTGATGATGTTCGGCATGCTCGTCCACGCGACTCGCGGGCTTCGCGGCCAGCAAGCGATCGTGCGCTACCTGTTGCTCTTCGCATTTTGGTTTGTGCCCGTGCCACGCATCAGCACCAACGGTGCGATGACCGGCGGATGCTTGATCCTCGGCATGCTGGAAACGATGCAACGCGCATATGCCGCAAACACTCGGCGTTGGTCGCTGTTTGTTCCGGCAGGTTTGTTGCTCGCCGGTGCATGCAGCATCCGCCCGACCTTCACGGTCATGGCGGGCTTCATCTTGGCGGCACTCGCCGTGCGTGAACTTTGGATCGCCCGCCGCAGCGGATCCACTTTGATGAGTGCCATCACGCCTTTCCTGACCATCGGTCTCACCGCGTTGGCGATTTTGATTCCGTTCATGGTTACGCTTTACGCATCCAACGGCACGCCCATGGTGCCGCCCATCAGCGGTTATGTGAGCAAGGCCTACCAAACTTATTCGTTTGAGGACCCGATCCGAAACATCTTTGGAACACTTTCATTCTTCGCCGCGCCGGAGGCCTTGTGCATGCTGGCACTTCTCGCCATAGCGGCACTTTATCCGGTGAAACAAGGCACTTCGGCGATCCTTTGGGGAACGATTTTGGCGACCGGCTTGATCCTTCACCGCTTCAGCGCTCTCGCGTTTCTCGATCAATACCGCTACCTCTATCCGGTCCTTGTGCCGCTGGCGTTTTGGTTCATCGCCGCGGTGTTGAAAAAATCCGCCGCCGAAAATCCGCCGGATTCCACCAACGAGCCGATCCGCACCCCCATTGCCGCAAGCATCGCCGCGCTGCTCGTCTTCATGATGGTGAATGCCGGCCAAGGTGGCAAAGAGCTCGGAGAACAAGTCAAAGGCCTGCCTGATCAAATCAAAGAGGTGAAACCATTTTTCGATCCTGGCCTCAAGCAGGCATACGCCGACCTCCAAGGGCTCGTGCCTCCAGGCGAAAAAATCCTGACCATGGTCGATGCGAGCTACTGGCTGGATTACAAGCGCAACCCGATGTTTTCGATCAATGCCGTCGGCGGATCCTCGCCGCCTCCTGGCCTACCCTTCGAGCAAGGCCCTGATGCCTTGGCCAGCTACCTCAAGGGCCTTGGCATACGCTATGTGATCGCGGTGGATTTCGACAACGCTGTGCTACTCTACACCCGCAAGCTTTGGAATGAAAGCACCCGCCCCGAGTGGTTCTACACCTCGATCTGGAAGCCGCGCTTCAATGACTTCATGGACAACATCGATGCCCTCGCCGCACAAGACGGCCGCCTCTTAGGAAAAGCCGGCAATGCCCGCCTGATCGATCTGGGGCAGTGAAGGTCAGTCGGGTTTCGAATTCTCGAACGAGTGCCGGATCAAGGTCGCAACAGTGGGTCGCGGGCGGGCTGCGATCAGATTTTGATAGGCAAACAGCGATGGCAGCAGTCGCGCAAACGCCGCATGCAGCGAGGTGAGTGTGCGCGCCAACCATGAGTCCCCGAAGGCGAGAGCAAAAGGCGCAGGGGTGTGGTGCCAACTCTGAATGTCATAACCGCATTCTTCCATCAGCTCGCGCAACGAGTGTTTGGTGAAAAGAAATGCATGGGTGTCATCAAGAATCCCGCGTCGACCGTAGTTCAAGCGTCCAAGCAGCCCGAAGCTCAGGCGCAGCGGCAGGAAGGCGGTGTTGGGAACGCTGATGATCACTTTGGCCGGCGGATCATCGAGGTCGCGCCGCAAGTGATCGAGCAATGCCACATGATCCTGACGCGGGATGTGCTCGATCACATCCATGAGCAGCACCACATCGGCGGCGGGAAGATCAAATGTGATTGGGTCCTTCAGATCATGGTGGATCGTCTGGTGGCGGATCTCCGGTTCCTTGCGGAAATAATTGTCGATGATGGTGACCGTACAATTTTTCGTTTCGGCCAACTCATCCGCCACCCAGCCGTTGCCGCCACCAATGTCGAGCACACGGCTGCCCTCGGGCACAAGGTTCATGGCGATCTGGTGCGACGAATGCTTCAGGCCGAGCTTCGATTCATAGCGACCGCCGGGTGGCGCAAGGTCAAATCTGCGGCAGTAGAAGATGCCTTTTTTCGTCAGCCAGTCATGCCAGCAACTGCGAATGCAGTCATAGAAATAACGCCAGCCGTTCACATGGCAGACCTCGTCGCCATAGTGGGTGGGAATCGGGATTTCGCGGAACACGGCGCCAACGCGCAGCATCTGAATCAGTATGTCGGTATCGAAGTGGAAATTGTTCGTGTTGTGGTGAAAGGGGATCCGCTGCAGCGCATTGATCCGATAAGCGCGATAGCCAGTGTGGAACTCGCTAAGGTTTGCGCCAACGATGCGGTTCTCCAGTTTCGTGAGCACTTGGTTTCCGATCCACTTGTAAAGCGGCATGCCACCGGCGAGCGCATCCTTTTTGCGCAGCATCCGCGAACCAAGCACCACATCCGCATTTTCCTCAAGAATTGGCGCAAGCATTTCCGGCAGCAATTCCGGCGCGTATTGGCCATCGCCATGTAGCATCACCACCGTCTGGTAGTTTTCCTGAATCGCGATCTGGTAGCCGAGTTTCTGGTTGCCACCATAGCCAAGGTTCTTCGGATTCTTGAGCACCCGCGTCGGGATCGGGCAGGAAAGCGCCGCCTTGCGCCCGACTTCGTAGGTCGAATCCGGCGAAGCATCGTCGCAGACGAGAATCTCGCAGTTTGGCGGCAGCCGGTCATATGGAATGCGCCGAAACACGCTTTCGAGATGCGCCTCGGCATTGTAGGCGACGATGAGGATCAGGGATTTGGGCTCCGAGGGCGTCATGGGTTGGGGCATTCAAGCAGAAATTCTGCATCGCGCCACCCTGCATTTTGGTCGAAAGATTTAGCGCTGTGGCGAGCGACCAGATTTCAGATCCTCTGCAGGAAACATGATGCCGAATGCGGTATGTCTCCCTTCTTGGGACATGCCGAGTTGTTGTAGGATGCTCGCAAGTGCCGCTTGGTTTTCTTGGCTGAGCAAGGGTTCTGCGATCACGACGGCTCCAAGTTTTTCTTCTGGCCCGAGCATCGCGAGGGATTCCGTAAGCTGGGGGCCGGGGAATTGAATGCCGGCCGATGATGGATAGGCGATTCCCTTGCGCTCCGCATAGTAGAGGGCGTTTGGATTCCAGTCATGCCCCACTACCAGCAGAGTGCGTTCCGGTGGGACGATGCCTTGCACAGGCTTGACCCATGCCTCTGCAAGCTGCTCGTGACTGGGCAGTGAGGTGAGTATGGGAAGGTAGTTGCGGAACCATTGAATGAAGCCTGAAACTGCGACGGCTGCGGCCAGCGCAAGTGCGGTGACTTGAGGCCAAATTTTTTCGGGTTTGAATTCGAAGATGCCACTCAGCGCAACGCCGACAGCCATCAACAACCATATGCCGTTGGCGCACCAATAATAGCTATGTTCGAAATAAAGGTTGGTGAAGACGATCGGCCCACTCGCAAAGCCCGCGAGAAAGATTAAAATCAATGCGATGCGCCTTGGCGCGGCAATGGCACCAGCGATGAGAATCAAGGGCATCAAAAATGGGCCGATGAAAGGAAAAGGCACCAGCAACTGGTCGGTGATGTGACGCCAGATGGCCAGCCAAGTCGCGGGGTCGAGCTTTTGTTCCCAAGTGCCATAGTTCCACTTCGCTTGATGCGCCGAACTGCTGAGAATAATTTCATGGGCGAAGGGATTGGCCGACTTGATGGAACCTCCATGGCTGAGCCACAGCTTGCCGGCGATGAATGGCAGCAGTAGGCAGAGTGAGGCGGCGGCCAGAATGGCCCCGCCAGTGTGCCCGGGCGTCCCGCCCGGAGCTCCTTCCTCTCCCCGGCGAAACCATGCCCGCCACTGTGGCCAACCGTCGCGAAAAATGAGCAGGAGGGTACTTGTACCTGCTGCGACAGCCCATGTGGTCGCTTTGCACATGATGGCTAACACACCAAGGAGCAACGCTGCGATCAAGTAGCGCCAGCATTTCATTTCATGCCCGCGGACAAGACAGGCGACCATGGACAGCACTAGAAGAAGTCCGGTGCTTTCGATGAGAAACGCGTTGCTCCAAAAAATGTAAAGTGGGCTCGAGAGCGCCAAAGCGAGTGTGATCGTGATCTGCGCGCGCCCGAGTCGCAGCGAGCGCAAAAGCATGCAAGTCGGTACTATGCAAGCCAGCCAGAGCATTATGGAAACCAGCTTGCCGCTGGAATCCAGCGCCATGCCGCTGAGGTTGTGCCAACGCGCGACCAGCCATTGATAGATCGGCAACTCCATCGGAATGCGCCATGGTTTACCCAAGACCGGCGTGATGTAATCAGCAAACACCGAGGCATCTTCTGCCATGTAATAAGTCGAGATCGCCGTCTGAGTTTGGCGGAAAGAATGAGGGCCAAGCATCGGCTTGTCCAAGTGACGCGTCATTGCCCAGCAAGCGAGCACGAGCACTAAGGTCGTCAATCCGCGCGCAAACCAAATCAACCATAGGTTTTGTTTCATGAAAGCCCTTTGCGATAATCCCCGCGCGAGAAGTATTTCTCCAGCCAGACATAGAGGCATATGAAGAGGTAGCGGGAGCCCATTTCGCGGATCTTGAGTTTGGCGACGCCGTGACGGCGGTTGCGCCAGGTGATGGGGATGGTGGTGAAGGAATAGCCGCGCACTACTGCTTTGAGCGGAAGCTCGACGGTGATGTTGAAATGTGGCGAGAGGATCGGGCGAATGCCGTCAATCACCGTACGGCGGTAGGCTTTGAAGGCGTTGGTGGTGTCGTTGAGGCCGTGGCGAAACAACAGGCGGATGAAGAAATTCGCGGTGCGGTTGAGCCGGTATTTAATCCACGGATAATCGATCACGCCGCCGCCCTTGATGAAACGGCTGCCGAAGACGCAGTCGACGCCGCGGTTGAGCTCTTCCCAATAGCGCACGACATCGCGGCAGTCGTCGGATTCATCCGCCATCATGATGACGACCGCATCGCCATTCATCGCATCGAGGCCGCGGGTGATGGCGCGGCCAAAACCGTGCGGGCCCGGACTTTTGATCGGGCACAGGGCGGGGACCTTTTCGCGCAGACTTTGGAGAATACTCCATGTGCTGTCGGTCGAGCCGTCGTCGACGACCACGATTTCGTGCGGCACATCGCGCAGGCGAAGCTCAAGGTCGAGGTGCTCGACAGTGGAGGCGATGCAACCTTCTTCATCCCGCGCGGGGATGACGATGCTAAGAAGTTGGAGTGGAGCGGACACGAGCTTGGGATATTCAAGTCAAGGCGGGCCAAAAATGAAAGCAGCTATTTCGTTTGATAGGGCGTTTCCATTATGCTGCTGGATTTTCTATTCAGGTGCTTTTGGGCAATGAAAAGAGCGGCCTCGAGACAGTAAGGGCGGAATGCCCACTGACGGACGAACAATTCAAGTCCCAGCCACGATTTTGCGATCAGCTGGCCACGAGGTCGAGCCAGTGCGGGTTGGTTTCCGCATGTTGAGCGATTTCTTCGAGGATTTCCGCCAAAGGTGTTAGTGGCTGCCAGTTCCAAGTCTGTTTGGCGCGTGATGGATCGAGCACGAGCCATGGAATGTCGAAGGGGCGGTTTTGCGGCTGCTCTTCGGTGATGATAGGGTTGGGCAAACCGGGAAAGCGTTGGGCGCACCATGTGGAGAGTTCGTGCAGAGACATTGAGTTGCCGATGCCGCCCGAGAAATGGTGTATGCGCGGGCCGGCCAACGAGGGCTCATTCATTTGGCGAAGCAGGACAGGAGCCAAATCGCGCGGGTGAAGGCAGTCGCGGACTTGTTTGCCGTTGCCGCCGAAGCCGATGTAGCGCAGTGGCCGGCCAGCTCGCCACGAGTGGATCCAGTAGGAAAAGATGCCTTG
>JBKDYW010000204.1:0-11047 GCA_046308575.1 Verrucomicrobiota bacterium
CCTTCATCATCCATTTCAAGCACCGGCATGGCGCGGCCGATGACGACCATGTCGTCGCGCAGCGGTTGAATGGATGGTGGCAGGAATTGGCGCTTGTAACCAAGGATGTCCATGATGTCGCCAACCACGGCGGTGTAGAGTTCGCTGCGGCTGAGAGCGAACAACTCTTCGTCGGATTTCCAATGCGTGTTCATCAGATGTAAAAGGTGCGATCGGTGGGACGGGTGCGAATGCCGGGGTGGGCCAGCAAGACAGATTCATCGATGTCGAAACCGAGCCCTGGACGATCGGGCATTTCGAAAAACCCGTTTGAAACTGGAAGCGGATGCGAAAGACATCCGTCGCGCCATGGCACATCGTTCACCATGAATTCCTGACGGAAGAAATTCGGCACCGTAGCCATCGTGTGAGCCGATGCGATGGTCGAGATCGGGCCGTTCGGGTTGTGCGGCGCGATTGGGACATTGTAGGTCTCTGCGAGATTGGCCATCTTGCGCATTTCGCTGATGCCACCACAACGGGTGATGTCGGGCATGACGATGTCGGCCGCCTGTTTTTCCAGCACTCCGCGAAGCATGAAGCGACTGTGCAGGCGCTCGCCCACGCAGACCGGCAGCGAGATCTTGCTGCGGATGTCGGCAATGGAGTCGGGGAACTCCGGCAGTGCGGGCTCTTCGTACCACATGCAATTGAAGCCAAGTTTCTCAAGTCGGTTGGCCATTTACACGGCGGTCGGTCCGTTGAGGAAAGCATGGGTCTCGATGGCAATCGCAACTTCAGGCCCAGCGTCCTTTGCCACGGCGGCATCGACAACCAGAGCGAGTTGTTTTTGTTTTTCGGTGAGGCCGTTGTTGTCGCTGAGGTCCTCGCCATACCAGTAATTCACATGGGCGAAGGGATCAAACTTCAGCGCAGTGAAGCCCTTGGCCACGGTTTCTTTGGCCTGACGCGCGTAGTCCTCGGGAGAGTGACCGCCGCCGGTGAACCAGTAGTTTGCATAGAGTTGCACTTTCTTGCGATAGAGGCCGCCAAGAAGATCATACACCGGCATCCCCGCGAACTTGCCCTTGATGTCCCAAAGCGCGATGTCCATCGCACTGATGGCCGAAAGCAGCGGACCCGCCTGACCTAGCCAGTTCATGTCGCGATAGACCTTCGTCCAAAGATAATCGAGTCGGCGCGCATCCTGACCGATGATGAAGTCGCCGACATGTTTGCATGCGGCTTCTACGAGTGGTGAACCAGGCCAATTGGTCGCCTCACCCCAGCCGTGAATGCCGGAATCGGTCTCGATTTTGAACAGGGTCCAGTTGTACTTGAGGCCCTCGACGAGGAAGGTTTTGGTGTTGGTAATTTTCATAAGCAAATTTTGCTAAGGCATGTTTTTATTTGATAAAATATGATATTTCTTGCAATTTTAAGCCATTTTTATGTACTATAATGATCAATGATCAAGCGCTGGCAAAAAATAACCACAGAGGGGCAAGCCTTTCATCTTTCGGTGGCATTGAACGAACAACGCATGCCGCTCCCCTATCACGGGCATGATTTTGCCGAGGTCCTGTGGGTAGAGGAAGGACGAGGCATTCATCGCATCAATGGCAAGCGCATGGAAATGAAAGCTGGCGACCTTGCAATGATCCGCCCGTCCGACCGCCATTCGCTGCTCGCGATTTCCGGCGAGGTATTTCGCTTGCAAAACATCACGTTCAATTCCGACACACTCACACGCTTGCAACGCAGTTACTTCGCGGACAAGGCCGTGTGGTTTTGGACGCGGGATGCATTGCCATTCACCACCACCCTCGATGCCGAGCAACGCATCTCCCTGCAAAAGGAATTTGCATGGATGCGCCAAGCCCCGCGCGACCAACTCTCGATCGACAGCTTTTTGCTCAACCTCTTCCGCATCCTTGGCCGCGGTCACGAACCGCACGATCAATGCCCCGATTGGCTCGAAAATGCAATGCGACGCTTCGGGTCGGAAGAGGATCTGGCAGACGGCGTGCGCCGGTTTTTTCAACTTGCCGGACGCTCGCCCGAGCATGTGGCCCGCACCTTGCAAAAACACAGCGGCATCTCCCCCACCTCTTGGGTCAACGCACGCCGACTCGAACATGCCACCCGATTGTTGGAATCAAGCTCCCTGCCGATCACCGAGATCGCGGCAATCTGCGGCTTCGAAAACCTTTCATATTTCCATCGCCTGTTTCGCGCCCACCAGGGCATCACGCCACGCGGTCACCGCATGCGCCAACGCGAGGTGATGTGAGGGGGGCAGAGGCCAGAGGCCAGAGGCCAGAGGCCAGAGGCCAGAGGCCAGAGGCCAGAGGCCAGAGGCCAGAGGCCAGAGGCCAGAGAACAGAGAACAGAGAACAGAGAACAGAGAACAGAGAACAGAGAACAGAGAACAGAGAACAGAGAACAGAGAACAGAGAACAGAGAACAGAGAACAGAGAACAGAGAACAGAGAACAGAAGTCACAAGAAGCGGCTTTCTCTTTAGCTATTCAAAACATGGAGCAGGATGCTCCATGGACGGCCTGGGACAGGATGTCCCAGCTACGATGAAGAAGCGGCTTCTTCATATTCATTCTGCTTTCTGCTTTCCGCTTTCTGCTTTTTGTCACCCCCTCCCCCCTTCCCAAAACGCCTCAAAGAAATTTCACAATATGTTTGCAATGACAAACGCCGTTTGAATAGCGTGACGCCGTCATGGCTGCCGCCAAACCCACTCCGTCCGCTTCACCGCGCTATGTGGTGCCGATTCTTGAGCGTTCCTTGATTGTGCTGGAGACGCTCTCCAAGAACCCGCAGGGCATGGGGATCAGTGAACTGGCGCGCATCCTTGCGATGCCGAAAAACAGCGTGTTTCGCATTCTCACGACGCTGTACTTGAGCGGTTATTTGACGCGCGATGAGGACGGGCGGATCTATCGTTTGAGCCGGAAAATTTTGGCCCTCGGTTATGAGGCGCTTGATGAACACAGCCTCGTGGAAAAATCGCTCGATGTGATGCGCGAGCTTCGCGACCTGACTGGCGAAACGGTGTTGATCGGCACGCTGCTTGGCGATGAGGGCGTAGTCCTCGAGTTGGTTCCGAGCAATCAGCCGATCAAGTTTCTCGTCGAGGTGGGCAATCGCTTTCCGCTGCACACTGCCGCACCAGCCAAAGCAATGCTTGCATTTCTTCCCGAGAGCGAAGCGGATGCGCGGATCAAAAAAATCAGCTTCCGCAAGTTCACGCCGGCGACAATCACCTCGGCAAGCGCCTATCGTCGCGCCCTTGCCGATGCGCGCAAGACCGGCCTCGCCTTCGATCGCGAGGAGGAAATGGAAAGCCTGCATTGCGTGGCTGCGCCGATTTTCAACCACCGCGGTTATCCGATCGCAGCTCTTTGGATCACCGGTCCGTCCTATCGTTTCCGCCGCGAGCACTTTTCCCGAATGGGAGAAAATGTGCGGCAGGCAGCCCAGCGCATTTCCGCGCGCTTTGGTCACAATCTCCTGAATTCCTAAAATCATGAAAACAAACAACGCACCCACAGTCATCGTCACCGGCGCATCCAGCGGCTACGGAGCCGGCATCGCCGAAACCTTTTGCCAGCGCGGTTATCGCGTTTGGATCACCGCCCGCAATGAGGCCAAACTCAACGAAGTCGCCACACGCATCGGTGCCACCCCCATCGTGGCCGATGCCACCAGCGCCGCCGATTGGGATCGCGTCATCAAGACAGTTCTTGATGCCAGCGGTCGCATCGATGTGTTGGTCAACAACGCAGGTGCTGGCGGACGCATCGCTCCCACCGCCGATCAAAGCGACGAAGAGATTCTGCAAACCATCAACCTCAATCTCACCAGTGTGATCTTTGGTTGCCGCCGCGTGGCACCGATCATGAGCGGGCAAGGATCGGGCGTCATCATCAACATCTCCAGCGTCTGCGCGAAATATTCGTGGCCGGGTTGGTCGATCTACTCGGCAGCCAAGGCGGGCGTGGAACGCTTTGGCAAAGGCCTTTACCTCGAGCTTCGCCCCAGCGGCGTGCGCGTCACCAATCTCACACCATCGTGGGGCGCCACCGAGTTTTGCGACAACTCCGGCATCGGCGGCCACCCCGCCACCGACCCGGCCGTTCGCGCCAAGTGCACCCACCCGCTCGAGCTTGGAAAAATCGTGGCCGACATCGTCGAGACACCGGCGCACTTGGAAATCATGGAACTCACTGTCGTGCCGACCGTGCAGGAGATCATGCCCCTGTAATTTTTTCCAACCTCGTTCAGCACAACGCACCCATGAGTAGGGAGAGTCAACTTGAGATCCTGCGTCAACGCCGCGAATGGCCCGTGCTCATCGTGGGCGGCGGCATCAACGGCGTTGGCGTTTTGCGCGATCTCGCCCTCCAAGGCGTGGATGCGTTGCTGGTGACGCAAGGCGACTTTTCCGAAGGCGCGACAGCCGGCTCATCGCGCATGATCCATGGCGGGCTGCGCTACCTCGAACAAGCGGAGTTCCGCCTCGTGCAGGAGTCGCTTGCCGAACGCAACGGCCTGCTGCGCCACGCCCGGCATTATGTGAAACCCTTGCGCACCGTCATTCCGGTTTTCAGTTGGACCGGTGGCCTGCGCGAGGCGATTTTGAAAATGCTGCGCATCGGCGCAAAGACCGGAAAACGCGGTGCCCTTTGGGTGAAGATCGGCCTGAGTTTTTACGATTACTACACGCGTCGCTCGCGGATGGTGCCCCGGCATGAATTCGAATCCGCCGCCGCATCATTGCGCCGACTACCGCAGTTGAATCCCGAGATCAAATGCACGGCGGTCTACCACGACGCATGGGTTACCTACCCCGAGCGACTTTGCCACGAGGTGGTGCTCGATGCGTGCGCGGCCCATCCGGTGCTCGCGCTCAATCATGTTTCCGCATCGGGAATCGAATCCGAAAATGTGTTGCTGCGCTGCGAGATCACCGGAGAAACATTCGAGGTGCGCCCGCAGGTGCTGATCAATGCCACCGGCGCATGGATCGATGAGACCAACGGCAAGCTCGGCAAGAAAACCGAATTCATCGGCGGCACCAAAGGCTCGCATCTCGTGCTCGATCATCCCGAGCTGCACAAGGCACTCGATGGGCAGATCCTTTATGAAAACCCCGAAGGCCGCGTGTGCCTGGTGTTTCCATTTCACGATCGCGTCATCGTGGGATCCACCGACATCCCGGTGAACTCACCGAGTGAGGCGCAGTGCGATGATCGTGAAATCGATTACATCCTTGAGTCAGCCAAAGGCATCCTGCCCGGATTCGACTTCGATCGCTCGCGCATCGTTTCGCGATTTTGCGCGGTGCGCCCGCTGCCGCGCAGCAATGCCGGCACCACCGGCCAAGTCAGCCGCGACCACAGCTGCCGCTTGCTGGAAGCGGCCGAAAACCGCCCATTTCCCACCTACTCGCTCATCGGCGGCAAGTGGACCACCTTTCGCGCCTTTGCCGAGCAAGTCACCGACCGCGTGCTCAAGGATCTTGGGAAATCACGCATCAGACCAACGACCGAAGCGGACATCGGCGGCGGCCACGGCATGCCGGATTCGGAGCAAGGCATCGCGCGATGGATTCAATCGCAGCCCGCGCTTGCGGCGCAAACACCAGAACGCCAGAACGATCTGATCGCACGCTACGGCACACGCGCGGAGGATGTCGCAAAGTTTCTTGCCGCTGGGGATGATCGTCCGCTGACCTCGGTACCTGGCTACACGAACCGCGAGATCCGCTTCTTCTGCGAACACGAAGATGTCGCTCGGCTCGATGATGTGCTGATGCGCCGCACCTCACTAGCCATCCTCGGTCGACTCACGCCAGCCGGCCTTCAAGAAATCGCCGACATTTGCGCCGCCGCACTCGGATGGAATGCCACACGGCTGAGCGAGGAAATCACCCGCTCGCTCGAGGTACTCCGCAGCGAACTCGGCATCACTTTCAACCACTGAACCACCAACAACAAACCACCACCACGAAATCATGTACAACGCACACAAACACCGCCTCAACCGCTTCCTCGCCGCCGATGGAAAATGCCTCGATGTCGCAATCGATCACGGCGTCTTCAACGAAGTGAGCTTTCTCGACGGACTTGAAGACATGCCTGCCGTCGTGCGCTCGCTCGTCGATGCCGGCCCGGATGCGATCCAAATGAACATCGGCCAAGCCGACATTCTTCAATCGATCCCTGGCCCGCGCAAACCAGCCCTCGTGCTGCGCACCGATGTCGGCAATCTCTACAATCCCACCATTCATGCGGTGATGTTCAACCAACTCGTGCATTGGGATGAGCCAATCATTGGCGCTTTGAAAGCCGATGCCGCCGCAGTCGTCTGCAACCTTCTGCTCATGCCCGGCCAGCCCGACCTGCACCGCCAAACCGCTCTCAACGCAGCCCGCTTGCGCGCTGCCTGCGATCGCTACGACATGCCGCTCATGATCGAACCGCTCGTTCTCAAATCCAACGAGCAAAGCGGCGGATACCAAGTCGACGGCAACAAGAAACTGATCGTGCCACTCGTCCGCCAAGCGCGCGAACTCGGCGCCGATGTCATCAAGGCCGACCCCACCGATCATCCCGAGGATTATCATGAAGTCGTGCAAGCCGCGCGCTGCCCGATCCTTGTCCGCGGCGGTGGCAAGAAACCGATCGAAACGGTTTTTGCCGAAGCCCATGCCTACCTCTCACAAGGAGCCCACGGCTTGGTCTATGGTCGCAACATCTATCAACACCCGAACCCCGCGCGCATCGTCGCCGCCTTCATGGCGATGATCCACAACGGCGCGAGCGTCTCGGATGCGGTCGCGATTTACGAAGGTCGCTGATTCCAAAAAATGCCGCAAAAACCCGTCATGCTTCTTGGGCTGGACATTGGCGTGAGCGTGGTGAAAGCCGCGCTCTTCGCCACCGACGGGTCGTTGTCGTTCACCGCCTCGCGCGCGATGCCGGCGGATCACCCCTCACCCGGTCGCACCGAAAAGGATGCGGAGGCACTGTGGCAAACATGTTGCGGCGTGATCCGCGAAGTGATCGATCGATCCGGTGGCGCGTCAATCGAAGCCGCAGGCATCTGCGCCTGCGGCAACGGATGCGTACTGCTCGATGCCGATGACAAGGTGCTGGGACCGATCATCCTTTCGAGCGACACGCGTGCCGCTGAAATTTCCACGCAATGGCAAAGCGGCATCTGGCAGGAAAAACTTTTTCCCAAAATCCAGCAAAGCCTCTACCCCGGACAAACCGCGGTTTTGCTGCGATGGGTGCGCGACCATCAGCCGGAGATCTACCACCGCATCGCACGCGTCATGCTGGTGAAGGACTTCATCCGTTGGAAACTCACCGGCGAATTTGCCAGCGATTTTTCCGACCTCGGCGCAACGGGCCTGCTCAATCTTCACACGCGTTCTTACGACGCGGAAATTCTTGCAGCGCTAGGGCTTTCCGAAATTGCCCATGCCTTGCCACCCGCACGCCAGAGCATTTCTACCGGTGGTGCCGTCACTGCCGATGCGGCAAAAGCTTGCGGTTTGCGGCAAGGGCTTCCCGTCGCGGTGGGATCGCTGGATTGCGAAGCGGCGCTGCTCGGTGCGGCGGCTTCGGAACATCGCACGCTCTCGGTCATCGCCGGCAGCTGGTCGATCAATCAAACGCGCGTACCAAATCTGCTCAATGACCCATCGCTGTTTCTGACCACTTGTGGCGCCGAGCCAAACACCTTCACGGTGCTCGAAGGAAGCCCGACCTCTGCCGTCAACTTCGACTGGCACGCGCGAAATTTTTACGACGAATCATCCGGCGATGGCGGAGCAAACCGCTACGACAAGGCGGTGGCCGAGGCCATGGCCTTGCCGATCGATGAGGATGGCCCGCTCTATCTCCCCTTTCTCTTCGGCGCACCACAGGACCCGTCGCTGCGCGCATCGTTTCTCCATCTTTCCCCGCGTCACGGCCGCGCCGACTTCACCCGCGCGGTACTCGAAGGCATTGTCTTTGGTCACGCATGGCACATCGCCAAGCTTCGGCGCGCGGGGCTTGAATTTGATCTCATCCGCCTGAGCGGTGGTGCCTCGCGCAACGCGTTGTGGTTGCAACTCTTCGCCGACATCCTTGGCATGCCGATCGCGGTCGGTGAGGCAGAAGAAATTGGCGCCCTTGGTGCTGCGATGTGCGCGGGCATTGCAATCGGCCGCTGGCCCGCCGCAGCCGACGCAGCACAAAGCCTCTGCCGCGAAAAATCGCGCATCGCTCCCGATGCCGCAGCACACCAACGCTATCAAAGAAAATTTCAACGCTACCAAGCGGCGATCGCCGCACTTACCCACAAGACCTCGATCACCCCAACCATTTGACCTCATGAAAACAAGCATCCCCAACCTCATCGGCGCACGCTGGGAAACCCCGGCATCCGTCACGCAATTTGTTCCGATTCACAATCCATCGACCGGCGAAGTGATCGGCGAAGTCCCGCTCTGCGGCCAAGCCGAAGTCGACGCTGCAGTGGATGCCGCGAGCCGCGCCTTTGTCACATGGTCGGTGACGCCCGCACCAAAACGCGCGGCCTGCCTTTTCCGCTACCGTGAGTTGCTGGAACAAAACTTTGAGCAACTCGCCCGACTCGTGACGCGCGAAAATGGCAAGACGCTCGAGGAAGCCAAAGGCGATGTGCGCCGCGGCATCGAAGTTGTGGAATTTGCCTGCGGCATTTCCCACCTCGCCAAAGGTGAAAGCCTGCCGCAAGTGGCGGATCAAATCGACGCGGTCACGATGCGCGAGCCGATCGGCGTTTGCGCCGGCATCACGCCCTACAACTTTCCCGCCATGGTTCCGATGTGGATGTATCCTCTGGCCATTGCCTGCGGCAACACCTTCATTCTCAAGCCCAGTGAAAAAGTGCCGCTCACCGCGGTGCGACTCGCCGAGCTTTTCCAAGAAGCCGGATTGCCCGAAGGAGTTTTCAACATCGTGCATGGCGGCCGCGAAGTGGTCGATGCGCTTTGCACCCACCCCGGCATCGTCGCGGTCAGCTTCGTTGGATCCTCACACATCGCCGAGCATGTCTACACCCTTGGCAGCCGCCACGGAAAGCGCGTGCAAGCGGCGGGCGGCGCCAAAAATGTGCTGCTCGTGATGCCCGATGCCGAGCCCGATCCCACCCTGCGCGCGATCCTCGGATCGGCCTACGGCTGCGCGGGCCAACGCTGCATGGCCGGCTCACTGCTCATGGGCGTGGGCGATCAAACCGCCGACGAATGGCGCGAACGCCTCGGTGCTGCACTGAGCGAATTCAAGGTCGATGACACCTCGGCCAATGACCGCGCCGACATGGGTCCGGTGATCGATGGCGCGGCGCAAAAGCGCGTGCTCGGATTTGTCGAAGGCGCACCCGCCTCCGGTGCGGAGATTGCCTTCGATGGAAGGCGCTTGAGCCCCGACCGCGGATTCTTTGTCGGACCGACACTCATCGACCGCGTGCAACCTGGCATGAACCTTTTCGAAGAGGAAATTTTCGGTCCTGTGCTCTCGATGATGCGACCCAAGACTCTCGATGAAGCCATTGCGATGATGAACACGCATTCCTACGGCAACGGCGCATCGATCTTCACTTCGAGTGGCGCGGCGGCCCGACAGTTCACCCGCGAAATCCAATGCGGCATGCTCGGCGTCAATGTCGGCGTACCCGCACCGATGGCGCTCTTCTCGTTCTCGGGCTGGAACCGCAGCTTCTTTGGCGACCTCCATGTGCAAGGCCTCGAAGGGGTGATGTTCTACACCCGCCAGAAGGTGGTCCTTTCGCGCTGGGACAAAAACTATGTACGCTCACAAGGCTGGTAACATGACCTCCTCATTCAACATCCCGTCCAGTGTCATCGTCGTCGGTGGCGCATCCGCCCAACTCCTGCCGCAGTTTCGCCGTCTGGGTGCAAGCCGTGTGCTCATCGTGACCGATGCCTTCATGGTGCAGTCCGGCGTGGTCGCGCGTCTCATCGCTCCATTGAAAGAAGCAGGCAACGAGATTGCGGTCTTCGATGGCGTGCAGCCGGATCCGACCGTGCAGAATGTGCGCGACGGCTTGGCACTCTATCGCAGCAGCGGTGCAGAGGCGGTGGTGGCGATCGGTGGTGGCAGCCCTCTCGATGCTGGCAAAGCGATCTCGATTCTCACGACCAATCCCGAACCGCTCGCGGATTACATGGGCTATCACAAGATCCCCAAAGCCGGTGCTCCGCTTATCGCCATCCCCACCACCGCCGGCACCGGAAGCGAGGTGACCAAGGTGGCAGTCATCACCGACACCGAACGGGATGTGAAAATGATGATCCTCGATCAGCACCTTTTGCCACTCGTCGCACTTGTTGATTACGAACTCACCCTGTCCATGCCCGCACCGCTCACCGCGCATGTCGGCGTCGACACGCTGACCCATGGCATCGAGGCCTATGTCTCACGCAAGGCGAGCGAAATGACCGATCCGATCGCGCTTTCATGCATTCGTCTCGCTGCGACGCATCTTGTGCCGGCATGGGAAGATCCCAACAACCTCGTCGCTCGCGAAGGGATGATGCTTTCCGCCACGCAAGGCGGCATGGCCTTTGCCAACAGCAGCGTTTGCCTCGTGCACGGAATGAGCCGTCCCCTCGGCCTGCTTTTCCACATTCCGCACGGTCTTTCCAACGCCATGCTGCTGCCGGCAGTGACGCGCTTTTCGCTCGCTGGTGCCGAAGAACGCTACGCCACCGTGGCGCGAACGATGGGACTCTGCGCGGGCGATGCTTGCAACACATCTGCCGCTGCCTCGCTGGTCGATGGCCTCGAAAAACTCAACGCCCACCTCGAAGTCCCACGCATCCGCGACTTCAAAGGCGCCACGCTCAAAACCTTCGAAGCGGCGCTGGAAAAAATGGCCTCCGACGCACTCGCCTCCGGCAGCCCCGCCAACAATCCCGTCGTGCCAAGCGCCTCAGAAATTGTTCAACTTTACCGCGAAGCGTGGTGATGCATGCGTGATGCCATGAA